>JAVEUP010000022.1:0-62524 GCA_034005525.1 Thermoguttaceae bacterium | reverse complement strand
CCAGTCGCTCGTGGCCCCGGCTGCGCAGCCGGGCCAGCAGGCCGCCGGTGCCGCAGCCCAGGTCGAGCACGCTCGCCTCCGGTGGAATCAGTTCGACAATGCGGTCATAGTCGAGCCGGTGGCGGTGGTGGAAGATGCTCGTGAGGCTGTGGCTTTCGATGTCGCAGTCGCAGGCGTCGGCAACGCAGCGGTCGACCGACGGGTTCGGCGGAGCATCCAGATTGGCCAAGAAGAATCGCATCAGTTCGCCGTAGCTGTCCAACTCGTCGGGCAGCAGGAAAGCGTCGTGCCCGCAATTGCTCGCCACGTTGCAGTAGCTGACCGGCCGGTCCTGTGCCAGCAGAGCACCAACCACTTCGCGCGACTGGAACGCTGGGAAGAGCCAGTCGCTGGTGAAGCTGATCAACAGCCACCGGCACGTGGAGCGGGCAAGGTTCGCGGCAAGCTCCGCTGGCGTGGCGCCCAGGTCGAACAGGTCCAGCGCCATGCTGAGCGTCAGGTAGCTGTTCGCGTCGAACCGCTCGCCGAACCGGTCGGCCTGGTAGGCCAGGTACGAGCCGACGGAGAACTTCGTCTCGAACTGGGTCTGGATATCATGCGGGCGGAGGCGGTTGGCGTCGAACTTCTGCATCATCGCCTCGCGCGACAGGTACGTGATGTGCCCGAGCATGCGCGCCAGCGCGAGGCCCACCAGGGGCCCTTCCGGGCGATCGTAGTATTGCCCGCCGTGGAAGTGCGGATCGCGAATGATGGCGTTCCGCGCAACAATGTCGAACGCCAGGGCCTGGCTGGTCAGGCGGGGGGCGGTAGCGATTGCCAAGGCGCCGGCGGTGCGTTCGGGTAGCCGGGTAGCCCAGTCGAGCACCATGAACCCGCCCAGCGACCCGCCCACCACGCACCGCAGCCGTTCGATACCCAGGCGGTCCAGCAGCATGCGCTGGACCTCGACCATGTCGGCCACGGTGATGACCGGGAAGTCGGCGCCGTAGGGGCGGCCGGTCGCCGGGTTCCGGCTGTTCGGGCCGGTGGTGCCCCGGCAGCCGCCCAGCAGGTTGGGGCAAATGACGAAGTACCGCTCGGTGTCGATCGACTTGCCCGGCCCGACCACCAGGTCCCACCAACCGGGATCGTCGGCCGGGTGGTGCCGAGCCACGTGCGAGTCGCCCGAAAGTGCATGGCAAATGAGCACCGCGTTATCGCCCGCGGCATTGAGCTTCCCGTACGTTTCGTATACGACGGTGACCTCGGGCAGGCATCCGCCGTGCTGAAGCGAAAAGGGCGCATCGAAGGTGACCGACTGGGCGAACGGAAGCAGCCGTGCATGGCGGTCGCTGTCGCTGCTTTCCAACGCTCGGTCGCGCTCCTGATGGTCAGTCATGGGGTAATCGGATGCCTCGCAGAAACAGGGGCCTCACGGCCCCCGCTCGCCGGGATATATGCAACTAGTAAGCCGATTATATCCGGCCGGGTCCTGCTTGGAAACGACCTGTACCTGGCCAAATTGCCGCCCTGGTGCTTTCTGCACGCAGATCGGATACAATCGCCGGCATCGTCAGCATTTGCGATCTCACCACGTCGCCGTGCCGAAGGTGCGGCGATCCCACCGATTTTCAGGAGGATCACTCATGAACGCTCGAAAGCCGGGACATACTCGACGGCGATTCCTCAAGAGCACGGCCGCCGGTGTTGCGGCGCTGGCCGTCGTGCCGCGCAACGTGCTGGGCCAGGGCCAGACGCCGCCCAGCGAAGAGTTCGGCGGGGCGCTGATCGGCGCCGGCGGCCGCGGCAACGGCACGTTCAACAGCATGGGGCCGGGCATCCGCAGGCTTGCCACCTGCGACGTGCGATACTGCGAAAGCGCCGATAACAAGACCACCTATACCGACTTCCGCCGCGTGCTGGAACGCAAGGACATCGACGTGGTGGCCGTCGCCACGCCGCCGGGCTGGCACGCCCTGATCAGCATCGCCGCCATGGCGGCCGGCAAGGACGTGATGTGCGAAAAGCCTATGTGCCGCTTCATTTCCGAGGGCCGCGCCATGGCCGACGCCGAGAAGCGGTTCGGGCGCGTCTTCCAGATCTGCACGTTCGGCCGCTTCGGCGGGAACCGGAAGCTTCGCAAGATCTTCGAGAGCGGATTGCTGAAGAAGTGCGATACGGTCATCGTTCAGCGCGGCGGCAAAAAGGTTGCCCAGTGGAGCGGCAAAGTCGTCTTCAACGTCGAACCCGTGCCCGGCTCGCTCGACTGGGACATGTACTGCGGCCCGGCGCCGCATCGACCCTACAACAGCCACCGCGTCGGCGGCACCCACCGCGGCTACTGGGACTATGAGGGCGGCGGGCTGGCCGACATGGCCAACCACCACCTCGACCGCCCGGCCTACGAGTACGGCCGCGACCTGACCGCACCGGTCGAGGTCGTCCCCCACGCCCCCATCGCCCACCCGCACGCCTGCGGCATGTGGGGCTGGGCCGAACTGAAATACGCCGACGGTTTCACCCTGGTGCTCGACAGCGGCGAGTGGGGAAAACCTTACGACCGCCTCCAGCAAGCGAAGACCGGCGAGGGCGAACTCCTCGCGATGCTCAGCGAGGAGGACCGCCGGAAGCTCGACGAAATGCCCGAGCCCGAGCCGCTGGTGCGCTTCGACGAGGCCATCCGCACGCGCAAGCAGGCTGGCGGCAATGCCGAGGTCACCCAGCGTGTCGCAACGATCTACCACCTGGCAAACGTCGCCTTCCGCTGCAATCGGACCATCCGGTTCGACCCCGACACCGAGCAGGTCGTCGGCGACGAGGAGGCCAACCGCCTGGTCAACCAGCCGATGCGAGCGCCCTGGTTCCTGTAAGCGGCGCCGGAGCGTTCGGCGGCGCGACCGGAGTTGTGTTCGGAGCGCAAGCCTGCCCGTACCATCCCACACATCACTTAAGACACAAGAGCCAAAGGAAGTAAACCATGTCAGTCCCTGAGAAGCTCAAGAATCTGGTTGCCCAAATGCCCGACCCCGACGGCCGCGGCATGTACACCGAGAACATCGACAAGGAGAAGATCGAACGCGCGGTCGCCGAGATCCACCAGGGCGGTCCCGAGTTCGTTGCCGGCCTGGTGGACATGCTCGGCGAGCCCGGCACCGCCGAAAACGTCAAGCCGCACTACGCCCTGCACTGCCTGGCCAACCACGTGCTGGTGGTCAAGGACGAGAGCGGGCGGCGGCAGTTGGTCGAAGTGCTTTGCCGGAAGCTGGGTGGCGACGACGTCGCCACTCACAACAAGCGGTACCTGTGCGAACTGCTGCGATGGTCGGGCCGGGGCGAGGCCTGCGCGGCCTTGGGCAAGGTGCTGGACGACGAGGACCTTGTGGAACCGGCCGCCATGGCCCTGGTTGCCATCCGCGACGGCGCGGCCGAGCAATTCCGGGCGGCGCTGCCGAAGACCAACGGCAAGTGCCGACTGAACTGCATCCACGGCCTTGCCGCGCTGGCCGACTCGGGCTCGGCGGCTTCCCTGCGCGAGTCGCTCGCCGATCCCGACCGCGAAGTGCGGCTGGCCGCCGGCCACGGCCTGGCGCTGATTGCCGACGCCCGCGATGCCGACCTCCTGCTAAAGGCCGCCGACGGCGCCGAGGGTTGGGAGCGCATCCAGCAGACGCAGAACTGTCTTATTCTCGCCGAGCGGCTCACCGCTGCCGGCAAGAAGGCCGAAGCCGCGAAGGTCTACACCCGGCTTCGCGACAGCCGGAAGGACCCCTCCGAGAAGCACATCCGCGAGGCGGCCGAGAAGGCATTGGCCGCGGCGTGAGGGTGAGTGTTGAACACAATCCAGCGGGGGGCTGTCGGCTAGAAACGCAAGGCCCCCCCTCCCCCGCATGGGGGCCGCCTGTGTCCGTAAGTACATTCTGATGCAGAATCCCTTTTGGGACTTGAAAAGGGCCGGCGTTCAGACCACAATAGTTCGCGTGCGAACGGTATCGTGTGCTGTTCTCGACCCAGCGCATGATCAGGCTGCGCATGTGCTATTCCGTGTTAGTCGGGGCCAAGCGAAAATAACTCGGCCTGTGAACCTCGTCAGAATAAGGAGTGTCGCGATGCAACTATCGGCCATCGTCCCCCGCGGGCGCAAAACGACTTTGCTGGTCAGTTCTATCGTCGCGTTCTGGGCACTCTTCCCGAGAGCCGGCGTGGGAGCTGTCTCGTACAGCGATGCAGTGATCAAGGACGGGCCGGCAGCCTACTACCGGTTGGAACAGCCACTCTATGCCGGCAGCAGCACGTACTCGACCAACATCGGGACGGGCCAGGCACTGCACGGCCTCTACCGCAACTTCGCTTCCGGCGAGTTGGCCCAGAGCGGGCCGCAGCCGCCGACGTGGCCCGGCTTTTCCGCGGACAACCTGGCGCCCGTTTTCGACGCCACGGACAACTACGTCGAGTGGACGGAGGGCGCATCCCAACCAACTCCATTGGACATCACCGGACCGTTGACGCTTGAGGCTTGGGTGAAGCTCGACGCGGGAGCAGATTTAAGCGGGGCGCCCGGTGTTGTGAGCAAGTACTCCGGGTCCGGAGACCAGCGATCGTACACCTTGCGGGTCTATACGAACGGCAAGGCCAACTTCGCTATCTCCGACAATGGTGTGTGGAAGGGCGAGTTCGACTTCACGGCCGGCGAGGTACTTGCCCCGAACCAGTGGTATCACCTGGCGGCCACGTACACACCTTCAGAATCTATGAAGCTCTACGTCAATGGCAGCATGGTGGGCGAGTTGACCAGCAGCATTCCCGCATCGCTCCACAGCGGCAGCGCTCCGCTTTGGATCGGCGTCCAGAACGTCACGACCCAAACGACAAGGTATTTCCCCGGCCAGATTGACGAGGTGGCTGTTTACAGCAAGGCGCTCAGCGAGGAACAGATCGCCGCCCACTACGAGGCGTCCCTCGCACCTGCGCTCAATCCGGCCAGGATTAGCGGCTTGCAGGCGTGGTATCAGATCGACAACGGAACCCAACTCGTCTACGAGTCGTCCGATAGTAGTTACCGCGCCCGCGGTTGGCAGGACAGTTCGGGCAACAACCGCATCATGCAGCAAACGACCGTCGCGTCCCAACCGATCCTGCGGCAGGATCAGCTTGGCGGATATCCCGCACTGAAGTTCGATGGCAGCAACGACTGGTTGTCGGCCGGCGACGGCGACTTCCACAACAACACCGAGGGGCTGACCGTCATCGCAGTCGCCCGTCGCGAGGGCACCGGCGGCTCTCAGGCAATCGCGGCGCAGTATAAGACCACCACCAATCAGCGTGAGTGGGCAATGACTCGCAATTTCTTCACCGTGCAAGAGAACCCTGCGACATACCAAAGCAGCATGGACGCATCCTTCGGCTCGCCGGACACGGAATGGCACATTTACACGGGTCGCTGGGTGCCCGGCGTTGCGACGGAGGCATACCTCGATGGTATCCTCAAGGGGATCGCATCGAGTCCGGCGGCGTCGATGAACGATACGAGCGTGGCGCTAAGTCTAGGAGCGTACGCCGACGGGAGCAACTACCGCTGGGACGGGATGATCGCCGAGGTACTGGTCTTCGACCGGGCGCTGACCGAGAAGCAACACAATGCCGTTGGATGGTACCTGGCGCAGAAATACGGCCTTGAAACCGCCTTCATACCGGAGCCTTCGGCCGCCGTCCTGCTCGGGATCGGAATGGCCGTGATGTTGATGTCGCGGCGACGAGGCCGTTGACCTGCGGCGAAATGAAGGTCACTTGTTGTGAAAGCAAGGCCATGCGACGTTTGGCACGAAGTCCGGCCGTGGCCGGTTTTACACTCGTCGAACTCTTGGTGGTAATCACCATTATCGGTATTCTGATTGCGCTGCTGCTGCCAGCCGTGCAATCGGCCCGAGAGGCGGCCAGGCGACTGCAGTGCGCAAATAACCTCAAACAGATCGGGTTGGCCTTTCTGAACCACGAGTCGATCCACGGCCATTATCCGACGGGCGGTTGGACCCAGTATTGGACCGGTGATCCGGACCGCGGGTTTGGCAAGGCGCAGCCGGGTGGTTGGGACTTCAACATTCTCCCTTTCCTGGAACAGCAGGCCCTGTACGATCTGGGGCGCGGCAAGACGGAGGTGGAGAAGAAGGACCTGGCCGTCGAGCGTATGCAGTCGCCGTTGGGCATCTACCATTGCCCCAGCCGTCGACGGCCCAATCTGCGCCCGGCCTCGGTCACCTTCCGCAACGCGACGAATCCCGTTAAACTCAACGCCAAGATCGATTACGCCTCGAACGCCGGCACCTACCAGCAACTCGACGTGACCGGCCCGATGACCGTCGAGGAGGCCGAAACCCATGACTGGCGCTCCGACCCGGCCAAGTTCACCGGGATCGCCTATCAGCGGAGCGAGGTGACGGTAGCTGAAGTCCGCGACGGTACCAGCAACACGATCATGGTTGGCGAAAAATACCTTCGGCCCGATGCGTACGAGAAATCGACCCTCTCGGCGGGCGACGATGAAGGGGTGTTTGCCGGCTCCAATTTCGACACCATTCGCTTTGTTACGCTCACCAACGGGACCACCGTGGAAAAGCCCCTTCAGGACCGCGGTGGCACGGAATACGACCGGAAGTTCGGCAGCGCCCACGCCAGCGGTTTCAACGCCGTGTTCTGCGACGGCGCAGTCCGCTTGATCAGCTACAGCATCGACACGACGGTCTGGCTACGGCTGGGCAATCGCCGCGACGGGCAGCCGGTCGACGGTAGCGCGTTCTGAACGCAGTACTACTCTCCCGACGCCGCCAGCGCCTGATCCAGGTCGGTGATGATGTCGTCGACGTCCTCAAGCCCGACACTGACGCGCACGTAGTCGTCGGAAATGCCTGCGGCTAGCAGCTCCGCGTCGGTCTGCTGCGAGTGGGTAGTCGAGGCGGGATGGATCACGAGCGTCTTCGCGTCGCCAATGTTGGCCAGGTGCGAGGCGAGCCGGACCGACTCGATGAACCGCTGCGCCGCCGCGCGCCCGCCCTTGATGCCAAAGCCCAGGATCGACCCGCAACCCTTCGGAAAGTACCGCTTCGCCAGGTCATGCCCGGGATGCGAGGCGAGGCCGGGATAGTTGACCCACGCAACCTGCGGGTGGGCCTCGAGGTGCTCGGCCACCTGTTGGGCGTTCTCGCAGTGGCGGGGCATGCGCAGGTGCAGCGTTTCGATGCCTTGCAGGAACAGGAAGGCATTCATCGGGCTCATGGCCCCGCCCAGGTCGCGCAGCCAGTGCGTGCGGCACGTGATAATGTAGCACAACTCGCCCACCGCCTCGTGGAAGATCTCGCCGTGGTACGAAGGGTCGGGCTCGGTGAACTGAGGCCAGCGACCGGGGTCCTTCGCCCAGTCGAACCGGCCGCTGTCGACAATGGCGCCGCCAATGCTCGTGCCATGCCCGCCGATGAACTTCGTGGTGCTGTACACGACGATATCGGCCCCGTGGTCGAATGGGCGGAACAGGGTTGGGGTCATGACCGTGTTGTCACACACCAGGGGCAGGCCGTGGCGATGGGCCACGTCGGCCAGGACCTCGTAATCGAGCACGTCGTTCTTCGGGTTGGCCACCGTTTCGATGTACACGGCCCGCGTGTTCGGCCGGATGGCCGCCTCGACCACCTCGGGCCGTGTCGCATCGACGAATGTTACGTCGATGCCCAGCCGTTTGAATGTTTGACCAAACAGCGTGAGCGTGCCGCCGTAGAGGGCCGCGGCCGAGACGATATGCTGCCCGGCGTGGGCCAGGTTGAATAGCGCCACGCTAATCGCCTGCTGCCCGCTGCTAAGCGCCAATGCACCTACGCCGCCTTCGAGGGCCGCCAGCCGCTGCTCGAACACGTCGGTCGTGGGGTTCATCAGGCGGGTGTAGATCCAACCCATCTCCTTCAGCGCGAACAGGTCGGCCGCGTGCTGCGTATCGCGGAAGCAGTAGCTGGTGGTCTGGTGGATGGGCACGGCCCGGGAGCCCGTGGTGGGGTCGGGCTGCTGGCCCGCGTGCAAAGCAAGCGTTCCCAGCCCGCGGAAAGGGAAGTCGTTGGGGGCGTCGTTTGTCATGGCTCGTGGGGCCTCGCGGAGGTTTGATAGAGTCTGTGGCAGATTCCAATGCCGGGCAGATTGCGGCCGGAACCCATTGGGATTGTACGCAACGGAGGCAAGCGCGACTATGGCGTGGTGAAATGGGCAAACCGGCTCCGGCAATTCCCCGCCGTTACCCCGTCGCCCCGGTTTCTCCCTCTTCGGCCGACATTGCCGTGCTGTCAGGCGACGGCGCAGCGCTGTCAACCTCGGTAAGATGGCGGAAGTCGGGCTCGGACGAAGCCTCGAATCCCATCTCGTCCAGCGAGACCCCCGACGGAATGGCGTACTCCTTGGAAATCGTCCGGCGATGGAACTCGCGGTCGCCGCGGCTGTACCGCCATGCGGCAATCCACACACCGACCAGCGTCAGCACGAACAGCCCGCCCGCGATGATCCCAATGTACGGATTCGGCCTGGGGATCACCGGCGGATACCATACCGCTTGGCTGCCGATCAGCAGCGGGGCCAATTGCCAGGGGCCCGTTTCGGCGGCGGAGATTTCTTCCGGCATCGTGCCGCGGCGATACGCCCACGTCTTGAAAAAGAACGCGGCAACCCGCACGTGTTCCGAATACTCGGCATCGGCGCCCAGCGGCATGCCTTCGGGCAACTCGCGCACGCAGAACCAGAGCGGGTTTCCCTGCGAGTCCTGGGTGAACAGGGCGATTTGGTAGTAATGGTCGATTCCGAACCGTGCGACGATGTCGGGGTCGTGCACCTCGATGCGTTCCGCGCGGCGCGCGGTGCCCTCCAGTTCCACCAGCATCCCGTGGTGCCGCTCCGGCTCGTTGAACAGCGGCACGACCGACCAGTGGTGCTGGTCGTGAGGATCGGTCCACGTAAACGACTTCGGCGCGGTGGCAAACGCCTGCTGCGCAGCCTGCGATAGCTGTCCCGGTTTCGCACGGCCCGCCGCCGCCAGAAGCTGGTAGAATGCCTCACGATCGCGAGCGGTCAACGGGCGCCGGTTCTGAATGTCCTCCAGCAGGCCGACGTCCATTCCCAGGTCGCCAAGCAGGGTCGAGGGATGCCAGGCGATCCGCGGGGCGACGAACACCGGGAGCGCCGCGTCGGCTTCCCGGCCGGCGAACTTCAAGAAGATGCCGTACGCCGTCGCCCGCTCGTCCAACGCGCCTTCCCGGATCTTCCACTCGACCGGGATGTTCTTCACGAGCACTTGCGCCGGTTGGCCTTGTGGCTCCAATTGGAGCGTACACCGGTAAAACGCAGGCAGTTCGAACCGTTCGACCACCTCGGGCACCGGCGCGAGCGTTTCGACCGCGGTGACCCGCCCCGACAGCCAGAAGAGTTCCCCTCGCGACTCGCTGGGCGCGGAGAAGACCTCATCAACGGGAAAACGCGGACGGGCCCAGCGCTCGACGTCGACCAGCCGGAACCGGTCCAGCCGGTACATCACTCGCAGCATGGTCTCTTCGTCGTCGGGCCCGAACGGCTGGTGGTCGAGCAGACGATCGAACTGGCTTTGGTCGATGCCAAACCGGTTGAGCAGATCGCGCGAACCCGTGATGGGACCCTGCGGTTGCGGGTCGGCCTCGGGTGCGGGTACAGGCGCGTCCTTGGGGAGGGGCTCCGGCGAAACATCGACCTGTTCCGGCTGCGGAGGCAGCGGGTCCTCGCCCGCCCCGCCCTGCAAGAGGCCGACGCTCCAAATCATCAAGAGCAACGCAAGAATCCAATGCCGCGTCACGGTTGCGAATCCTTATTATTTGTCTCAGGAAGGCCGACCAGAGTGTCCGGCCGCTCCGCGTTTGTACGGGCCGGTCGCGTTCGCCAATAGATGTAGGTGGCCAATCCTGCACTGAAGAGCGCCGCGACGGCAAGTATCGTCCAGGGCGATCCCGGATCGGGCGGCTCAATCGGGCCTGCCGCCGGCGCCCTCTGCCATCGGATGTTGCGGGCAAGCACGGTAGGCGCCGCGCGCAAGGTGTCGGCCGACTCGTACGCCAGACGCTTAAAATGAAACCCAACCACCTCGGCCCGCTCGACCAGCGTCATACCGGTCGGAAAGTCCTCGGGAAGCTCCAGGCAGTAGAGAATCACCGGCGACGAAGGGTTATCGTCGGGGAAGAGCCAAAGCTGATAATAACGCTCGATTCCGTAATCGTTCTTGGGCGGCCGGAGCGGAAAGGCACGGCGCACCGTCCCCCGAAGCCGGATGACATGCCCCCGATAATCGCCCGACTGCTGGAAAAGCTGCACAAAGCTCACCCGACCTCTGGAAGCCTCTTGCAACTTGGCAGGCTCGGTCTCGCCAAGAAGCTGCAAGAGATGAAACCATGCGTCATGCTCCGCGGCGCGGAAGAACGTGTCGTCCCGCACCGTGGCCAGATGCTCCGGATTCACGCCCGGGAAGTAATCGCCGGACGAGTCCGCTGGCGGTTCGACCTCGCGCGGCGAAACGAACGTACCGGGGATTTCATCAATTCCGCCTTCCTGGAGGCGGGTATCCACCCCAACCTCGCGAGGTATTTCATCCTCCGCAGGCAGACCGAACATTGCCTCCAAAGCACGGCCGATGGTCGGCCCGTGGCGGATTTCCCGGGCCACGAGAAGTACCAATCCCAACGCCGCTACCATCAGCAGCACGCGCCATTGCTCCCGGCGTGCGAGGTAGTCCCGAGGGGCGCGTTTTCGCTGAGATCGATCCACAGGCATCTGACTGGGCAAGTTGACTAATGCAGTGTTGTATGATGTATTGTATTCCCCACCGCGGGCACCGGCAAGCTAATCGGTCGTCCACGGATGGACTATTGCAGTCTCACGGCGACCAGTGCAACGCCCCGGCTCGTAGAATGACTGTCTGCGACGGGATTGTCTGATTCTTCGAGGCACGCAAGGCGGCTGCAGGAACGGACTTGCAGCGAGTTGGAGTCCCGCTTTTAGGCGGCTTTTCTGACCGGCTGAAGCCGGCACTCCAGCACTCGCCACGTGCCAGTCGTACGTTCCACAGAATCTTGCCTCGCCTGGGCCACTTGCACCCGTGGCCATGCTGCGAGCGTCTTGGTAGAATCGCCGCTGGCCGTGCCGCGGTGGTGGCCCGGTGAAGGTGATACATCCTATTCTACGGATACGGGAAGGCAATCATGACCCAGACGAGCAGCGTTTCGGCGGCTCCGGCGACCTTTTCCTCGTTTCCGTTGCTTGGCCGGCTTTCTCTCATGATGTTCTTGCAGTACTTCGTGCAGGGGAGCTACCTGCCGATTGCGTCGGTCTACGTGGTGTACGCGCTGGGGTTCTCGAGCATGCAGGTGGGCATATTCGGGGCGGCCCTGGCGGTCGGGCCCATTTTCGCCCCGTTTATCATTGGCCAGTTCGTCGACCGGATGTTCGCCACGGAGTACGTGATGGCATTCTGCCACCTCATCGGCGGACTGCTTATGATCGCCATCGCCTTCCAAAGCCAGGTGTGGCTTGTCATTCTGTTGGGAACGCTGTACTCGATTCTCTACGTTCCGACGCTCATGCTGTCGAACTCGGTCGCGTTCGGCCATCTGAAGAACAGTGAGATGGAGTTCCCGTGGATCCGCATTTTCGGCACCCTGGGCTTCATTGTGCCCGCTTATTTGATCGAGTTCTGGTGGCTCCGCGGCCTGGAGGGCGACGCGCTCCACCGCGGCCGGGCCATTGCGTTCGTCCTTTCGGGCGTAGCGGGCCTGGCGATGGCGGTGTACTGCCTCACGCTGCCCCACACACCGGCGCAGCAGCGTTCCGACCGCCAGTATGCACCCGGATACGTCGTCTCGATGCTGCGAAGCCGGAACTTCCTGGTGTTGGTGATCGTCAGCTTCTTCATCGCCATCGCGCACCAGTTCGTCGTCACCTGGTACAGCCCCTTCCTCCGTTCGATCCTCGATATCGGAGGGTGGGGCGCCTACGAGCAGAGCATCAGTTCGATTGGGCAAATATGCGAGGTCGCCGTACTGGCGCTTCTGGGATTCTTCCTGTTGCGGCTGGGGTTCAAATGGACCATGATGCTCGGCCTCGCCGCCTACACGCTCCGTTGCGTGCTCTTCTCGCTGGCGTTTGGCCTCGAACTCCCCTTTGCCGGCATGCTGACCCTAGCCACGGTCGGACAAGCCTTGCACGGGCTCTGTTTCGGCGCGTTCCTGGCGGTGGCGTACATGTACGTCGACCGGATCGCACCGTCCGACGTCCGCGGCAGCATGCAAACCGTCTACGGCACCTTCGTCATCGCCTTGGGATTCTTCGCCGGCGGCTTCGTCAGCGGCCAGATCGGCGAGTGGTTTACCAGCGGGACCGGCGACACTCTCACCCGCGACTGGACCGGCATTTGGCTCAGTTGCGCCGCGCTGTGCGCCGCCTGTTTCACCATTTTCGGCCTCTGCTTCCCCAATCACCCGCCCCAGCGGGCCGACGCGGAGGAGCAAGCATAGCCCCCCACTTCCCCGCGGGTCGCCCGCGCGGTAGACTTAATTTATGGAATACAGGTTGCGAAACGTAGGGGTTGAAATGGCCCAACCGTAGCAGCGGCTTTTCGAGGCGCTGAGACACGAGTCTCGGAGAGACTCGCCTGCGTACATGCCGATTCACATGTTTCCGCCAATCCCCGAAATATCACGATATATGAGATGAAATGGCTTGACCGTATCTTGGGGGATTTGCTCTTGCCAGTTGGGCAGATTCCAGAGCGGCTTCGGCCTTTTTACTAGTGTCCCCGTAGCTCAATTGGATAGAGCGTCGGCCTCCGGAGCCGAAGGTTAGAGGTTCGAGCCCTCTCGGGGATACTTGAAAGCCCGTTTCGGCGGGCTTTCTTCATGCGCTGAATGCACGGACGAATTGGCCTGGTGTGAAAATGACAATGAGACTCCGTGCCGGGACCGGTGTGCCTCGGGAATCGGATGGTCATCACGCTTGAACCCACCACCTGATGCGAAAGACCGGGTTCAGATCGGGATCAGGAAAGAAGGCCATGGACGCAAATGCGTGCGTCCATGGCCGAACGGATCGGAACGGCTACTTCTCGGCGGGTTTCCCGGCAGGCTTGGCCACCGGCTGCTTTTCAGCCGGCTTCAAGCGGCAGGCCTTCTTGACTTCGGGCTTTGCTTCCGGCTTCTTGGCTGCCGGCGTGGTGGCTTTCGCCCTCTTGCACCCACCCTTCTTGGGCGCGACCTGCTTCGGCGGGGCAGGCTTCTTGGCTTCAGGCTTCTTGGCGACCCGTTTCTTGGCTGCTTCGGCCTTGTGTTTCTTGGTAGCCGCTGCTCGCTTGGCTTCGAGTTCGGCCTTCCGCTTGGCAAGCAGTTCCTTCTGCTCCTGCTCTGCCTTGGCGACGGCTTCCGCCAACGCTTTGTCCGCTTCGGCGGCGGCCTTGGCAGCCGCGGCAAGCCGCTTCTCCAACGTCACAACAGCCCCTTTCGCCCGCTTCAGCTCTCGGGCAACCGCGGCAGCTCGGGCTTTGGTCTGGCCGGCATTCCGCCTGGCCATGTATGCAGCTCGAGCGGCCGGGGGCATTTTCTGGAGCATTTCCCTTTGACGTTTGGCGGCGGCCTCCTTGGCCTCCGCGATTTGGGCCGGTGTCTTCGGAGCCGGCTTGACTGCAACCGACTTCCGCGGCGGTTCCTTCCTCTTCGCAACTTCGGCTGCCGTTGCCGACAGGCCGACCATCAGTACCAAAACCAGGCTCAGCAGTGCTCGCATCATGGCGATCCTCCTTGGAAAGGGAAATACTTGAAAACTTTCGACTCCAGCAAGTCGCTTGCAGGTCGTCCGGTCTCCGGCCAACGCCGGCCGGAGACACGGACGCTCGATGCCGACTCTACTTCTTCTCCACGGCCTTCTTCTTGCCCGGGCCCTTCTTCCTCTCGGGCTTGGCCAGCAGCTCCTCCTTGGTGAGCGCGCCGTCGCCGTCCTTGTCCTTGGCCTTCATGAGCTTCTCCATGCGTTCAATGACCTCGGGCTTGGTGGTCTTGCCCTTGAGTTCCTCGAGGGTCAGCTTGCCATCGTTGTTCTTGTCCTTGTTCTTGAACATCTTCTCGACGTTCTCGGCCCACTTCTTCGCCCGCTCGGCCTTCTGCTCCTCGGTGAGGGGCGCCTTCTTGGGGGCTTCCTTCGCAGGTTCGGCGAGAGCCGTGCTCAGGCCGACGAACAATACAAGACCCACGCTCCACAACAGTCGCTTCATAACGTACTCCTTGAAAAAGGGGGGAAAGGAAAACACTCATGGTTTGCGCGCCCTCGCGGAATTCACGCGAGAACGGTACCAATGCCTCACAAAGACGATTTCAGGGGCGTCCGCCCGGCCTGGTGCCGGCCGTTGCCGCGGGGACCATTGTCCTCGCGCTTGCCATCGTTGTCTCGGGGGACGCCGCGGCCGCTCTCCTCCTGGATGTTGTGCTTCTTCCTGTCACGGAGAAGCACGTCCATCTGCTTGTCCGCCAGGGTCGCCAGATCGTGCTTCATTTCACTGATTTGTTGGTCCATCTTCTCCAGACGCTCGGCAAGCCTGTTGCGCTCTTCAACCAGCTTGGCCTTGCGCAGTTCCAGTTGCTCGATAAGAGACTTGCGAAGCACCTGCCGCAAGGTCTCGTCGTCCGGCGTCATCCTGGTTTGGGCCACCAGCAGTTGAATGTGCGACTTGAGCTTCCATTCTCGGATTTCTCGCTCGTACAGTTCCGGGTTTCGCTGCTGGACATTGGCCAGACGCTGGCTAGCGGTGTACAGGGCGCCGACGGCCCGATGGTACTCGCGAAGGTCGGTCTTCTTAAGGTTTTCGAGCAACCGCGCCAACTCGGGATGATGGCGGCGCACGAACGCCATGGCGGCAGCTTCGCGCTCGGGCGCGAAAGGATGGGGCGGCCGTGACTGCTTCTTGCCCTTCGGCGCTTCGAGTGCCCCGCGAGGCTCGGCCGTGCGGTCCTCGTTCCGCGGCTCATCGAACGCCACGGCCGCGCCGGCCGCCAGCAAGATCGATACGCACCATAACGCCAGGCACTTCTTCACAACTCAATTCTCCTGGGGATTGGAAGGGCCATAGGCTCCGGTTGCCGCGCCCCCAAAGCCGGCCCGAACGGCCGCCAGCATCCAGGTCGGCGGATCATTGACCGCCAACGTATCGTCGTCGGTCAGCAGGTCCGGATCGGCCTCATCTTCGGTAGGAAACCAAGCGACCTCCTCGAAAGGCTCGTCGTTGTCGGCGGAATCGGAAACCAAATGGTCATGGAGCAAAATGGCCAGTTCCTCGCGAGTGCGGCTCCAGAGCAAAGCCAATTGTTGAGATGGACTGTCCGAGATCGTCGCCTCCCCGTCATCTGCCAACTGCTCCGGTGGTCCAGCTTGGTCTGCGGGCCCTTGGAACGACTGATAGGCCCACACCCCGGCCAGGCAGGCAGCAGCCGCGACTGCCACCCATGCCACGCGCCGCGGGATGCGCGCGTGCCGCCGCGCGCTTGCAGCTTGAGAAACGGTCCGCGAATGCTGCCCCTTTGGATCAGTCCCGGCCAGCATCAACGCCAGACCGACGGCGCGTGCGACCGCCTCCCGCGCCTCTTGGTCGTCGGCCATGCGGGTCTCGAAGGCGTCTGCCTCAGCCTCCGGCAACTCGCCGGCGATGTAGCAGAAGGCCAGCCAATCGAGGTCTTCAGGCTTGTCGTATTGCATGGCGCCTCAGGTATCCCGTACCGTTACAGGTAATCGCGCAACGGCTCGCTTTTGCGGAGCTTGCCGAGCGCGGTGCGCATTCGGGCCAAGGCCGTGCCCAGGGGAATGCCCAACTCCTCCGCGATGGCCTTGAAGGTCTTGTCTTCATAGATACGCATGTGAACAACCCGCCGCTGCTTCTCGGGCAATTTCGCCAGCGCCGCCCGCACTGCCTCGACGGCCTCGAATCGGATGACCGGCAGGTCGGCCGGATCGTCATGGTCCCTGGTGGACCAGGCCGCGTGCCGAACGGCTCGGGACGCGACCGCCTCCCGCCGCCGGCCGGCCATTGCCTCCCGATAGGCCACCTGGAAGAGCCACGCCTTGCGCGACTCAGCCGCCGTGGTATGCCCCACCTGAACCACTTTCGCGAACGTAGCCTGGAGGGCGTCATTGGCCACGGCAGGTTCCTTCAATAGCCCGAGCAGGAACCGCCGCAGTGGCTCCGCGTGGTCGGCGTACAAGGCCGCAACGACGGCCGGGTCGAGTTGTTCGTGGTCCACGGCGTTTAGGGTGATGTGCTTCTTCGGCGGCCCATCTGGCCATTAGATGCGCGAGGCCGCCCGATTATTGTTTTTGCCTCTCCCGTTTTCAGACGCGGGCCCGCTCCAAGGTAGTAGACACACGCCGTTGTGCCGTCCACGGGGCAAAGCAGTCTGCACCTGGAAACGGAAGAGCCGCCTGCAAACGGCAGAGCTATGTTTTCTGGCTGCCCCATTCTGGCCACGCGGTGCGGCGGTTGGCAAGAAGAAAGGAGGATCCAATCACGATGGTGTTTATGGCAGTTTGGGCGGCCGGGCGAGGGCCCTGACGTTGCCATACGCCGGGATCCAGTTCACCGCGTTGCCTGCGCTGCAAGGGCGGGGCGGCCCGTGCTTCGCTGCAAATAATCGGGGCCCGCCCCCGCGAACGGCTGTCGATCCCGTATAATAGTAGAAGGGGCGTTTTCGCCCGCGAGGGCGAAAAGTCTGTTCGCTATCGGGGAGTAGAAGGAGGGGCGTTTGGAATGCAGCGGTTCATCGCGGCATGGTTTGTGATTATCTGTTGGCTCGCGGCGGCTTCGTGCCCGGCCGACGTGTTCGTCTTGCAGTCGGGCGGCCGCATCGACGGCGAGTTGCTCAACCCGGAGGAGAACCCCCGCGAGAAGTTCGTCGTGCGAATCGACGGCGGCGCCACGGTCACGCTTCAGACCGGTCAGGTGCAACAGATACTCCGTGCGCGGCCCGAGGAGGCCGAGTACCAACGCATTCGCCCGAGCTATCCCGACACGGTCGAAGGGCAATGGGCCCTGGCCGAGTGGTGCCTCGAGAACCGGTTGCTCGATCAGCGCCAGCAGCATTTGCAGCGGATCGTCGAGCTGGAGCCGGATCATGGGGAAGCCCGCCGGGCGCTGGGTTACTCGCAGTTCGACGGCCAGTGGATGACCCAAGATGAAGTGATGGCCGACCGGGGCTACCTGCGTTACCAGGGCCGCTGGCGCACGCGGCAGGAGATTGAACTGCTCGAACGCAATCGTGAGTTGGAGACCGCGCAGAAGGAATGGTACGTGAAGATCAACCGGTGGCGCGATTGGCTTGCCACCGACCGCGCGGGCCAGGCGCGGCAGAACCTGCTGGCAATCGACGATCCCCTGGCCGCCCGTGCCCTGGCTGACCGGCTGGCCGATGCCCCGCACCCGCAAGCCCGCATCCTCTTTGCCGAAGTGCTGGCGAAGCTCGGCACGCCGGAAGCGCGCCAGGCGCTTGCCCAGGCGGCCATCGACGACCCCGTTGAGGAAGTCCGGCTGAGTTGCCTCGATTATCTGAAGCCGACGAACGATCCGACCATCAATGCCTTCTTCGTCGGGCAATTGAAGAGCAAAGACAACGTGATTGTCAACCGGGCGGGCATTGCGCTGAGTTACGTGGGCAACGAGTCGGCCATCGGTCCGCTGATTGACGCGCTCATTACGACCCACACCTACCGCGTCGGCCCGCAAAGCGGCGGCAACATGAGCATGAGCTTTCCCACCGGCGGTACGCCCGGCGGTGGCGGCATTGCCATGAACCAGAAGCCGAAGATCATCCGCAAGCAGATTCGCAACCAGGCGGTTCTGGAGGCGTTGGTCGGGTTGTCGGGCCAGAACTTCAGTTACGACCAGCGGGCATGGCAATACTGGCACGCCTCGCAGCGCCGCCGCGTCGACGTCGATACCCGCCGCGATTGATAGCTTATGTGCGGAATAACCGGCGGCGTATGGACCGATCCCCGCAAGGCGCTCGACGGTCCGGTATTGGCCCGCATGACCGACGCCTTGGCGCACCGCGGTCCGGACGGCCGGGGCGAGTTCCAGTCGATCCGTCAGTTGGAGCCGGCCCGCGAGGCAATGCCGGGCGTTGCACTGGGCCACCGGCGACTGGCCATTCTCGACCTGCCCGGCGGCAACCAGCCGATGTCCAACGAGGACGGGACCGTTTGGGTCGTCTTCAACGGCGAAATCTACAATTTCAAACCGCTTCGGCGGCAACTGGAGGAAGCCGGGCACCGATTCCGCTCCGACTGCGACACCGAGGTGCTCGTCCATCTGTACGAGGACCGCGGGCCGGCCATGCTCGATCAACTGATCGGCATGTTCAGTTTCGCGCTGTGGGACGCCCGGCAGGCCCGCTTGCTGCTCGCCCGCGACCGCCTCGGGCAGAAGCCGCTGGTGTACCGGCACGAGCCAGGGCGGCTGCTGTTCGCCAGCGAGTTGAAGAGTCTGCTTGCGGTACCCGGCCTGCCGCGCGAGTTGGACCCGCAGGCGCTCGACGAGTACCTGACGTACCAGTACGTACCACACCCGCGGTGCATCTTCCAGGGCTACGCCAAGCTGCCGCCCGGATGTTACGCACTTTGGGAAGCGGATCGGCTTGAGGTGCATCAATACTGGCAGCCCGATTTCCACGTGGAAGTCGCGCGTCCCTTTGAGCAGTCGGCCGCCGAACTGCGCGCCCTGCTGACCGACAGCGTGCGACTGCGGCTCCAGAGCGACGTACCACTGGGCGCGTTCCTTAGCGGCGGGCTCGATTCGACTATCATTGTCGGGTTGATGCGAGAACTGGGCGCCGCACCGCTACGGACGTTCTCCATCGGCTTCCCGATTCCCGAATACGACGAAACCCGCTATGCACGCATCGCGGCGGAACGATTCCAGACCCAGCACGAGGAGTTCCGGGTCGAACCCCGCGCCGTCGACATCCTCCCGAAGCTTGTATGGCATTACGACGAACCGTTTGCCGACAGCTCCGCCATACCCACTTGGTACGTCTCGGAGCTGACGCGGCGGCACGTGACCGTGGCGCTCAGCGGCGACGGTGGCGACGAGTTGTTCGCCGGCTATCCGCGCTACCGGGCGGTGTGGCTGGGGAGGTGGTTCGACCGTCTGCCTCGCCCCGTGCGCGGGGTGCTCACGTCGCGCGTGTGGCAGTGGTTGCCGGCCAGCGTGCGGCAGAAATCGCTGCGGCGACGGTTCAAGCGGTTCGTCGACGTGCTGGGCCAGTCGCCTGCCCGGCGATACCTGAATTGGATTGCGATCTTCGGGCAGGCCCGCCGCTGGGAGCTATACACCGGCGAGTTCGCGGCAGCTCTGCCGGGCCCCGATCCCCTTGAGTTTCTTGACGGGGCATTGGCCCGGGCCGCCGGCCGCGATCCCGTCACGGTTACCAGCCTGGCCGACCTTGTGACCTATCTCCCCTGCGACCTGATGACGAAAGTGGACATCGCCTCGATGGCCCACGGGCTGGAGTGCCGGCAGCCGTTCCTGGACCACCGCGTGGTGGAACTGGCGGCGGGCATGCCGGTTGGGCACAAGTTCCGCTTCGGTTGCGGCAAGCGGCTGCTGCTGCACGCCTTTGCCGATCTGCTGCCCGGGCCCATCCGGCGCCGGCGAAAGATGGGCTTTGGCGTGCCGCTGGATTACTGGTTCCGCAACGAGTTGCGCGCAATGGCACGCGACGTGCTGCTCGATGCACGCACGCTCGACCGCGGCTACTTTCGGTCTGAGGGGGTGCGCCGACTGCTGGACGACCATCAGCAAGGCCGGTTCGACCATGCCGCACGCCTCTGGTCGCTGCTCGTACTGGAGTTGTGGCACCGGCAATGGGTCGATCAGCCGGGTTGCCGGTGCTATCGGACCGATATGTCGCAGCTCACGCCGCCAGCGGCGGGCAGGTAGGTGTGGTGGACGTAGTCGGCCACCATGCGGTGGGCGCTGAAGCGCCAGGCCAGCGAACTGATGGAGTTCATCATCCGCTTCAGCCAATGGTGGGGCAGACCGTCAATGTCGCGGTCGTAGAACAGCGGCACCACTTCTTCGGTCAGAGTCTTCCGGAGCGCTTCGCCGTCGCGGCGGTCGGTGACCGCAACGTCGACGTGGTGTGTGCCCTTGCCGATGGCGAATCCGTTGGCACCGTCGTATGCCTCGGCCCACCAGCCGTCGAGAATCGACAGGTTCAGCACGCCGTTGAGCACCGCCTTCTGCCCGCTTGTGCCCGAGGCCTCCAGCGGCCGTCGCGGCGTATTCAGCCACACGTCCACACCCTGGATCAGATGGCGGCACACGTTAATGTCGTAATCTTCAATGAAGGCGATTCGGTGCACGAACCGCGGGTCGTGCCGCAAATTGGCGATGTGCTGGATGATTTTCTTGCCGGGCTCGTCGGCCGGATGCGCCTTGCCGGCGAAGATGATTTGCACCGGGCGCTGCGGATCGTTCACGACCTTGTCCAGCCAGTCGAGATCTGAAAGGATCAGGGACGCCCGCTTGTACGTGGCGAACCGCCGCCCGAAGCCCAGGGTGAGCACGTCCGGATCGAGGATATTCCGCCCGGCCTCGACCACGTCGTCGGGTTCGCCCCGCCGGCGGCACTGCCGGCTGACGCGCCGGCGCACAAACGCCAGCAGCAGGTTCTTCAGCGCATAATGCGTTTCCCACAATTCGCCGGGATCGACGTTGTGAATGTTCTGCCATGGTTCGGGCTCGCCGATGCGGTTCATCCATCCGACCGGGAAGTTGCGGTCGTAAAGCTGCTGCATTTGCCAAGCCAGCCAACTTTGCAGGTGAACGCCGTTGGTAATGTGCCCAATGGGTACTTCCTCCTCGACGCGCCAGGGCCAAAGGTGCGCCCACATGCGTCGCGATACGTGCCCATGCAAATTGCTCACGGCGTTCGCCTTGCGCGACAGCTTCAGGCCGAGCACAGTCATGCAAAACGACTCGTGCTCGTTTTGCGGCTCCACGCGGCCAAGCCCCATGAGCTGCTCGAATGAAATGTGCAGGTCGTCGCGCAGTGGCCCAAGATGCTCCTCGATCAGCCCGCCGTCGAAGCGGTCGTGTCCGGCGGGTACGGGGGTGTGCGTGGTGAATACGGTGTGCTGGGCCACGTCGCGCAGAGAGTCGTCGAACGACATGCCGTCCTCAAGCATGCGTTCGCGAATGGCCTCCAGGGTGGCAAAGGCATTGTGCCCTTCGTTGAGGTGATACACGCCCGGCGAGATACCCAGGGCCTGCAATGCGCGCATTCCGCCCACGCCACAAACCAACTCTTGCCGAATGCGAGTCCGGTTGTCGCCGCCGTACAAGCGGCTGGTCAATTCGCGGTCTTCCGGACTGTTGCCCGGCACGTCGCAGTCGAGCAAATACAGGTTCACGCGGCCGACGCGCATCAACCATACTTTGGCCAGCAGCTTGCCGGTGCGCGTATCGATGGTGACGGTAATGGGCCTTCCATCCTTGCCCCGGGCGGGCTCCATAGGCAGGTTTTCGACCTTCGTGTCGAGATACTCCTCCTGCTGCCATCCTTTTTCGTCAAGATGTTGCTTGAAGTAACCCTGGTCGTAGAAGAGGCCCACGGCCACCAGGGGCACTCCAAGCGCCGAGGCGCTCTTGATGTGGTCGCCTGCCAGCACGCCCAGGCCGCCCGAGTAGATGGGCAACGATTCGTGGACCCCGAACTCCAGGGAGAAATACGCCACCTGCTTCGACCCGAGCACGCCGGCATACGTCTTCCCCCAAACGGGGATTTCCGAAAGGTATTCTTTCAGTCGCCGAAACGCGTAATTGATACGGCTGTACAGTACCAGCTCCGCCGCCCGCATTTCCAGACGCTCCGGCGTGAACTCGCGGAGCAGGGCAATCGGGTTGTGGTCCAACTGCCGCCACCGGATAGGATCGAGGTCCCTGAAAAGGTTAATGACCTCAGGATGCCAACTCCACCACAAGTTCCGCGCGAGTGCAACGCACTTATCGTAAAGGGTTTCGGCCGTTAGCGCAAACTCACCCAGCGGTTGCTGGGCTCTTGTCGGGGCCGCTTCGATCTGAGTCATTGACAGACTTCCTATTCACGACGGTTTGATAGATACGCCGAGGAGCAGAGAATTATACCGCTCCGCCCAATTAACGCGACCCCAGTTTGGAGGTACCCCCCTGCTGGCACCGCCAAAAGAGCCGCTTGCCGCCCACTGGCTACCCTGTCCATCGACCCGGCAACTGTCCGTGCAGCGAGAAACTGCCCGCCCCGCGATCCCGTGACCGGATACCCGACCGCGAAACCCACCCCCTTTCGCGGCACGCGATTGTCTGGTAAAAAATAGGCACTCGACGTGTCGAAAATTCCATGCCTTCAGAATCAAGGAGAATCCCGATGGAAAAATGGCCCCTGGGGGTATTTGCCAGTATCGACGCCGGCCTGGGTGTCCACCTTGACGTCGCCCATGAACTCGGTGTGCCCACCGTCCACCTGCATGCCCCGGAGAAAGCGACCCGAACCGCAGAAAATGCCGAGAAATTCCTCGCGAAACTCAAGGAACTTGGTATTACCATCTCGGTGGTGTTTGGCGGGTTTGAAGGCGAGAGCTATGCCGACATTCCGACGGTGAAGAAGACCATCGGGTTGGTCCCGCCGGAAACCCGGGCGGAGCGGACGCGTGAGATGAAGGAGATTGCCGACTTCGCCCGCCTGCTCGGCGTCGATGTTGTTGCCTTGCACCTGGGATTCGTGCCGCACGACCGCAACGACTCGCTTCGGGCCGAAGTGGTCGAAGTAACTCGCCAGATATGCGACCACTGCCGGTCCAACGACCAGCGGTTGCACCTGGAGACCGGCCAGGAGACGGCCGATACCCTGCTGGGTTTTCTCGAAGACGTCGACCGCGACAACCTATTCATTAATTTCGATCCGGCTAATATGATCCTCTACGGCTGCGGGGAACCGATCGAAGCGCTCCGGAAAGTCGGCAAGCATGTGCGGAGCGTCCACTGCAAGGACGCTACCTGGTCCGACCAGCCGGGCGAAACCTGGGGTGCCGAAGTGCCGTTGGGCGAGGGTGCCGTGGGCTTTGAGAACTTCCTGGCCACACTCAAGGAGATCGGTTACGACGGGCCGCTGACCATCGAACGCGAAATCCCCCAGGATCCGGCTCGCCAGAAAGAAGAGATCGGTCGTGGAATGCGGCTGCTTAACGAGTTGAAAGCCAAGATTCTCTGACGTCCAGGAAGCGACATGGCGACGAGCCGAATTCTCATTGCCGATGACAATGTGCCGAACGTCGAGTTACTCGAGGCGTATTTGACCGACGTCGATTGCGAAATTGCCATTGCGCACGACGGTCAGCAGACGCTCGACCAGGTCGCCCGCTTCCAGCCCGATTTGATCCTACTGGACATCATGATGCCCAAGCTCAGCGGGTTCGAGGTGTGCAAGAAGGTCAAGCAGGATCCGGCCACCAGGAATATCATGGTGCTGATGGTGACGGCTCTGAACGAACCGGGCGACATCGAACGCGCCGTGGCCGTCGGCTGTGACGACTTCCTGAGCAAGCCGATCAACAAGCACGAGCTGCTCAAACGCGTGGCGAACATGCTCAAGCTGCACCACGTGACCGACGAGTTGGAGCGCCTCCGCCGCTACATCGATGGGGTGGAGGCCTCGCGGTAAGTCACTGCGGTTCCCTCGCCTCGATTGACAGGACCTCGATGACAAGGTTCTCGTCGGCGTCGAGGTCGATATCGCGGGCAGCCTTCTTGTCGGCCAGGCGAATGAGCACGTCGAGCGAACACCGCACTCCGGGGGCCGCGGCAGACCGGTAGGAATCGAACCAGACGCCGTTGTCGATAGGGCGGCCGTCGCGCATGCTCAACACACGCCGATAGTATCCCAGCACACGTTTGATCGACGTGCGATCTTCGGTACGCACGTATTGGATTCGCATCGGGCCAACCTGCGCACCGGACAGTTTCTCGGCCAACGGGCCTGGCAGAACCAGATGATACGCCGATCGGACCTCGGCGCCGTCGTGGAGATTGACCGGCAGGTCCTCCAACCGCCGCAACTCCGCGGGGTTCTTGCCGGCAAGGCGAGCTTTCTCCGCCTGGACTTGGGCGGCCGCGTCGAGTTTTTCGCACCATGAGCGGACCAGTGTCTCGGAGAACTTCATCCATTTCTGCCCGGCTGCGTCGGCCGCCCGACCCGGCGCCGCCTGCGGTTGCGCCCGCCCCGCGGGACGACCAGCCGTCGGAGCCTGGGGTTCCTGGCGGTCGAGCGACTTGACGACCAGCAAGAAACCGGGATCGGAAACCAGTGTGCCCGGAACGCCTGCCTTCTCAAGTGCATCCGGGCCATGCCCGTGGCGGGCTCGAAGTGTCTTCAGTAACTCAGAGCGGATCGCTTCCGCAGGCATGGTGGCACACAGGGCCAGCAGGTGTCCCGGGTCATCTCGCCGATCAACGTCGGCCAAATGTTGCGCGAACGCTTCGGTGCTCCGCTCGCCCCATAACTGGCGCGCCAGTTGATACGCCAGGTCGATATCCCCAGCCGCAGCCGTCGGGACGCCTCGGCCCGTCGCGGCAGGCGCGCCGCGACCAGCCGCGGCTCCGCGCGCCGCACCGACCCCGGCAGCCGGCGCTCTGTGCGGCACGCCCAGCACGGCCTGTATTGCCTGGGCACTTCGGCTGGCGAAGTGCTGCTCGATGCGTACGCGAACATCGTCCTCAAGCCGTCCGCCTTGGTACATGACAAACTGCGCGCCCAGATTGTCGGGGCTCGGTTCCAGAAGGAACTTGCCCATTTCGGCTCGCCAGGCCAACGGTGTTGTCGGCTGGATGAGAAATCCAGCCAGTTTGGCGCGGAAGCCCACCGACGCTGTCTTTTCCAGAATCCCCAACAAGCGGCCGCGGAGCCAGTCCACTGACAGCGGCTGGCCGGATACGCCCGCGCCGGCCCGGCCGGACACAACGGGCGCGGCCGAGCCCGCTGGTTTGCGGTACTGATCGGTTGCGGTCAGGAGCCGGAAAAGCAGGTCCTCATTGCCCGTGGTGGGATGCCCGACCAAGGCGTTCAACGCGGTCTCGACTGCCTTCAATTCGTCGCCCTCGGTGGCCAGAGTACCCGCGATAATCTGTTCGAGCACCTCCCGCGCTGCCGGCGTGTCGTTGGTCGCCAGGGCTTCAACCACCGCCTCCGCAAGCTTGTCGGCATCGGTGGTCTGGCCTGCACCATGTCGGACGGGCGTGCGGGGAGTTGCTGGTGAGACCGTCTGTTTCTGGTCATCGGCTTCCTCGGGTTGCAGCGGCTGAAGAAAAGCTGCCAGCACCTTCACGACGGCCTCATCGTGGACTGAGTTGCGGCCAAGGTGTCCGATCGCGTCGAAGAGTTTCGCATCCCCCTCGCGTCGCGCGCGGTCATAATGCTCTTGCTCCCATGTCGCCACATCCTCCGGAAGAGGGGGGGCTTCCGGTTCTGGCTCCTTCTCGGTCGTTGGCTCAGGTGTCCCTTCGGCCGACTCGGCGTCTGCCGAGTCCGGCGATGCTTCGTCGTCGTCGTCATCGCCGATGTCCGGTACCGCACCCTGCTGGGCCACGGCGCCTGGCTGAGGAACCGGTCGCCTCCTCTTCTTCTTGTCGCCCCCGCTGAACACGAAGAACCAAAGCAGCACAACGATTAGTACCACCAACACGGCCACGCCCCCGCCGAGTCGCACCGCTTTCGGGTTCTTCTTGACCCATGCTTTCAGATCGAATCGCCCCCTACCAGAGGGGCCCACGGAATCAGGGGCGTCTGTCGAACCGTCTTCCTGGGTCAGGTCGCGAGACTCGTCGTCAATGCCATTGTGGTGTGAACTTCTGTCCATGGGATCACCCCAGTTCCGGAAAGAATATGTTTGAAGACCGGCGGCATAAGCTTATGTAGTATCGCACAAACCGGCTGCTATTACCAGTATGGGAGCCCGCAGTTTGCGAGCCGGGAGGGCCGGCAAGAGTGCGTTTTCCGGCTTGCCTTGAATCGCCCGGCTGCGAATCATTACCGTAGACGTTGGCTTACTTCCGTGAACCCAAGAGGAGGAACGACACATGAACACCAAGTGGACCATCAGTATCGGAGCAGTTTCGCTTACGCTATTGGTTGTGGCGGGCAGTTGCATGGCTGCCCTGGAAATCGGACAGAAGGCCCCCAGCTTCTCGGGACTGCCCGGCGTGGACGGCAAGGATCACTCGCTGGCCGACTATGCCGAAGCAAAGGCCGTCGTGGTGGTCTTCACCTGCAATCACTGCCCTGTGGCGAAAGCCTATGAGGACCGGCTCATCGCCTTCCAGAAAGACTATAAGGCCAAGGGCGTGCAGGTGATTGCCATCAACCCGAACAGCCCCAAGAAGGCACCGCAAGATAGCTTCGACAAGATGAAGGAGCGAGCCGCTGGAAAGGATCTCGGTAACTGGCGCGACAGCGAGGAACCGTTCAACTTCCCCTACGTAGTCGATGCCACGCAGGAAGTGGCAAAAGCGTACGGCGCCACCTGCACTCCACACGTCTTCGTTCTTGACGGAGGCCGCAACATCGCCTACATGGGCGCGATTGACGACAACATGGCCACAGGCAATGTGAAGCAGCAGTCCCTGCGAGATGCACTCGACGCCATCCTTGCAGGCAAAGCACCCGAAAAGGCCGCGACCAAGCAGTTCGGTTGCAGCATCAAGTGGGACTGACGTCGGAACCGCTGAGCGTGGGATAGGCTTCCAACCTGTCTTTTCAGCCGACAGGCTGGAAGCCTATCCCGCGCAATTCGGCAGGTTATTGTTTTACGCCGCCAAGTTTACCCAATTGGCCAACCGATCCGTCGCGAAGAAGGGACGATTTCCTTTGCATTCAGCGGAGGAAAGTGCCTCGCCATTGACTGGTGAACTGTCATGCATAGAGAGAGGAACCGAGCCATGAGCGAGTCGTCGTCCAGGCTTGTTGCGTTAGCGTTGCTTTCTTCGTTGGTCCTCACTGGCTGCACAAGCGGCGACGGAACGCAACCGGCCAGTCCCGGCCCGGCTCAGCGTGCCACCGAGGACACCGCCGAACCAGTCCCGCCTGCTGCGTCCCCGGCGGTGAAGCACGTATCGGTCCGCGTCATCGACGAAGACGACCTGGCCGAGGTCCTGGCGGACTACCGGGGGAAGGTCGTGCTGGTCGACTTCTGGGCCACGTGGTGCCTTGCGTGCATTGAACTGTTTCCCCATACGGTCGCCTTGCACGGACAATTTGCCGAGGAGGGGCTCGCAGTCATCTCGGTAAGCTTTGACCAACCCGAGTCGCGGCAGGTCGTGCTCGACTTTCTCAAGAAGCACGGCGCGACGTTCGACAACTTCATTAGCCGCTACGGAGCCGGCGTCGAGTCGGCGGAACGGTTCGGCCTGCCCGGAACCCTGCCGCAACTGCTCCTGTTCGACCGCCAGGGCGAACTAGCCCATACCTTCCCCGAGCCGCAGAGCGGCGTCAATCCCGAGCAGGTCGATCAGGCCGTTAAGGAATTGCTTGGAATAGCGCGGTGACGACGTTCGGGTGGATGAGCCCGGCTGTTGGGTCGGTCTTTCGCCAGTGGCGGGCTTGCGATTTCACATTCGCCAGCCGTCGGGCAGGACAGCGTCTTTGGGAATGACGGCCACACCGTCGCAGATCATGCCCTGGAGGGTCTCTTCGGTCGATTCGACGCCGCGGTGGTTGGTAATTTGTACGCCGTGACCAATGCGGCAGTTCTTGTCGATGATGGCGCCTTCGATTGTCGCACCGGCGCCAATGCCGACGGGCGGAATGCCCGTGTCGCGGTCGGCATCGAGTTCGCCGGGCGTTTCGTAGTAATCGTTGCCCATCAGCACGGAGTTGCGGATGACCGTATCGCGGCCGATGAAGCATCGCAGACCGATCACGCTGTTCTCGACCACGGCGCCCTCTTCAATACGGCAGCCATCGGCTACGAGACTTCCTCGAATCGTCGCGCCTTCGATGAGCGACGGTGGCAGGAACCGGGGCCGCGTATACACCGGCGCCTCAGGCTTAGCCAACTCGAAGGGCGGCGACGCGTCCGCCAGGCTCAAGTTCGCCTCGAAGAACGAGCGAATGGTCCCGATGTCCTCCCAGTATCCGTCGAACAAGTGCACCTGAACGTGCCGGGTGCGGATCGAGGCGGGAAAAACCTCCTTGCCGAAGTCCTGGTATTCCGTCTTCTCCAGCACGTCGATAAGCGTATCGCGATTGAACAGGTAGATGCCCATGTTGGCCAGGCAGTCGCGGCCGTTGCTCTGGATTCCGCGGGCGTCGATCCAGGCGGGATCGGTGCGGACGTGCTCGAGTTCCTGCTCGGTCTGCGGCTTCTCCAGGAACCCGATCACGCGGCCCGTATCGTCCAGACGCATGATGCCCAGTGCTGCGGCTTCCCTTGAATGCACAGGCACGCCGGAAATGGTCACGTCGGCTCCAGCGGCCTCGTGCGAGGCGATCATGTCGCGGAAGTCCATGCGGTAAAGTTGGTCGCCGGAGAGAATGAGCACGTACTCGACGTCGCGACGCCGAATGTAGCTGAGATTCTGCCGGACCGCGTCGGCAGTGCCCTGATACCAGGTCGCATTGGCCAGCGTCTGCTGCGCAGCCAACACCTCGACGAAGCCGCCGTCGAACGAGTCGAAAGTGTACGTGCGCCGGATATGCCGATGCAGACTGACCGAGTTGAACTGGGTGAGCACATACATCCGGTTCAGACCGCTATTGATGCAGTTCGACAGCGGAATGTCGATAAGCCGGTACTTGCCCGCGATGGGCACGGCGGGCTTGGACCGGTACTTCGTGAGCGGGTAAAGCCGTGTTCCGCGTCCGCCGCCAAGCACCAGGCTGACAACGTGTTTCATCGAGTCCCTCCTCAAACGGACTTTGCGTGTGGCGCCGCCGGCGGACGGCGGCAGGTGAAGACCCCGGCAAGGAAACGCATCCGTTCAATATGGTCACCAGGCTCCCCAGGGCAAGAGCGACTGCCTCAACATCCCCATTTCCGCTTTCCCTGGAATCTGACCTCCGGGAGGCTATTCTACCAACTGCCGCCCCGAGTGTTAATGACCCCCACGCGAGAAGTCAAGTTTATTTGAGAGAACTTACTTTCTGGGCAGATTGTCCGTGTTTTGCAGGTCGTCCGCGTTGTCTGTATTGCGCACACCTACTGAATCGCCCGTTGCACGCATTATGCCCAGTCTATTAAGGAAACGGTTCTTAGGGACGATACTGGTTGAAGCAGACGGTCAGGTCCAACCGGGTGTATGGATGGCCCGGTACTGGCGACGGCTGGTCACGAAAACGGGAAGATCGTCAGTAGGCGATTACCCCGCGAAACCCCCATAAGCGGCCGCGGCCGTACCGGTCATGGCCCGGAAAGGAAGTCCGGCTTATGAAATGCTCGCCTTTGTTTGGGCTTATCGGCTCGGTGGTGTGTTCCGGCGTATTCGCGTTGCCTGCAACTGCCGACGATAACTTGGGCGCGCGAACGGCCCAACTGGAGCGGGAAACGCAGGCGCTTCGTGCTGAACTTGAATGGCTCCGGACGCAGCCCACTCGGCTTCCGCCCGTGGACACGACTCCTGCCGGCATGAGCTATGCCTCGCTTGCACCGCAAGCCGACGAGCAGTATTTCACGTGGGGCGAATTGCAGGCCGAGATGAAGCGGCTTGCCTTTACCAAGGGCGATTTCCGGATCGTCCCCTACGGTGCCTTCTGGGCCGACGCAATCTATCAGACCGAACGCACGAACCCCGGGTCGTACACGACCTTCGTGCCCTCACGTGAAGTGGAAGGCGAGAATGCTTTTATTGTCGACGCCCGGCGTACGAGGTTGGGGCTGAATATCGACGGGCCGCGCATTCCAATGTTGCACAACGCCGCTAGTTCGGCGCAGGTCGAAATCGACTTTCAGAGCCCGGTGACCGACTCGACCGAAAACAAACCCACGGTCCAACTTCGGCATGCCTATTGGCAGGCAAAGAACGACTACTACCGCGTGCTGATCGGTCAGTACTGGGACGTCATTTCGCCGCTGAACACCGACACGCTCAACTACTCGGTAGGTTGGGTGGGCGGCAATATCGGCTACCGCCGGACACAGTTCCGGTTCGAGCGATACTTCCACCTTGATTCGAACCTGTTGCTCACCTCGCAAATTGCGATTGCCCAGAACATCGTTACCGACTCCATCGCGGGAGTCAAGCGAGAATCAGGCGGTTGGCCGATTCTTCAGGGACGTCTGGCAACGACCCTGGGCGACCGCAAGAACGGACTGCCGATTGAAGTGGGCGTTTCCGGCCACATCGGCGAGACGGGCTTCGATTTTCTTCCCGCAGGCCCTCCGCTGCCGGAAGATGACCGCCGGTTCCGCACCTGGTCGATGAACGTCGATATGAAGGTGCCGATCACTGAGCGGCTTGCCGTGAAGGGCGAGTTCTTCACCGGCGAGAATCTCAGCGCGTTTGTGGGTGGCATTGGGCAGGGCATTTGTGTAATCAACCGCTCAACAATCCGCTCGACCGGTGGCTGGTTTGACGTCACCTACAAGCTGACCAACCGCTGGCGTGTCGTGGCCGGCTGGGGCCTGGACGATCCGAACGACAACGACCTGATGGTCGGCCGCACGTATAACCAGTTCATCTTCGCAAACACGACCTACGACGTGACGAAGTCGCTGGTGACCGGATTCGAGGTCACTTCCTGGCGCACCCTTTACCAGGACCTGCGGCCCGCTCCCGACTTCACAGGCCCTACCGCGCCCGGCGAATCGGTCGTCTTCCAGTGGATGGTCAAATACGGGTTCTGATGGCAGACAGCCATGCCCCAACAGCGACGTGACGGGCCATCACCGACCGTGCAGCATGTTGGACAGGCTATCTTGGATTATTCAAGACAGGTAGGGTGGGTCAAACAAGCCGCTTCCTTGGTGGGCCATCGGTCGCTACGGTCGGCGTGCACCCAGGCGGCGGGCTATGAATCAAGTTGGCTGCGGCTTGCGCGGACCCACCAACGAATCACGCGACCTCGACCCACCCTACCTGGATGACTGATCCAGGCTAGTCTCCCGGGAGCCGCCAGGCAATCGTGAGCCAGCCGTTGTCCGACTCGAATTGGACGACGGGCATGGCGCCCAGTTGGCCCCATTTGCCGGGAAGTTCAAGCGCTTCCAGCCGGAACTCCTCTGAAAAGATCGGTTCGAATCGGCGGATCAGCAGAGTGCGGATGATCTGATGCCGGGTTCCGACGCGCTGGTCGCCGGTAAGCCCGGGCGGCACAACCTCGACACCACCCTCTCGAACAGCGCGGAACCCGGATTCGTCGTGAACGATCTTGTACCGCGCCGAAACGTTCATTCCCGGATGCGGTTGATCGCCCGAAGTGTATCTCCGGCCGCGTATGGTAATCTCCAGGCCGCCGTCGGCGAACCGGACCTCGACCGGACGCGCCCGGTCAAAACTGATGCTCCATGGCTCGTCGCCGGGGACAGGTTCGAGCCGTTCGGGAAGCCGGCCCAGAACTTCCACGACTGCCATGCGGAACTCGGAATCGCTCATATTCAGCCCGGTCAACATGTTGCGAACGGCATTGTTGATCATCGATTCGTGAATCCTTACGGCCAGGTCCGCCCGTTCGACGACTGCTGGCGGATCGTCCGGGGCAGCGAGTTGTGCCGGCCCCGCCTGGAGCCACTGAACATGCACGCCGTCTTCGCCTGAGCCAAGTTGCAGGCTGCTCGGGAAGAGCCTCCTTTCCACCATCGGCCGCCGGAACCGGTGCTCAAAGCCGTGGTTGGCCTCTTGCAGCAACGGCTTGGTCCGGGCGTCCATGCGTGCGCTGGCGCGGCCTGCGGCCCGCTGTGAGGCAACCGCTTCGGCCAGGTGCTTCTGCTCCATGGCTTTGCGCCAGGCAATCCGCTCGACCAGCCGGCCGCCCCGCTGCGGCTCGATGCTGAGGATCTCCGACTGGGTCTTGGCGTTGGCACGGGCAGGATGACTGTGCAAACCCGAACTGTTCACCCACAGCCGTTTCACGGCGCCAATGCCGGTTGTCCCGTGGCTGAGAATGACCACGGGGCCGTTGTAGCCCGTGTTGCGTGTGCGGGTGACGCCCAGGTAGGTGATATCGAGTACTGCGTGGTCGTCGTTCGGCACAAAGGTTGCTGAGACTTCGCCGAGGGTGTGCCCCGTGCCAAACAGTTGGGTTCCGAGAATCACGTCGCGGATCGGCTCCGTCTCATCGACCGGCTCTTCGATTCCACCGACGGCGAGGCGGCGGGACGCCGCCACAAAGAGATTCGGCCTTGCAAGTTCCTCGCGCACCGCGGCAACAAGCCCCGGCGCTTGCCCAATACTCTCCAACCAGCCGACCGCCTCGCCGATCTGGATTGCCTGCTCGGTGTTGGGCTTCTCAGCGTAGCCGCGAAGGTGGCTCCCCAAGGTCTCGACATACTGCGAGTATTTCTGTTGAAGATCGGCGGTATCCTTCGCCCTCGCCACCTGGATGTACTGCAGAATCGCGTCGCGGACATCGGCAAACCAGACCCGATTCAGGCCATACTGACCGGTGTTGAACCTTCGATATGACGTTTCGAGGGCCTCCAGGTTGACGTCCGCTTGGCTCAACTGCGCCCGCAGTCCGTCGAGCTTCAGATATTCGGCCCAAGCTTCGCCGTTGGAGCCGTCGGCGGCCAATCGCTCTTCGAGTCGCCGCAGAGCGACCGTCAGCCCGGCGCGCGCGCCGGCCAAGTCAGCTTCGACCACCGGGCGAAAGCTCTCCTTCGCGGAACTTGACGCAGCCAGCAACCGCTGAATTACCGGTGCGGCCCGGTCATCCTGTTGCGCGGAATCCGTTGCCGCTAAAGGACTTCCGATCAGCAGGAAGACCAGCAAAGAGAGGGGGTAGCGTACGCTCATGAAATACTTCCTTTTGGGTGTGCTTATTACCTCGCAAAGGCACTTTCTCGCACGGTGGGCTTCCACTGGGCTGCCCAAACAGCGAAATCGGAAAAGCTGCTTGAAACTCGCTAACTTGCCATGTTAGCATGGATGGATTGGCTGGACAAGATGAATCCTTCTTCACAGCCTAGTCAATCTTGCATAGCACCCGGATATGGCTGCCCCCCTTTTTGCATTCCACGAAGACTGACTTCCCGGAGATTTCCCTTGATGTTTAGATTGCTCAACCTCTCTTGCGCTCTGACTGTCGTCCTGGCGATCCCACGAGTGCCTCAAGCCGATGAGATTGCGAAGATTCACAACGCCGATAGCAGGCCGGAGGCCGCGGCGCCCGACATCGAATGGCTGACCGACTACGGCAAGGCCGTGGCGACGGCCAAGAGTCAGGGCAAGATGTTGCTGGTGTACTTCTGCACGCCCGGCGGCAATGACCCCTGCAATCGATTCCAAGCCGAGACGCTGTCCGACCCGGAGGTCCGGAGGCGGATGGCTCGCTACGTTTGCGTGCAGGTGGACCTGGACGCGAAGATCACCACGCAGATGGGAGGTGAACAGCGGGAGATCACACTGATTCAACACGAAGTATTCGACGAGATGCTGGGCAAGCCGGGTATTGCGATTATCGACTATGCCAATCGCGAGGCCCCGTATTACAAGCGCGTCGTGAGTACCTTCCCCATTACCGGGAAGCTCTGGTATACGCCGGAGAAGGTGCAAGTCATTCTCGACCTTCCGCCCGGAACGCTCACACAACGCACTCTGATCTACGCGGTTCGCACGCATCCTGAACGGCCGCGCAGCACGGAAGGGCGGTTGTGCTCGCATCTGACGGACGAGGCCGCAGAACACAGCCAGTTTCAGGCGCGCATCCGCCGACAGGGACATCACTTCTGGGAAACGAGGTTTCACCGCATTACCCGCCGGCTCCCCGGAGGGCTTGTGGCTAGCGAGGTGTGTGCAGAGAGTTGGCCTGGCGAGCGACTGGTCGAGGCGGCCATCGAGTGCGTTCGCTCCTGGCGGTTCTCCTCGGGGCACTGGAACGCCGTCCGAGCCCGCCACGACGTGTACGGCTACGACATGAAGCGTGGCAGCAACGGGATCTGGTACGCAACCGGGCTTTTCGGGCAGCGCAGGTAGCCGCCCTAGCCCGGCGCTTTGCCGATCCACTGGAAGAATCCCAGCGATTGCAGCTCTTCACGCAACTGCGCTATTTCCGAGGCGTCAAGTTGCGGCAGGGGCAGCCGTGCAGGTCCGCAATCGTGGCCGATCAGCTTCATGACGGCCTTCTGACCGGCAAGACCGTGACGCCTGACGATGCAGCGGATCATGGCAACCGCTTGCAGTTGCCACTGCCGTGCCTCGGGCAGGTCGCCCCGCCGGAAGGCCGCCATCATCTGCGCATAGACGGGCGCCGCGTAGTTGTATGTACTGCCGACGGCGCCTCGGGCACCGATGGCCAGAGCAGGCAGCAGCATTTCGTCGAAGCCGTTGAGAATCTCAAAAGCTCCCGTGTGCGAATCGGCGCACGCCATCAACTGATCCAGGGCCGGCGACGTGAACTTGATGCCCACAAACGTTGGAATGTGCGTGGCAGCCGCGTCGAGGAACGCCAGCATGTCGGGCTGGACGCCGGTTACGTGCGGAATATGGTAGTAATAGAAAGGAAGTTCGGGAGCAGCGCCGGCTATCTCGGCCATGGTGCGCGCCAGCAAATCGACTGTCGCCGGCTTGAAGTACGAGGGCGGCGTGGCCGAGACGGCCGTGGCACCTACTTGCTGCGCATGGGCGGCCATCTCGCGCGCTTCCGCCACGCTGTTGTGCCCCACCTGCACGATAACCGGCACTCGCCCAGCCGCCGCCCCAACGAATGCCTCCACCGCCGCCCGGCGCTCGGCACTGCTCAAAGAAACGCCTTCCCCCGTACTACCCACAACGTACAGCCCGGCAACCTCCCAATGGCACAAGTGATCGACCACCGAAGGAATGGCGTCGAGATTCAACGAGCCGTCGTCAACCATGGGCGTGAACGTAGCGGCCACAAGGCCATTGATACGGAGAGGTTTTGTCTTCATTGGGTTCCACCGCAAATGCGGGAATGAACGGGGAAGATGCAGCGTGTGCGGTCAGCCGATCCCGGCAGTTCGGCATTCGCCAGACAAGCTATCTTACCCAAAGCCGGTCCGGCGACAACCGCCCCTGAAAACTTCCGCGGGAGGGGCGGCCCTTTGTCCGATCGCTACTCGGCAAGGTGGGTGAGCAAGATTCTCGCACCGATGCACAGGAGAATGCATCCGCCCAACACCTCGGCCCAACGTCCCCACAAAGAGCCCAGGCGGGCACCCAGGCCGAATCCAACCGCGCTGAGGCCAGCCGCCACCAAGCCTATCACGACGGCAGGAAGCCAGATCGATATTCCCACCAGGGCAAGACTCAAACCGACGGCCAAAGCGTCCAGGCTCGTTGCCACCGAGAGCGTGACAAGCATGAGCCCGCGCGTCGGATCGTCCGATCTCGATGGTCTGTCAGGTGCGCGAGCCTCCCAAAGCATCTTCCCGCCAAGAAGCGTGAGCAGTCCGAAAGCGACCCAGTGATCGTAGTTGCTGATGGAATCTGCCAGGGGTTGCCCTGCCGCCCAGCCAATAACGGGCATAAGGAATTGGAACAGTCCGAAGTGAAACGCCAGGCGAAACATGCTGCGAAAGGTCGCCGGACGAACCACCAATCCCGCGGAAACCGCCACGGCAAAGGCATCCATAGCCAGGGCAACCGCAATAGCACACAACCACAGCCAACCCATTGGCAGCACCTTGCCCAAGCATCGATAGTCACCCACAGGGAACCGACCCCGAAAGCATTCACATACCCCGAGTCTAGTCGGATGCAGCCTGCGGCATCAAGTCCCCACCCCCTTCCCGGTGGTGAACCGTGCCGCAAACGCCGTAGCGTCCCGACTGGTCAATGCCGCGGCAAGAAGGTAGCATAGAATGCTTCCAACGCAGCCCAGAGAGTCTTCGCCATCCCGGTGAACTGGCCCCGATAAGTGTGGGCAGGACAGTGGTGTGTCCCTGCTTTCCCGGGCGCATGCGAAGGGGGGATTACCATTTTCACGAACAGTACGATGGTTCATTGGACGAGTTCTCCTGTGTGCCGCGAAGTGTGAGGGCAGTTTCTAGCAGTCGGCTACCCATCCGCCAGCAATGAGGTTCATGATGACCAACGCCTCCAGATCGACTTCTGCCGAAAGTGCTGCCGTGGTCCCCGGCTCGGTATTCCTGCCATTCTGCCTGGTAACCACCCTGTTCGCGTTCTGGGGGTTTGCTAATGACGTAACGAACCCGCTGGTCCGGGCGTTTCAGGAAATCTTTCTCATATCCAGCGCGCAAAGCAGCCTGGTGCAAACCGCCTTCTATGGCGGCTACGCGACGATGGCCATTCCTGCCGCACTCTTCATCCGGCGGTATTCGTACAAGGCAGGCATTCTGGTTGGTCTCGGGTTATACGCCGCGGGTGCGCTGCTGTTCATTCCGGCCAGCATCACGGCGGTGTTCTGGCTCTTCCTTGTGGCGCTCTACATCCTGACGTTCGGACTGGCGTTCCTGGAAACCACGGCCAACCCGTACGTGCTGGCAATGGGACCGCCGGCGACGGCCACGCGGCGGTTGAACTTTGCCCAGGCGTTCAACCCGATCGGCTCACTGACCGGCATGGTGGTAGCCAGCCAATTCGTGCTGGCCAGCCTCGGAGTGCAAGAATTCCGCGACGTTCAGACCAAACAGATCCAAGCGAGGCACCGCGCCGAGTACGAAGCGAATCGCACGCGGTACCAGGCCGACCGGGAAGGTTACACGGCCGAACTGAAGACCCTCGCCGCCGGGTTGGACAGTCTGAAGAGGGATCTGGCCAACCTTGAAAGAGACACACCGCAATTCGACGACGTTCAGCGGCAGTATCAAGACGGTCTCGCCCGGCTGCGCGACATGCAAATGGCGGTCGACGGCACCTACCAACCCATGCTGCCCGGCCGCATCAACGCCGAGGTTATGGCGGCGCTCAAGCAGTACAGGAACGGAGAAATTGACTTCGCCGCGCCCGCCGAAAACGCCGACGGCGACGAATCGCTCGAGCAGCGATTCGACAGCCACCAGGCCATGGTGGCCCACGATCTTCGGGTAATTCGCATGCCCTATATCGCAATTGGTATGGTCATTATCGGGGCATTCGTGGTGTTCGCAGCCGCGAGGCTTCCGAAGGCGGGTGGAGAGGACCGGCACGTCCATTTCCTGGAAACCGTCCGCAACCTGGCAGGAAATGGGCGCTATCTGGGCGGGGTAATCGCGCAAACGTTCTACGTCGGTGCGCAAATCATGTGCTGGACGTTCATCATCCACTACGCGATGATCAACCTGAACATGAGCCTCTCGCAGGCGCAGCGGTACAACACGGTCGCCATGGTTATCTTCTGCAGTAGCCGATTCGTGTGCACCTACTTGCTGAAATATGTTTCGCCCGGCGGACTCCTGGCCGTGCTGGCTGCCGGCGGGATTGCCCTGACGCTGGGCGCCATCCTTGCCCCCGGAATGGCCGGCCTCTACTGCCTGATCGGCATCTCGGCCTGCATGTCGCTGATGTTCCCGACCATTTACGGCATTGCCCTGGCAGGGTTGGGCGAGGACGCGAAGTTGGGTTCTGCGGGTTTGATCTTCGCCATTGTGGGCGGCGCCTTCATGCCGCCGCTGCAGGGCCGCATCATCGACCTTGGCGACAGCGTGACCGGCGCACTCGACCTCGGCTTCACCGCCATGCCGGCCGTGAGCGTCTCGTTCGTCCTCCCGCTGGTCTGCTTCGTCGTAATTGCCCTCTACGGGTTGGCCACCTACCACAGCCAGCTCGACTGATGCGTGCCTCTCAAACCGCTGGCCCGCATTATTCACGTAGGGTGACAAGGTCGCGAAGTCCTTGGTGGGCCTGCGCAAGCCGCGCCCGGGGTGGTTCGCACGTCGTGCGTTGGAAGCTGGCCCGGCCAAGCGACCGAAGGCCCACCAGGGTCTTGGCTTGCTTGTCACCACCCTACAGCGTCATGAATAATACGGGCTATACGAGCATCTCGTCAAACTGATCGAACAGGTAGCGGCTGTCGTGCGGGCCGGCCGAAGCTTCGGGGTGGTACTGCACGCTGAAGGCAGGCAAGGTGCGATGCCGCAACCCCTCGACCGTGCCGTCGTTGAGGTTCAGGTGCGTCACTTCGAGTTCGGAGGGCAGCGACTCGGGATCGACCGCGAACCCGTGGTTCTGCGAGGTGATCTCCACCCGGTTAGTCGCGCAATTCATAACCGGCTGATTAGCGCCTCGGTGGCCGAACTTCAGCTTGTACGTGCGGGCACCGCAGGCCAGCGCGAGGAGCTGATGCCCCAGGCAGATGCCGAACAGCGGTATCTTGCCGAGTAGCCCGCGGATGCATCGCTGGGCGTAATCGAGCGGCTCAGGATCGCCTGGGCCATTGGAAAGGAACACGCCATTCGGTTTCAACGCCAGGATCTCGTCGGCCGTCGCGGAACCCGGCAGTACCGTCACCCGGCATCCCATATGGAACAGGTGCCTCGCGATGTTCCACTTCATGCCGTAATCGAGCGCCACAACATGGGGGGAAGGGGGGGCAGAACGATCTCCCGGAGAAGCAAGGAGATCTGCCGACGTCCAACTTCTGGACGTGCCCAGATGCGCCAGGCCCTGAAACAGCCCTGAGCCAGTTTCTGTCGGAACAACAGTCCCGATCCCTCTTTCGGGAATGACTTCGCGCACCAAGTCGCGACCGAGCAGGCCGGGACTGGCTTGGGCCTTGGCCACGAGGCTTAAGTCGTCGAGGTCCTTGGTAGAGAGAACGCCTTTCATCGCGCCGTGGATGCGCAGTCGGCGAACCAGGGCGCGCGTATCGATACCCTCCAGTGCGACGATGCCCGCCGCGCACAGGTAGTCGTGCAACGGCCCATCGGCGCGAAAACTGCTCACTCGCCGGCTCTGTTCGCGCACGACAAAACCGGCCAGGTGCGGCTTCCAGCTTTCCACGTCCTCGGCGTTCACGCCGTAATTGCCGATCTCGGGGTACGTCATGGCAACGATCTGGCCGCGATAACTCGGGTCGGTAAGGATTTCTTGGTAGCCGGTCATCGAAGTATTAAAACACACCTCACCGTCCACCTCTCCTTCAGCGCCGAAGTGATCGCCGGAGAAGACAGTGCCGTCTTCAAGTGCAAGTTTAGCGGTTTTCGGCATCAAGTCGTTTTCCTCGTGGCTGTTGTGCGAGCTACTGTTGCGGTCTTCTAAAGTGCGGGCGGGGCGAAGGTCGATAGCCCATATATTGGCTGTGGGTCTCCGGACGTGGCTGCAAAGCTAAGTTCGGGCAGCCTACCATGAGGGCTCCTGTACCGGCGAGCAGGGGCCCTCCTTTTTTTCTTGATCGTGCCAAAGCTCCCAGGCTACGCTTTCAGGCAGCGTCCGATATGGCGAATCGCCTGGCGGAGCCGTTCTTCGTTTTCAACCAATGCCATTCGCACGAAACCTTCCCCAGCTTGCCCGAACCCACCACCCGGGCTCACGACTACGTCGCCTTCCTTGAGCAGTTTCATGGCAAACTCGAAGGAAGTCATCTGACTGGCCCATCGTTCGGGCATCTTGGCCCACAAAAACATTGTGGCCTTTGGCGGCTCGACTGGCCAGCCGAGCCGTCGCAGGCCACGGCAAAGCACATCGCGGCGGCCCTGGTAGATTCGCGCCTGCTCCTCGACAGCCGCATCGGTGTGTCGCAGGGCGACAATCGCCGCCACTTGGATCGCCCCGAACATGCCGTAGTCGTAATAACCCTTGATTGTTGCCAATGCCCGAACCATGGCCGCGTTGCCGGCGCAGAACCCCACTCGCCAGCCAGCCATGTTGTAGCCTTTACTCATGGTCGTGAACTCAACACCGACGTCCCGCGCGCCTGGAGCGGCCAGGAAACTTGGTGCCCGATAGCCTTCGAAGGTGATGTCGGCGTATGCCAGATCGCTAATGACCATGAACCCGTAGCGTCGGGCAAGTTTGACAACCTCAACGTAGAATTCCAGCTCGACGCAGGCGGTTGACGGGTTGTGGGGGAAGTTCACCACCAGGACCTTCGGGCGGGGGAATAGGTGCCGGCAGGTGTAGTCGATGTTGGTCAGGAACTGCTCCGTATTGGCCACTTCGAGAGCAATGGTATTGGCGCCAGCCATCGCAACCGCATACACGTGTGCCGGGTAGGAGGGAGCCGGCACGATGGCCGTGTCGCCGGGTCCCAACAACGCCAAACACATATGGCTGAAACCCTCTTTTGACCCGAGACACACGATTACTTCGTTCTCCGGGTCCAGACGCACGCCATGGTACTTGAAGTACTTCGCGGCCACTTCGCGGCGCAGGCCCAGGATGCCCTTTGCCTCGGCATATCCGTGGTTCCGGGACTCCCCGGCAGCTTCGGCCAATTTGTCGATGACGCGGTCTTGAGGTGGATCGCTCGGGTTTCCCATGCCCAAGTCGATCACGTCATCGCCCGCCCGACGCTTCTCGTACATCAGCCGGTTGATCTCGGCGAACAAATAGGGCGGCAGCCGATGGACCCGATCCGCCGCTTGAATGGGAAAGCCCCCTGAACTAAGGGGTTCAGCCGTTTCTTTGCGCTCCGTATGCATGAAGTTCACGATACCCGGCCGGGGGCACATTGAAAAGCGGGTGAGTCCTCGGAAAACGGGAACCCCGCCGGCTATCTCGCCGCATTCAGGAGTTCCCACAAGGAGTCCAGCGATTGCGGGATGACTCGTATCCCGGCCAGGACTGGCATGAAGTTCGTGTCACCACTCCATCGGGGGACAATGTGCCAGTGAAGATGGCCGGGCAGACCGGCTCCGGCTGCCAGACCCAAGTTCAGGCCGATATTGAAGTCCTCGGCACCGAGAAGTTCCTCCAGCCTTCCAACCATTCGGGTTATGGTGACGGCCAGTTCCGACTGCTCGTCGAGGGTAAGCCCGTCAAGGCGTCCCACGTGCCGCTTTGGCGCTACCAGGAGATGTCCATTGTTGTACGGGTACCGATTGATCACCGTAACGGCCAAGGCTCCGCGCTGGACGACCAGGCGTCGCCGATCGTCGCCATCGGGCGCGGCACGGCAGAGGAAACACTCCGGATCAGCGTCGGGCAACAGGCCGGCCAGCTCGCCCGGTTCCGGTTCCGGCGCACCTCCTTTGATGAATTCCAGCCGCCAGGGAGCCCAAATTCGTTCGTGTTTCACGCGAATCTGCCTTCTTTGATCGGGGTTTTCGGAAGTCAACTATCTGCCTGCCGCAAATCTGTCACACTTCGAGAACAGTGAACCATCGACTGGCACGCGGAAGCATCCCAGCTGCCCCCCCAAGGAGCGAGATGAAATAATCCTCTTCCCTGCATATGACGGGCGCGGCCGCCTCCAGACGGTTACGTCTCCACGGATGAATCGCTACTGCTGCCGACCGGGCTGAAGTCGAGGCAGGAGCCCAGTCGAAACTGATTGTAGGGATTGCGCGGGAAAAGCGGGTTGCCCGCCCTGCGTAAATTGCCGTGCCCACTCGTCGTTGGTGAGCCCGGCTGGTACAATAACATGTTTCGAGCCTGAGAGGAAAGGCCAGGACGGTTTTGGGGAGAATCGACCGGGCTTCAATGCCCCCCCAAAAAGAGCTGATCCCTCTTGTTTCGACAACAGCATGAGCCTCCGTATTGGTTTCTGATGGACTTTCGCGTCGACCTCAGTATCTTCCGCGGCCCCCTGGACCTGCTCCTTTACCTGGTCCGGAAGCACGAGGTGGACATCTGCCACATTCCCATTGCGGAGGTTACGGACCAGTACCTCGAATACCTTTCTGTTCTTGAGCGGCTCGACGTAAACGCGGTGGCCGACTTCCTGGGGCTGGCCAGTACGCTTATCGAGATCAAGTCGCAGCAGGTCCTGCCTCGCAGCGACGAAGTAGACGACGCCATTGAGGATCCCCGGCACGAATTGGTCCAGCGGCTGCTGGAATACAAGCAGTTCCGCGACGCCGCCACGACGCTTGAGGAACGCAGCCGGCAGTGGCAACAGCATTATCCCCGGCTGACCAGCGATCTTCCTCGGCGCGAGCAGGATCCGGCGGAGCAACCCATTGAAGAGGTCGAACTTTGGGACCTCGTCAGTGCGTTTGGCCGGATCATGCGTGAGACGGAGGCGATCAAGCCGTCGAGCATTGTGTACGACGACACGCCGATCCACGTTTACATGGGTCAAATTCATGCCCGGCTGCTCGAGCAAGGACAGCTTGCTTTCAGCAGCCTGTTCATTCCGGGCATGCATCGTTCCACCACGATCAGCATCTTCCTGGCCGTGCTGGAACTGGTGCGGCACGCACACGTTCGGCTCGACCAGAACGAGTTGTTCGGCGAGATCTGGCTGCTGCCGAACCTGCAGTGCGCCGAGCCACTCGACTTGTCGAACGTCGATACGTACGGAACCTGACGCGGCGGCCATGATTGAGAATCTCCCGGTCCACACGATCGCGCACAACGACCTTACGGTCGAGGGCTACTCGCGCGCGGCCGTGCAAACTTACTGGCGCATTCCGGAACTGAAGGTCGGATTCGATCTGGGGGCGCAGCCGTGGTCGTTCATGGGAACACCTACGTGGTTCGTTTCGCACGCGCACATGGATCACATTGTGGCCTTGCCGGTGTACGTTGCCCGCCGCCGCATGATGAAGATGGAGCCACCGGTCATCTACCTGCCGGCGGCAACCGTCGAGCCGGTCGAGCGGGTACTTCGTTTGTTCAGCCGGCTGGACCGCGGGCGCCTGCCGTGCGAGCTTCGGCCGCTGAGCCCGGGCGACGAAATCGAACTTTCCCGCGAACATGTCGTCACCGTCTCGCCAACGGTCCACACGGTCCCGTCGCTGGGTTTCGTGCTTTGGGAACGCCGCCGGAAGCTGAAGCCGGAGTACCTTGGTCTTCCGGGCGAGCAGATACGCGATCTGCGCCTATCAGGCGTTGAAATCACCAACGAGGTGCGTAAGCCGCGCGTGGCATATCTTGGCGACAGCGCACCTGGCGGCCTCGACGCCTGCGAGGCCATGTATGACGCCGAAGTGCTCATACTCGAACTGACCTTCGTGGCACCGCGGCACCGCAAGGACAAGATTCACAAGTTCGGGCATATCCACCTGGACGACCTGATCGAACGCCGCGACCGGTTCCGCAACGAGTTGATCATCGCCTCGCATTTCAGCACGCGCTACCATGAACGGCAAATTCGCCGCCACGTCGAGAAGATGATTCCAGACATGCTCGACGGCCGGCTGAAACTGTGGGTGTAAACGCGTCTTGAGCAAGACAGCCATTCACGCGAGATTGCCGCATCGGCTCAATCGAACTCATCATACGGCTGGTGGGCAAGGTTCTCGAAGCGAGTGAACTTGTCGAACCAGGCCAACTCGACGTCGCCCGTGGGGCCGTTCCGCTGCTTCGCCACAATCACCTCTCCCTTGCCGCGGGCGTTCTCGTCGTCGCGATTGTAGTACTCCTCGCGGTGAATGAACATCACCACGTCGGCATCCTGCTCGATGGCGCCCGACTCGCGGAGGTGGCTTAACCGGGGACGGTGTCCCTCGCGGCCCAGTTCCGCCTGGCGGTTCAACTGCGCGAGGCAAAGGATGGGCACCTCCAGTTCGCGGGCAAGGGCCTTCAAACGGCGGGCCATCTTCGCCACTTGCTCCTGGCGAGGATCCCGCGGATCGTCCGGATTGATCAACTGCAGATAGTCGATGACCAGGAACCCCAAGTCGCTTCTGCGCTTCAGCCGCCGGGCGGTTGCCCCGATTTCGGTGACGGTTCGAGTGGAGGAGTCGTCGATGAATAGCGGCGTCTTGCTCAACCGGTTGGAAACCCGCACGAGCTGCTCGCGTTCGCTGCCGGAAAGGAAGCCGCTGCGGAACTTGCCCGCGTCGATCCGCCCCTGCGAACACAGGATGCGCTGGGCGAGTTCAATGCGAGCCATTTCCAGGCTGACGAACAGGGTGGGCACGTTCTCTTCAATGGCCACGTGCTCCGCAATGTTCGTGGCCAACGCTGTCTTGCCCATGCTCGGCCGCGCCGCAAGAATGACCAATTCCGAACGGTGCAAACCGCCGGTGAGCTTGTCCAGGTCGGTGAACCCGGTAGGAATGCCGCCTTCGCCGCCTGCCATGCGGGAGTCGATCCGGGCAAATGCCTCGACCATGACGTCGTGGATGTTCGCCACCTGCGACGTGGTGCGGCGGTCGTGCACGGCGAAGACCTTCTCTTCGGCCTGGTTGAGCGCGTCGCGGGGGTCCAAGGCCGGGTCCCAGGCGTCGCGGAGGATTTCCGTGCTGGTGTGGATCAGTGCGCGGAGCGTGGCCTTGTCGCGCACGATGTTGGCATAGTAGACGGCATGGGCGGCTACCGGAACCGAGTTGATCACCTCGGCCAGGTAAGCACTGCCTCCGACGGCCTCCAGGTCGCCCTGCTGTTTCAGCCGCTCGCGCAACAGCATGGCGTCGATACGTCCGCCGGCCGAATGCATCGCGGTCATGTGCGCGTACAGCTTGGCGTTTGCCTCGGCGTAGAAGTCGTCGGGCTGGAGAATCAGCGCGACTTCGTCACACAGCTCAGGATCGATCAGGAGGCTGCCCAGGACGCCCCGCTCCGCCTCCAGGCTGTGGGGCGGCATTCGGTCGAGCAATTCCGGGCTCACGCGGATTGCAGCGTGGACGCGATCGGTTCGCTGAACGGTAGCCATGGCTTTCCGTGCTCCTCGGCCGAAAGTCAGGCAGTTTCCTCCGCCTTGTCGTCGCCCACCGAGGGAACGACCCAGACCTTCAACTCCGTGTCAATCTCATGCGCCACGTGGACCGAAATGGTGTACAGCCCGAGTTCTTTCAGTGGCCCCTTCAGCTTGACCTGCTCGGGCAACACGTTCAGCTTGCAGCGGCGCAGGGCGGCGACAATCTCCGCGGCTCCCACGGAACCGTACAGGTGCCCCTCGTCGTTCGCGTTGGCTTCGATCGTGATGCTCTGCCGCGCGATCTCGTCGGCCAAACGCTTCAGATCCGCAAGGCGAGCCTTTTCCACCGCTGCCAGCTTGGCCCGGTGCTTCTCGACCATTCGCTTGTGGTGTTCCGACGCAATAGTCGCCAACCCTTGCGGGAGCAGGTAGTTGAAGGCATAGCCCGGCCGGACCTCGACCACGTCGCCCTGGCGGCCGACATGCTCGACGGGCTGCACCAAGAGCAACTCGATGCCTCCTTGCGGCCCCTTGGGAACGCGTTTGCTGCGGTGGGGGATTCTTTGCTTGGGGGAAGACTTTGTCTTTGTCATAGGAACATGGGTCCGTTAAGGATCAGAAGGGGATATCGTCGCCGCCAGGCGGGTCCTGCGGAGCGGCCTCGTATTCGTCGACTTCCGGCGCCGCTTCACTATAGGCCGACTCGCGCGGGCCACTCGAGCGGGCACCGCCGCCACCACCACCGCCGCCGCCACCACCGCTTCGGGAGCCGAGCATCTGCATGCGTTCACCCACCACGCGGAGCTTCGAACGTTTCTCGCCCTCGCGGCTCTCCCAGGTATCGTACTTCAAGCGGCCTTCGATGAGCACCGACGAGCCCTTGCTAAGGTACTCGCTGGCGATCTCGGCAAGTCGCGACCATAACGTCACGTCGATGAACTGCGCTTCATCGACCCACTCTCCGTTGGCATTTTTTCGGCGATCGTTCACCGCCAGCCCGATATCGGCAACCGGGGTGCCACTGGAAATATAGCGGAGTTCAGGATCGCGGGTCAGGTTGCCCACCAGAATCACTCGGTTGTAGCTAGCCATGTTGGCTTCCTCCCTGGGACATCGGGGTGTCCGATGAGACGCTCCCGTTTCTCAGCCAAAGGTGCGAGTGCGGTCAGGCATCCGGGTCGCCCAATGGACCGGTTCCTGCGCACCCCGCGAACGATCGGTCTGGTGCTAGGCGGGCCGGGGCATGAAGCCGACGTCCAATCGGCACACCGGCACCGCCGACGCGAGGCTACCCCTCATCGTCTTCTTCGACTGCCGCGCCCACCGGCACGTCTTGTTCCTCAACTTCATCATCGTCGTTCGGCTTCCCTTCCGCTTTCGCGTCGGCCTCCGAACTCTGGGGCCGGGCAGCCAACGCATGCTCGACCAAGGCGTCCACAATCCGTGGATCGACCTTCAGGAACAGGTTCCGGAGGATCGTGTCGCTCAATTCACACTGCCGCTGGATTCCAGTCAGACGTGAGGAGTCCAGACGGAAATAGGTGAGCCAGTACGTGCCCTTCCGATGCCCCTTGATGGGGAACGCCAAGCGGCGCTCCTCCCATAAGCGGCTGACCATGACGGAGCCGCCGGCGTCCTCGAGCATCTTGGGAATCTGGCCGGAGACTCCACCCGGGTCGCGCCCGTATTGGTTCGAGTCGAGGATAAACATGCCCTCGTAGACGTTTTCAGCCAAGGTCTTACTCCTTCTAGTGGCTGTACATACACTTAGTTGTACCGATTCATACATGCCTCGATGCCTTCGTGAGCCCACACCACCACGGCGTCGGCGCCACTACACACGGCCTGTTCCATGGGTTCACGGTCCTCTTGGGGAATCTTGCCGAGAACGTAGTCTGCGGCATCCCATTGTTCTGGCGGGACTCCAATTCCGATTCGCAAACGGGGAAACTCGTCGCTGCCTAATCGGCGGATAATATCCTCCAGCCCCTTCTGTCCACCAGAGGACCCCCCCCTGCGAACGCGCAGCTTGGCAACGGGCAAATTCAGGTCGTCACAAATAATCAGTATATCGTTTTCTGGAATCTTGTAGAACGCACTTGCGGCCTGAACGCTCAACCCGCTCCGGTTCATGTATGTCGTTGGGCTCAACAGCAAAGCGCGGACACCGTTGAGGCACGCCTCAAGCAACTCACCGTGAAAACGGGCCTTCGGTGGCCCCAATCCAAATCGGCGACCTAACTCCGCCAGCACGGCATATCCAATGTTGTGACGGGTGCCTTCGTACCGTTTCCCTGGGTTGCCCAGCCCCACGACAAGCTTCATCGGACCTCCTCGCGTCGTGGCGGGTCACTACTCGCCGGCCTCCTCCTCTGCTTTCTTTTCGCCGATGACCTCGGGTTCGCCGGGCTCGGCCTCGACGGCTTCCTCCTCCGGGGCTTCGACAGGCTCCACACAATGGACCACAACTTCCTCGCCGTCCGCCAGGACCGTCGCTCCCTCGGGCAACTGAAGGTCGGCCACCGTGAATGAGTCGCCCACTCTCAAGGCATTTACGTTGACTTCGATCTTCTCGGGCACCCCGGCAGCGGGGCAGAAGATGACCACGTCGTGCATCACCTGTTCCACAATGCCCCCATCGTGGACGCCTGGCGCCTCGCCGCGAAGCTCCAACGCCACGCGGACCTCGACTTTTTCGTGTGCGGAAACGCGGGTGAAGTCGATGTGAAGCACCTCGCCACCCCATGTGTCCCATTGCACCTCGCGGATCAATGCCGACTCCTCAACCGCCCCGGTCAAGGCAACCATCCGGGCGCCATGCCGAAGCACTGCGTCGAACGCGTCGGTGGCAACGGCGAGGGACACGGGTGTTTCGCCATGACCGTAGAGCACCGCGGGGATCGAGCCGGACTTGCGCAGCCGCCGACTCCGGCGTTTTCCGTGTTCCCCGCGAATCTGTACCAGAAGTTCTTCCGCCATCAAAACCCCTCGATTACCCGGCAAGCAGACTGCCGCAAGGCACGAATGCGTTTGAGCAAACTGTCTGTGCCAGCCCTAAGTACTTTACCTGTAGTGATTTACGTATTTCCGCCCCTCTCGGGGTCGGCAGCGGCCTCCTGCAACTTCAGCAAGCCGCCGACCCGAATCTAGCTATTTTGCCTTGATCCGAGGAAATTGCAAGCCCACCGGGCAATTTTTCGCGAGGCCCTTCCGGGCAGCCGTGCCGGGAATCCCGGTCAGGCAAGGTACGACTCTCTATCGAAACAAGCGGCTGACCGATTCGTTGCGGTGGATTCGCTTGATCGCTTCTCCCAGAAGTGGCGCCACACTCAGAACGGTGATCTGGGAGGCGTCCTTCTCGGGCGTCAGCGGAATGGTGTCCGTTAGAATCAGGTGGTCAATGGGTGCTTCTTTGAAGCGTTCCATTGCCGGCGGGCACAGGATCCCGTGTGTGGCGGCCACAAAGATCGCCTTGGCACCCTGCTCGTGCATGACCCGGACCGCTCCGCAAATCGACCCGCCGGTGCTGATCATGTCGTCGAAGATCAGGGCGGTCTTGCCTGCGACCGGCGCACCGATGATGTGCTGCTGCCGCGTATTCTCGGCACTGGTACGACGCTTATCAATAATTGCCAAGTGCCCTCCCAACCGATGCATGTGCCCGAGCACCCGCTTGATACTCCCCTCGTCGGGGCTAACGACGACCATATTGTCCGGATCGAGCCCCAGCGACTCGATGTATTCGTCAATGACCGGCGCGGCGTACAGATGATCAACTGGAATGTCGAAGAACCCCTGAACTTGCGCGGCGTGCAAATCCATGGCCAACACGCGATCGGCACCGGCACGGTCAATAAGGTTGGCCACCATTTTGGCCGTGATCGGTACCCGGCCCTCATCCTTGCGATCCTGCCGCGCATAGCCGAAATAGGGGATCACCGCTGTGATGCGTTCTGCACTTGCTCTCTTGAAGCTGTCAATCAGAATCAACAGCTCCATGAGATTCTCGTTGACCGGCGGGCACGTTGGCTGGATGAGGAACACGTCGCGTCCGCGGACGTCCTCGTCGATTTTGCACGAAATCTCTCCATCGGGGAAATTGCCCGCGATTACCCGCCCAAGCGGAAGTCCGAGATACTCGCACACCTTGCGTGCCAGCGCGGGGTGGGCACGACCGGAGAAGACTTTCATGGAATTCATGGTATTGAAGGCTGGCTGGTTGAAGAGCCAGCGTGTTTGAGGGGCTAGGCTATCGGGTTCAGGCCACCCTGCCGCGGGCGGCACTTCCGGATTCGTCCTCCTGCATCAGTGTCTCGACCGCCGCCAGTTCCGCGGGCGTGTTCACACCCAGCGCCTCGCAAGGCAGAAGCACGTTCAGAGCCCGAACGGCGACCTCCTGCTTGATCATCAATCCCGGGCAGTCGGTAATGTAGTATTCGCGTTGCGCATTGTCGTTACGGATGCTGTCCAGCGTGCGAAGCAGGCACCTGGGGTCGAACACGTAATAACTCATGTTGACTTCGCAAATACGCCGTTGCTCCTCGGTTGCGTCCCTTTCTTCGACGATGCCGATGAAATCGCCTTCCGCGTTCCGGAGAATGCGTCCCAAGCCAGTCGGAACTCGTTTTGTAACGGTCCCCAGGATGCAGCCGGCCGGTTCCCGGTCGTACTCGGCGAGCAGTGCTGCGATCGATTTGGCCTGCATGAACGGGGCATCGCCGGCAACCACGACGACTGGCCCTTTCTGCTGTTCAATGAGGTGCCGGCACACCATGACGGCATGCCCGGTTCCGAGTTGCTCGCGCTGTACCACGAAATCGAGATCGGGTTGGCTGGCCAATGCCGCGCGCACCAGTTCCTCGCGATGCCCGACCACCAGTACAATCCGGTCAATGCCCCCCTTTCGCAGCGCGCAGAGTACGTAATCGAGCATTGGCCGCCCACACACCTCAATGAGGACCTTGGGCAGATCGGAGTTCATGCGGCTCCCTTTACCCGCGGCAAGCACGATTGCGACCTTCTGGGGCATTGGCTTCAGCCTACTGAGTCTCATGGAGGCCATCTTCAAGCGGAACGGTTCCAAGGGCCCTTATCTTGCCATGAGAGACCTGATTCGGCCAGTGGGGGCTGAGAAGTGTTTGCCAGACGGCATTGGGCGGGGCAGAAGCCGCCGAGTTCCTGCCCCTAAGCTCCGCAGCTCGCCTATCTTGTCAGTCCAAGAAAGGAATTGGTATTTACCCAGGGGAAACGATCTGGCACAATCCCGCATCTTCTCCAGGCACCCCGGGGTAAGTACTGCCATGTTGCCCAATGTATTCCTTTCCAGGCGGCTGACCAGGATCGTACGATTCGCCGCATTGTACATCGCGGCACTCGTTCTTTTGCCGGCGGGGTGTTCCAATCCCGGGTTCCGCAACGAGAACCTCGTTCCCGCTCCCACGCTGGAAATGGGGCAGAACATGCCGCGAAAAGACGCGGACACAGAGCCTTTCGCGCTGACCAACAAAGGACGGCAGATCGAGGAAAACCTGTTGGGTCGGCAACGCCAAGTCATGCCGCCGGATTAAGTCACATGCTGGTGACGGAAGGGACTGTCTTCACAGGATCGTATTGGCTTCAATCGAGGGACCCACTCTGGCTTGTGGTGCCCGTCCCTGCTTCTTCCGGTTCAGTCACGCGCTATGCCTGAGAGCCACGAGGCATTATTTCAACAGATGTCCCTCTACGCGAGGGAGACTGCCTGTTGGTCTTCCATCGCCGGGGTGCTTCACTGGGACGAGCGGACAATGATGCCCCCGCCTAGTGCCGGGCATCGGGCAGAGCAAATTGGTCTGCTGAGTGGACTGGTGCATCGCCGTCTGTGCAACCCGGCGTTCGGCGAGAAGCTTGATGCTCTTGCCGGGGGACCGCTAGCAGCCGATCCGTACAGCGATACCGGTGCGACCATCCGATGGCTTCGGCGCGACCGGCAAAAGGCCGTCCGGCTCCCCACATCCCTGGTCGAAGAGCTTTCTCGAACGGCCGTCCTCGGCCAGCAGGCTTGGCAAGCGGCTCGCCAGAGCGACGATTTCCCTGCATTCTTGCCTGTCTTGAAGAAGATTGTCGGCTTGAAGCGGGAACAGGCTGCGGCCCTGGGCTATCCGCAGCAGCAGTACGACGCCCTGCTGGACGAGTTCGAGCCGGAGGAAAGCACCGACAACATCATGCGCGTGCTCGCCGACCTTCGGGAACGGCTGTTGCCGCTCGTGGCCGAGGTGACTGAGGCGGGGCACCGACCCGAGGAAACTCTCCTGCGGCGGCATTTCCCCGTAGAAGCGCAGAAGGCGTTCGGCCGAGAGGCGGCTGGCGCCATCGGTTTCGATTTTGCAGAGGGGCGCCTCGATGTAACGGCGCACCCGTTCTGCTCGGGCTTGGGTCCCCACGATACCCGCATTACCACGCGTTACCACGACAACTTCTTCCCGGCAGCCTTCTTTGGAATCCTCCATGAGGCCGGTCATGGCATCTACGACCAGGGACTGGCGCCGGAGCACTGGGGGCTTCCTTTAGGTGAGGCTGTTTCGCTGGGAATCCACGAGTCGCAGTCGCGTTTGTGGGAGAACATGGTCGGACGCAGCCGGGCGTTTTGGGAACACCTCTACCCGCAGGCGAAGCGGTGGTTTCCAGGTGCCTTGGGCGACGTATCGCTCGACGCCTTCCACTTCGCCGTCAATGAAGTCCGGCCGTCGCTGATCCGGGTCGAGGCCGACGAGGCAACGTACAATCTGCATATTCTTGTTCGATTCGAATTGGAGCGGGCATTGTTGGAGGGCGATCTGCCGCCGGCCGATCTGCCCGGCGCCTGGAACGAGTGTTACCGCCGCTACCTCGGCATCGAGCCTCGCGACAACGCTGGCGGCGTACTTCAGGACGTCCACTGGAGTGCCGGCGCGATCGGCTATTTCCCGACCTATTCACTGGGCAATCTCTACGCGGCGCAGTTTTTCGAGGCGGCCGATCGCGACTTGGGCGGCTTGCATGCCCAGTTCGCCCGCGGCGAGTTCACTCCGCTGCTCCGGTGGCTCCGCGAAAAGATCCACGTGGAAGGCCGCCGTTACACGGCGGCCGAACTCGTCGAGCGCGTGACGGGCTGCCCGCTCAGCAGCGAGCCGCTCATGGCGTATTTGCGCCGGAAGCTCACGCCGCTCTACGGGTTGAAGTAGTGGGGGCCACCCTACAAGAATACTCCGGGCTAGCGCAAGACAACCGGCGGCCTCCCGCTGGGAGAGGCCGCCGGTGAAATTACGCCAGGGTCGACACGTCGGGTGTCAAACCCGCGCGAGGCGGGCTGCTGTGGCGGACTAGCTCTCGTCTTGCCGGAGCTTGGCCAGCACGCTGTAGTCCTCCAGGGTGCTGGTGTCGCCAACGCTCTCGCGGCCGGCGGCGATGTCGCGCAACAGACGCCGCATGATCTTACCGCTACGGGTCTTCGGCAGCGCCGTGGTGAAGTGGATATCGTCCGGCACGGCCAGCGCGCCGATTTCCTTGCGCACGTGGTTCTTCAGTTCCTTGCGCAGCTCGTCCGTCGCGTCGATTCCGCCAGCCAAGGTAACGAACACCGAAACGGCCTCGCCCTTGATGTCGTGCGGGCGTCCGACCGAAGCGGCCTCGGCCACGGCCGGGTGGCTCACCAGTGCACTTTCGATTTCGATGGTGCTGAGCCGGTGGCCCGACACGTTCAGCACGTCGTCGATCCGGCCCATGATCCAGTAGTAGCCGTCCTCGTCGCACCGGGCGTTGTCGCCACACAGGTACTTGCCCGGCACGTCGGACCAGTATTGCGCCTTGTAGCGATCGTCGTCGCCCCAAATGCCCCGCAACATGCCGGGCCAGGGACGCGCGATGGTTAGCCAGCCACCTTGTCCGGTGGGGACAGGCTTCTTGTCCTCACCGACGATCTCCGGCACGATGCCCGGCAACGGCTGGCAGCAGCTTCCGGGTTTGGTTGGGGTCGCGCCCGGTAGGGGCGTCATCATGATCCCGCCGGTCTCGGTTTGCCACCAGGTATCGACAATGGGGCACCGGCCGCCGCCGATCTTGGTGTGGTACCACATCCATGCCTCGGGATTGATCCCTTCACCGACCGTACCCAGCAGGCGGAGGCTGGAAAGGTCATGCTGGTCGACCCATTCATCGCCCCACTTGATGAACGCGCGGATTGCCGTAGGCGCGGTGTAGAAAATGCTGACTTTGTACTTCTCGACAAGCTCCCAGAAACGGTCTTGCTTGGGCGTATCGGGCGCGCCTTCGTACATGAGAACCGTGGCGCCGGCAGCCAATGGTCCGTACACAATGTAGCTGTGTCCGGTAATCCAGCCGATGTCGGCCGTGCACCAGTAGATGTCTTCATCGCGGAGGTCGAACACCCACTCGACAGTCTTCTTGGCGTACAGATTATAACCCGCTGTTGTATGCTTGATACCCTTGGGCTTGCCGGTCGACCCGCTCGTGTACAGGATGAACAGGGGTGTTTCGCTGTCGAGCGGTTCGGCGGGACAATCTTCCGAAGCCTCATCCATCAATTCATGCCACCAGAAGTCGCGGCCCGATTGCATTTCGACGTCGACGCCCACCCGCTTCAAGACGATGCACTTTTCAACGGTGGGTGATTTCTTCAATGCCTCGTCCACGTTCGCCTTCAAGTGCAATTCCTTCCCCCGGCGCCAACTGGCGTCGGCAGTGATCTGCAATTTCGTTGAAGCGTCGTTGTTGCGGTCGGCAATGGCTTCCGCCGAGAACCCGCCGAAGACGACCGAGTGAACCGCACCGATTCTGGCGCAGGCAAGCATGGCGATAGCCAACTCGGGCACCATGGGCATGTACATGGCCACCACGTCGCCTTGCTGCACGCCGAGTTTCTTCAGCACGTTGGCGAACTTGCACACTTCACTGTGCAGTTCACGGTAGGTGTACTGCCGCACGTCGCCCGGCTCGCCTTCCCAAATAATGGCCGTCTTGTCGGCCCGCGGCGTGGAAAGATGCAAGTCGAGGCAGTTGTAGGAGACGTTCGTCTGCCCGCCGACGAACCACTTTGCGAACGGCTCGTTCCACTCGAGAACCTTGTCGTACGGTTTGAACCAGTGCAGTTCATGCCCGAACTGGTCCCAGAAGCCTTCGAGGTCGTTGGCGGCCTCGTCCCACATTTTTCGGTACTGCTCCATGGAGCCGACGCGGGCCTTCTTGGAAAACTCCTCCGGCGGGGGAAACAGCCTCCCCTCCTTCATGACGTTGACAATCCCAGCGGATTTCTCCTCTGCCATCTGAAAATCTCCTAAAAAAGTCGTGTTGTTCGGGCCGTTCCAGGCGATAGTGTTCCCAGAAAGAGCACAGTATTCTAAGGAATCATCCGAGCCTGTCAACCGCCCCGGGGCGGCCGGCGGGAGACGAAATGGCTGTGGGCAAGGTGGCAATTGGCCGGACTTCCCGGTCTTCGTGACGGCCGCCCCTGGAAACCGGACTCCCGCATGTTACACTGGAATGTTCGGACCCGGCGAAAGCCGGCACGCAGTAGAAGTCTTTCACCCGCAAACTGAGACGTGCGCTGATGAGTAACGAGCCGAGCGACGCAGCCAAGTCGCCCGAGACGCAACAAGACGAGTTGCAGAACAACGAGATTCAGAACGGGCCGGGAACGAATGGCGACGACCCAGCCTCGGCCGAGGCGTACCGCCGCCGGATATTGATTGGCTCGCAGCGCGACCCAGCCGCGTATCTTGGCCGGCCGCGACAGGCCAAAGCCCCAGTGGTTGGCCCGGAGGCAAAGCCGCCAAGACGTCGGCATCGCGATGGTGGCCAGCGGCGCGCTGCCGGTGACGCCGGTTCGGAGAAGTCGGCCACGGAACGCCAGACGCAGCCCGATGGACCGCCCCCAGCCCTTGCAGAAGCCGTACAAGAGGCGTCGCCCGTACAGCCGCCTTCGCCGCCGCTTCCGGAACAGCCGGCTGCTGCTCCGCCACTGGTGCAAACGCCTGTACCTGCTGAGACAACCGAGCGGATTGCCGCCCCCAATGTCCGCGAAGCTCTTTCACCCGATCTTCAAGCTGAACTTGAGGAAGTTCTGGCCGATGGCTCGATGGATGAACTGCTCGGCGGCGGCGATGCGGCGGCAACCGGCGGCGCCCTCGAGCCCGATTCGAAGCACACCGGCCGCGTGATGGCTGTGCGTCGCGAGGATGTGTTTGTCGAGCTTGGAAGCCGGGAACAGGGCGTTGCGTCGCTCCGGCAGTTCCCCGCTCCGCCCGAACCGGGCGACTCGGTGGAAGTGGTGGTCCGGGGCTTCAATCGCGAGGACGGCTTCTACGAGTTGACCATTCCCGGCCAGGCCGAGGATGTTGCAGACTGGAGCGATTTACAGGAAGGGATGGTCGTCAACGCGCACGTAACCGGCCACAACGCGGGAGGGCTGGAGTGCGAGGTGAACCATATTCGCGGTTTCATTCCCGCCGGCCAGGTGTCGCTCTATCGCGTTGAGGGCATGGAACAATTCGTCGGCGAGCAGTGGCCCTGCCTGGTGACCGAAGCAAACCCCTCACGGCGAAACCTCGTACTCAGCCGGCGAGCCATTCTCGAACGCGAGCGAGAAGAGGCCCGGCAACGCCTTTTCGAGTCGCTTGAGCCCGGCCATGTGGTTGAAGGAGTGGTCCGGAAATTGCTCGACTTTGGCGCGTTCGTCGACCTCGGTGACGGCGTCGACGGCCTATTGCACATCAGCCAGCTCTCCTGGAGCCGGGTGGAGCATCCTCGCGACGTGCTCTCTGAAGGACAGCGGATCAAGGTCAAGATCGAGAAGATCGACCACGAAACCCGCAAGATCGGCCTCGCCTATCGCGACTTGTTCGAGAGCCCGTGGACCGATGCCGACAAGAAGTATCCTGAGAATACCGTCGTGCGAGGCAAGGTCACGAAACTCATGGAGTTCGGCGCGTTCGTCGAGCTTGAACCCGGCATCGAGGGGTTGGTGCATATTTCTGAACTGTCGCACAAACGTGTTTGGCGGGCGAGCGACGTCGTGCAGGAAGGCCAAGAGGTTGAGACCCTCGTGCTCTCCGTCGATACCGACGCACAGCGGATTGGCCTGTCGATGAAACAACTCGTCCAGCCAGAGTCGGTCAAGCCGGATCCCGCCGAAGCAGCCGCCGCTGAACCCGAGCCGGAGAAACCCCGCAAGAGCCGCCAGCCGAACCAGCCCCTACAGGGCGGCCTGGGCCGCAGCTCCGGAGGAGCGAGCTTTGGGCTGAAGTGGTAGGCGGCAGCTTGTGGGCAGAGTCTGGGGTAGTGTGATGTCTTTGACCCGAAATCCCAAATCTCACATTTGAGATTCGCTGCATTCGGTATTCCACACCCCGGACATTCTGAAGTTTCGCAGTACGCTAGTTGTGACGACGCGGAATCTCTTTCTCAAACCCCCTATATTCCCCAGCCGATAAGGTCTGAGAAAGCCCGGACTGCACTCTTTGGGGCGTCCCGGCACGCCTTCACTCTTGCCTAAGGGAGCCGATCTGATGTCGACCACGATGAGCAACCTCTTGCTCGACAAGGAAATCCTTCTGGAAAGTGGCACGAACGAACTCGAGTTGCTGGTGTTCGACGTGGCCGACTACACTTTTGGAATCAACGTGGCCAAGGTCCGCGAGGTCCTCCCGACGACCGAGATTACCCGTTTACCGAAGGCCCACAGTTCCGTCCGGGGGGTATTCAAGCTTCGCAACCGCGTGATCCCTTGTGTTTCGCTGTTGGACCACTTGGGAATTGCACCCACGTGGGAGCAAAGCGAGGGGACCATGATCCTGACCGATTTCAACCAACAGCAGACGGCGTTTCTCGTCGATACCGTCGAACGGATTCATCGCCTGAGTTGGCAGAATATCTTGTCGGTACCCGGGCTGGAGGCCCTTTCGCACACGCCGGTCACAGCTCTGGCTCGCTGCGAAAACCGGCTTGTAGTGATGCTCGATTTCGAGATGATCCTCGACGACGTTACCGACCAGTACTTCCGAACCGACACGGTCGACAACCCGATGGGCTTGCCCCGGGAAGAGCTTCGCATCTTGCTGGCCGAAGACTCGCCGACCGTCCGCGAGGCCGTTGGCAATACGCTTCGCAGCAGTGGCTACACGCATGTAACCTTCTTCGAGAACGGCGCCGAGGCATGGAAGTGGATCGAGCAACGGTTGGCCGAACCCGACGGCGAGGGCGGCGTCGCCGACCTGGTCATTTCCGACGTGGAAATGCCGCAAGTCGACGGGTTCCATCTGACCAAGCGGATCAAAGATCACCCGGTGCTGCAGAAGATTCCCGTGCTGCTCTATTCGTCGATCATCACGCCCGACAACCACAAGAAAGGGCGGGCGGTGGGAGCCGATGCCCAGATAGCCAAACCGGAATTGAAGCAGATCGTGGCGCTGGCCGATGAACTCATTGCCGCTGCCCAGAAAGGGGAGCGAGCCGAGGGATTGCGCAAGGTGGCGGACATGATTGGAGCCACAACCTCCCCCGACGCCTCGGCCGCCAAACCGGTGTCGAAACCGGCATCCAGACCGGCAGCAGCGCCGGGCACAGCGTCTGCCGGAAGAGAGCCGAAACAGCAGCCGGCCCCACCGGTGCCAGAAGTCGAATGCTCGCTCCCGGCCACGGCGGTGCCCGTTCCCGATCTTCCACCCGCAGAATCGCCTCCCCCAAGTGGCGTATCTCCAGCTCTTTGGGCCACCTTCCGCGACGAACTGGCGGATCGCATTGCCGAGTTGCGGCAACAGTTGACTCGCGTTTCGGCGGGCGGGCCGACTGGCGAAATCCTCCGCGAAGTCGCACGCACGCTGCACACGATCAAGTCGGCCGCTATGGTCCTACCGCTCGATCCGGTTACCCGGTGCACTCACCTTGTCGAGGGCCTTCTCGAGCCGGCCAAGGAGACTCCGGCGAAGTGGCCACAGGCGGCGTTGGTGTGTTACACCGACTGGCTCTGGACGCTCATCCATCCTCAAGGCACCACCGACGAGGGGTTGGCTCAAGGTGCCCAACTCGAGGCGGAACTCGCCAGGGCAAGTGGCCGTTGACCCTGTTGACGTGCAAACAGGGTCGGGTAAAATGGTGAGTTTTCCTGGGCTGTAAGGGGCTGCGCGGGCGCGGCCTCGTGCAGACCGCCATGTGGTTCCTCGGAAGAAACCGCTGGAGCATCCCGTGGAAGACGCCATTCAAAAAGCCGACATTCTGATTGAGGCCCTGCGCTGGATACGCGAGTTCCGCGGGAAGATTACCGTCATTAAGCTCGGCGGCAGCGTCATGGAGGACCGCTGGGCCATGAACCACCTGCTGCTCGACGTGGTCTTCATGGAGACCGTCCACATGCGGCCGGTGGTTGTCCACGGTGGAGGGGCTGCCATTAGCCGGGCGATGGCCGAGGCGGGCATCGAGCCGCGCTTCGTCCAGGGTCGGCGCTACACCGACGATGCAACCCTCGAGATCGTCCAACGCGTTCTGGCCGGCGAGGTGAACGACACCATTGCCCGCAAAATCAATGAGCTTGGCGGACGGGCCCAGGCACTGAACTTCCGAACCACCAACGTCCTCGTCGGCGAGCGGATTCAGATGCCGGGTACCGACGGTAGTCCGGTCGACTTGGGGCACGTCGGCACCGTAACCGAGGTGGACCGCAACACGATCGAGAATCTTTGCCACGCGGGCATCGTGCCGGTGATTCCCTCGATGTGCGAAACCCGGGACGGTGAACGGCTCAACGTCAACGCCGATACCGCCGCGACGGCCGTGGCGCAGGCGCTCAGAGCCGAGAAGCTCATGTATCTCAGCGACGTGAACGGGGTGCGCCGCGACAAGAACAACCCCGATTCGCTCCTCCACTCGCTGGACGCCAGCGAGGCAAGGGCGATGATTGCCGACGGCACGATCGACGCGGGCATGATTCCCAAAGTCCAAGCGTGCCTCGACACGCTCGAGAAGGGCGTGCGCAAAGTCCACATTATCGACGGCCGCCTCCGGCACTCCCTGTTGCTGGAAGTGTACACCAGCAAAGGGGTCGGGACGGAAATCGTCAAGGAGCAGTCATAGGAAACTATTGGGCTATTGGGCCCGGGAGTAGAAAAAGGTGGTGCAAGTGCCTACAACAAGCTCGCAAGAGATCATCGCGCTTTTCAGCCAGTATGTGATTCCGAATTATGGACGCTTTCCGGTCGCACTGGCTCGCGGAGAAGGTTCGTTCGTATGGGATGTCGAGGGGAACCGCTACCTCGACCTGTTTCCGGGGTGGGGGTGCAACTTGCTCGGGCACTGTCCCCCAGCGGTCGTTGAGGCCGTGCGCGAACAGGTCGGCCGATTGATCCACGTACCGAACACCTGGTACACGGAAGCGCAGGGTCAGTGGGCCAAGTTGCTTTCAGAGCGCAGCTTCGGCGGGCAGGCGTTCTTCTGCAACTCCGGCACGGAAGCCAACGAGGCCGCGATCAAGCTCGTCAGGCTCCACACGCCCAAACAACGATACAAGATCATTACTTTCGAAGGCGGCTTCCACGGGCGGACGCTGGGGTCGACCTCGGCCACTGCGCAGCCGAAATACCACGAGGGGCTGGGCCCGCTGGTGGCAGGCTTCGTCTACGCACCCTATGGCGATCTCGACGCTGTCGCCGCGCTGATCGACGATGAAACGGCGGCCATCCTGATCGAGCCGGTCCAGGGCGAGGGCGGCATCCGCATTCCGCCCGACGGATTCCTCCAGGGACTGCGAGAACTGGCCGATCAACACGAATTGCTCTTGGTGTTCGACGAGGTGCAGACCGGGTGCGGGCGGACCGGCGACTGGTTCGCTTACCAGGGCTTTGGCGTGGTGCCCGACGTCATGACCCTGGCCAAGGCCGTCTGCGGCGGAATTACCGGAGCTGCCATGCTTACCACCAAGGAAATCGCGCCGAGTTTGCGGCCCGGGATGCACGCGGCCACGTTCGGCGGCAACCCCATTGCCGCCTGCGCCGGCATTGCCACGCTCGAAACGATCGAGCGGGAGAATTTGCTTGGGGCCGCGACGAGATTGGGCGAGTTGTTCCGGGAACGCTTCCTGGCCCTCCAGGAGCAGTGCGAGTTGATCCGCGAGGTCCGGGTGCGCGGCGTGATGGTCGGCATCGAACTGGCCGTCGAGGGCGCGCCGGTGGTCAAGGCATGCATGGAGCGCCGCCTGCTGGTCAATTGCACGCAAGGCACGGTCATCCGGCTGCTGCCTGCTTTGACCCTTACCGAGGAGCAGGCCCACGAAGGATGCGACGTCCTGGCCGAGGTAATCCAACAGCAAGAGGTGGCGGAGTGACGACCATAAAACATCTAATGACGTTGGCCGATCTGACTGCGGCGGAAATCGACCACATCTTTGCCATTACCGAGGACCTGAAGACGAAATTCGCCCACGGATTGCGCGAACCACTCCTGCCGGGCCGCGTCATCGCCCTGCTGTTCGAGAAGCCTTCGCTGCGTACCCGGGTGAGCTTCGAGGCGGCAATCGGGCACCTGGGCGGGACGGCCATGTTCCTCGGGGCCGATACCGGCTTCGGCAAGCGCGAGAGCCTGCCCGACTTCGGCCGCGTTTTAAGCCAGTACGTCGACGCCCTCGTCGTCCGCGCCTTCCGCCACGACACCGTTTGTGAGCTTGCCCGGCACGCCACGTGCTGCGTCATCAATGGCCTGACCGACTTCGGGCATCCCTGCCAGGCAATGGCCGACCTGTTCACGATCCGCGAATTGGCCGGGAAGTTGAAGGGCTGCACGCTCGGCTGGGTGGGCGATGCCAACAACGTGGCCCGAAGCCTGGCACTCGGATGCGGCAAGGTCGGCATGAATTTCGTGGTGGCGTCGCCAAAAGACTATCAGTGGTCGGCGGAAGAGGTCGCGTGGCTGAAGCAGCACTCGCCGGACCTGAACCTGACCGTCACCACCGATCCGGTCGAGGCCGTGTCCGACGCGGTAGCCGTTTACACGGATGTCTGGACGAGCATGGGACAGGAAAAGGAGCAGGCGAAGCGCAAGGTCGACTTCGCCGATTACCAAGTGAACGCCCGGCTGATGGCACACGCGCAGAAAGGCGCTGTATTCATGCACTGTCTGCCCGCTCGGCGCGGCGAAGAAGTGACTGACGAAGTGATCGACGGCCCGCAAAGCGTTGTCGTACAGCAAGCCGCCAACCGTATGCATGCCCAGAAAGGCATCCTCGCGTGGATGCTGGGAAAAGAAGCCGGCCGGTAATTCCAAACGCTGCAAACCGAAAGGCTACCGTCGCCACACGAGCCCCAACCCGCTCAGTTCGGGCCCGGCCAGCGGAACAAGCGAGAGCGTTTGCATGTCTTCCCCGGTTGCCTCGACGGATCGGCAGGCCAGGTAAGCCATATACCAGCCGAGGATCACCTGCGACAGGTAGTGGGCGTCGTCATTCACGCGCGACCACGCCGTGCATGCCGATCCGACATAGAGGAAGGCGCGTGCGGCGAGGTTCTCGGTCATCTCAGCGGCCGTAAGAAATGGCACGGCGCCTATGAACGCGTGTCCGCTGACGGCGTTCGTGTCGTCAAACGGTTTCCACTGCGACCGGTAATCCGTTTCGCCCGGCCGCGATGCGCCCAACAGGAACTGCATGAACAACATGGGCGGGGCGCCCACGAGAAGGCGCGGCTGGCGCGGCCGCCGAATTCGCCGGCAATATCGAAAACCGGCCGGTCGCCCAATGCCTGGCCGGCCAGACCGAGGCACGCAAAGGCCGGAATGAAGATGGAGCCCTCGCCGAACGTCTTCCAGAAGACGGCGGCACGGTCAGTGCCGGACGTGCGCATGTCGGCCTGCCACCAGTCGCGGAAATCGTGATCTACCGACGTGTTGGCAAGCGGGGCTGCTACGGCGATGCCCAAGGCCAAGTCGAACAGCGTTCGCCGCGAGTAGAAGTGCGCGTGATCCGAGCCGATCTTCTGCCCGGTTTGCCGAAGCCATTGACGTAGTTGCGGCCCCGGCTCAACGCAGTTGTCGAGCGATTCCGCGGTAATGGCACCTTCGAGCCGGAAACAGCCAAGCGAACACGTTCCGTCAGTCAGCGACGATTCCGTCATGCCGGTCGGCGGCAGCCGCACCACACGCGCGGTCCATGTTTGATCGGCAGAAGCCGGCCAAGCCGCCTGCGGCAATCGGTTCATGCACCAGGCATCTCCGCAGGAGAATGCGAGCGCCAACGGTGCCGAAACAGGGCAAACCGCTCTTATCCACGTCAGCCTGACGGCGCGGAAAACGCTATTATGAGTCAAGGGAGCCCCCCCATCCATGCCGCCTGACAAGCGCGCTGCAGGAACTGCAACGTCGGCTACCCTGGCATCATCGGGGATTGCCTAAACGCGACATGAGGTACGACAGGAAGATGCGACAAAGCTTCTGCAATCGGGAGTTCTTGCCGAATCGACCCGTATTGCCACCGTACCCCCTCCTTGGAGTGGAGTGCATGGGATTTCCTTCGCGCCACATTCGACAGGGGCAGGGTTATGAGAGGGGTTTTTCGCGGCAATTCGGGAATCGGGCCCTTCGGGCCAGAGCCGGTTGCGTTGTGGGATTTGTGGGCGGGGGGTGGGGGCTGGGGTAGTAGTTGC
>JAVEUP010000171.1:0-17107 GCA_034005525.1 Thermoguttaceae bacterium | reverse complement strand
CGGATATCGGGATGCTGCCCTCCCTGCGGGTTGAGCCAGAAGCGGACGGCCACACCGCTGCCGCGCGGAGCAACGGCGCCCCAGAAGAGGCGCGCCCTGTCGTCGATCCAAGCATCGCCGGGCGCGCTGGTCCACAATCGAGGGACCCCGCCGACACTCGCCGGCCGGTCGCCCTCGCCCGATCCACCCAGCGAGCTGCGCGGCTGGAAGAACACACCCCGCAGGTCCAGTGGTCGATCGTCCGTATTGGTCAGCTCGACGAACTCGACGATCATCCAGTCGGCCCCTGCGGGAAGCACAATCCGGCTCTTGAGCGTAAACGAACGCATCGGGCTGCCCAGGTTCTCGACGTCGGAACGCCCGAGCATGTCGAGAATGAGCCAATCTTCCTCAACGCGGCCTTCCACGGTCTGAAGCCGTTCCGGGCGCGCCCAGCGGTCGGTGTGGCTGGTCACATGATGGACCAGTCCGTGCAGATGACCTAGCATGTTGCCGTCGAGCAGCACCTCGTCGGCCAGGTTGGGGCTGCCGGCGCGCACGCGAAGCGTCAATCGCCCGTTGGCGGCCAGGTGGCCGTCATCATCGGAAGTGAACTGCAACTGCCGTCGGTCAGCCGCTTTGTCCTTCCGGCTGTCCAGCCGAGATTGGACGATATCCTGCCACGCCGGCACGCGGCGCGGCGCCGGCTCGGGCAGTCCGGCGAGGCCTTCCATGCGAAAGCGTTCGGCGTCGTGATGCACCCGGATGAACGTCTCGGTCAGTTTCGCGTACGGCTGGTTGTCGACGTTGACCAGCCCGTAATTGCTGTTCTCGGGAAATGCTTCGGTAATTCCCTCGGCCGGCTCATCCACCCACATGAAATAGTTGTATCCGAGCATCCAGGGCATGCGGAGCAGAGTTTCGGCATACACCGCGGCGGCCTGCGACCGCTCGCTTTGTGTGTGGAATCGCTGCCCCGCGCCTTCGGTGCACGGCAGGCCGCTGTCCAGGCCGATGAACGACCACTCGGTCAACAGCAGCGGGCGGCCCGTGGCCAGGGCGTGGAACTTCTCGAACGGCACGGCAAGCGGATCGCCGCCGGCATCGTGATCGTGGTCCAGGGCCGTCATCCGGTCCAGGTCGACGTTGCCGTAGTAGTTGATCGAGACGACGTCGCAATGCTTCGCCGCCGTTTCCCACACCACGTCCGAGACGTGGCCGCCGGCAAACCGGCAGCCGAGGATCAGGTGGTCGGGATCGGCGCGGCGAATCTCGCGGGCGAGGATGCCGAAATAGCGATCGGCAATCAGCCGCAGGAACTCGCGCTTGTCGGTGTGGACGGTTTCGGCGTTTGCGCCCGCCAGGGAGTCGCGAGCGACAATTGCATCAAACGATTCGATCGTTATGCCCCAAGCGTCCCGGAAGCGTTCAATCTCACCCTCGTAACGCTCCGCGAGGAAGTCGCGCAGTGCCTGCTTGGCCGAGTGGCCGGCCGGTTTGGCCATAGCAGCGTCGAACAGGCCGGTGTCGACGTCGCCGCGGCCCCACCATGCCAACTCGTTGTCGAGGTAGTAGCCGAACAGCCAGGGATCGCCCACCCACGGGCGGCACCGACGCTCGACCCGATACCGGCAGTAGTCCTCGAACTTCGGATGGAACACGTTCGGGAAGGCCGAACACGGCCGGCCTTCGTGCGGCGTAATATTCAGGTCGTCGTCGGCCGACCATGCCATTGCGTCAACGCCCACAAACTGTGAATGGGCAAGCCCTCTGTGGACCATCTCGGCGCCGTGGCCGGCGCCGAGCATATTGAACCCCCAGTTCTTCAACCGTTCGGCCGTCTCGGCGGCCCACGGTTCCCGTCCGGCGTAGGCGGCGTCGTTTCGGTCGCGGTAGGGATGCGTATTGAGGGCCTGGCACCAGTGGCCGTTGTAAGAGACGTGATCGACGCCTAGCACGATGCAGCCGCGGCCCAACGGATCGATCGCCCACCAGCGGCCGTCCTGCTTCTCCACGCGGAAGAATCCGGTAGCCTCCCCCCGCACGCCGGCCACAAAGCTATCGCTCGCGTACGCGGGGAACTCGGCCGGCGCGTCGGGCAACGGCTCGGCGCACTGAACCCGGATACCGTCCAGGGTCGCCACGAACCCTTCGCAGCGGAGCGCGGGGCGGCCTGCGGCGACCGCCTCGGCCGTGAACTCAAATCGAACGTCGCCCGCGACGTTTCCGTCGGCATCGGTCACCCGGCCTTCAATGCCCTTGGCATCGAGCGACAGCGCCAGGCGGTACGTTTGCCCCGGTTGCCACGGGCGGACCATCTGGCGGCGGCTGCAATGCAAGTTGGTATGGGAAAGCCACTGTCCGGCGCGCATTTGGCTCAGTTCGATGAAACGCTTTGCCCCTTCGTCGTCCGGCGCTTCGACCAGTGCCAGGTGCCAGAAGTTCTCGCGATCGTCGAAGACGGCGATTCCCGCCACCTTCCACCGCGGACCGACCGACCGCTCGATTCGGACCTCCGCCTCGACCGTCATTTGCATGCACCGGGGCACGTCGCGCCGCACCGCGAATCCGGCGGGGCCCCCGGCCTGAAACTGCTCCGCCTCAACGGTCCATGCCAGCGGATTGAAGACCCACAACGGCTGGTCGCCGGCCCGTGCCGGGATGGCGTGACTGACGATCACCGCCAACGAGACTGCAACACCGGCCGGCCGAAGAGCCAAGCGATGATATATCGATTTCATAACGATGCCCTCACGGGTTTGGAGAGACGACAACCATTTCCCATGACGGAATACAGGCGTTCACGGGTCAGCGGCGCGGACTGTTCGCCCCGCTGCTTGCGAAGGGGGCAATCCCATCTTCGCGGCGGAAATGCCGGTTACCCCGCGTGCCGCGAAAGCTGGGACAGTCCCTGTGAACGGTTACTGACGGTATAAGCCGCAGCAGATGGCGAGTCAAGCCGGTTCCCAGGCCGGTTCCCAAGGAATCTGAGCCTTGCCGCACACCCCCTGTCCTGGACATCGGGGGCTGGCCTGGTATGATGGACAGTCGAGTGGGTCCGTGTTGGACTCGCCGCCAATAGGGAACGCCGGCTTTGACGCGAGCTCGAGGTGCATCGGCCGGGGCGAATGCCCTGCTCAGCGCTTAGGCCGAGTCGATTTCGATTCTGAACCAATATCGCTTACGCAACAGGAGGCCCATCATGGTTGAACGACTGACATACCACCGGCGCCGGTTCTTCAAGACCGCGATTAAGGCCAGTGGCTTTCTCATGGCGCCGCAGGTTGTTCCGGGCATTGTGCTGGGTAACGATGGCGTCGCGCCCAGCGAACGGATCGTGCTCGGAGGCATTGGCATTGGGAACCGAGGCACGTACGACCTGGGTTGCTTCCTGCCGCAGCCCGACGTACAGTTCGTGGCCGTTGCCGACGTGAAGGCCGCGCGTCGTACGGCCGTTAAAGCAATCGCCGATCAGAAGTACGGCAACAGCGACTGCGCAACGTATACTGACTTTCGCGACTTGCTGGCACGGCCCGACATCGACGCGGTACTCATTGCGACGGGTCCGAATTGGCACGCCACGGCCGCGATGTACGCCGCTCGCGCCGGCAAGGACATCTATTGCGAGAAGCCCTGCACGAAGACCATCGCCGAAAGCCTGGCCCTGGCCGAGACGATGCGTCGCACGGGTCGAGTTTTCCAGGCGGGTACGCAGCGTCGGAACCTGCCCCACTTCGCGTTCGCCTGCGAGTTGGCTCGCACCGGCAAGCTCGGCAAGCTCAAGGCCGTTCATGCCAAGCCGGCCGGCATGAGCACCAGCAGCAGCGGCTGGGCCACGCCCGAGCCAGAACTCCCCAAGGAAGAGGTCGATTGGGACCTGTACCTGGGGCCGGCGGCATGGCGGCCGTTCAACCGGCAGCACCTTAACGCGTTCAACTTCGAGAAAGGCGGCGGGCTGGTCGGCGGCGGCGTGTTGGAGTGGGGTTCCCACTGCGTCGATCTGTGCCAGTGGGCCGCCGGGACCGATGGCACGGCCCCCGTCGAGTACAACCCACCGGTCGACGGCCGCCTCGTGGCGCGGTACGCCGACGGCGTCGAGCTGATTATCCGCGACGACGGCTGGCTGCCGCTGGGCTCCTGCCCTGTGCGTTTCGAGGGCGAGACCGGCTGGGTCGAGGCGGGCGACAGCGGCAAGATGGTGCTCAGTTCCCCAGCCCTGCTGGCCGGCCGCAAGGTTGCCGAGATCGGCGGCTATCCGGCCACCTTCCACGTCCGCGATTTCCTCGACTGCGTGAAGACGCGAAGCCAACCGTTGGCCCACGCCGGCGCCGCGTGCTATTCGCACATAGCCTGCCACGCTGCGAACATTACCCTCTTCCTGGACCGCCCGCTGAAGTTCGATCCGGTGAGGCACGAGTTCATCGGCGACGACGAAGCCAACCGTCTGCGGTCTGAAGCATTGCGTTCCCCGTGGAGATCATAAACGCCAACGCCCTGCAAAGCGGCAGGCACGCTCTGCCGGGACGTTCGCTAACCTGGCAGTCCGTTGTTTTCCGCGAAAGCGATTCGCACCACAAACCATCAGCATTGGGTAGACGATTCCCTTCGACTGGAACAACTCGGGAGAAACCAAGATGAACACGATTCGATATTACTCGATTCTTGCTGCTTTGCTGCTGACGGCGCTAACGGCTACCGGCCCGGTCCGGGGCGACGATCACGACGCAGCCGCGGCGCGGCGGGCTGAACTGGTTGCCGCGCTGAAATCGGGCGCCACGCCCGACGCGGAAAAGGCGATGGCCTGCAAGCACCTGGCCATTTACGGTAACCACGAGGCCGTACCCGCCCTGGCGCCGTTGCTCGAAGACGAGCGGCTGGCTTCGTGGGCTCGCATTGCCCTGGAGGCAATTCCCGGTCCCGAGGCTGACGCCGCGTTGCGCGACGCGATGGCCAGGTTGAAAGGGCGCCGGTTGATCGGCGTGATCAACTCGATTGGCGTTCGCCGCGATGCGAAGGCCGTTGAGGCCCTGGCTGTATGCATGAACGGCGCCGACGCCGAAGTGGCGTCGGCCGCGGCGGCTGCACTGGGGCGCATCGGCAATACCCCGGCCACCAAAGCCCTGGAGCAGGCTCTCGAAAGGGCACCCGCTGCGGTCCGTTCGGCGGTTGCCGAAGGATGCGTGCTGTGCGCCGAGCGGCTCATGGCTGATGGAAAACGTGACGAAGCGGCCAGGCTGTACGACAAGGTGCGCCAGGCCGATGTACCTAAGCAGCGAATCATTGAAGCCACGCGCGGCGCCATCCTCGCCCGCCAGGCCGCTGGCGTGCCCCTGCTAATCGAGCAACTCGCATCGGCCGACAAGGCAATGTTTGCTAGCGGATTGCAGACTGCCCGCGAACTGCCCGGCCGCGAGGTGACCCAAGCGTTGGTGACCGCGATGGAGACGGCGGCCGCGAATCGGCGGGCGCTGATCGTGTTCGCCTTGGCCGATCGCAGCGACCCGGCCGTGCTGCCGGCCATGCTCGAAGCGGCCAAGACCGGAGAGAGGCCGGTTCGCATGGCGGCCATCGGGATGCTCAGCCGCGTCGGGAACGCCTCGTGCGTGTCCGTACTGCTCGACACGGCCGTGGGCGATGACGAGGAGTTGGTCGAAGCGGCCAAGACGGCCCTCGAGCAACTGCCCGGCAAGGATGTCGATGCCGAACTAACCGGGCGGCTGGCTAAGGCCGAGGGAGCGATTCGACCAGTGTTGATCGACCTTGCCGGACGACGGCGGATGGAAGCCGCGGTTCCCGCCTTGCTGAAGGCCGCCAATGACTCCGATGCCCAGTTGCGCGCCGCTGCGCTGATCGCGCTCGGATCGGCCATCGGACCTGCCGACCTTGGGTTCTTGATCACGCGGGTGGTTACGCCCGAGGCGGGTGACGACGCGCAGGCTGCCGGCCAGGCGCTGCTCGCCGCCGCCATTCGGATGCCCGACCGCGAGGCCTGCGCCGCACAACTGACCGCCGCCCTGGCCAAGGCGCCGGTACCAGCCAAGTGCTCCATCCTGGAAGTGCTTGGCGCGATGGGCGGAACCGGAGCCCTGGCCACGGTAGGCAAGGCCGCCAAAGACCCCATCCCCGAACTGCAGGACGCCGCCAGCCGGCTGCTGGGCGACTGGATGAGCATGGACGCTGCTCCAGTGCTCCTGGACCTGGCCAAGACCGCCCCGGACGCCAGGTACCAGATCCGCGCGCTGCGAGGTTATGTCCGTCTCGTCCGCCAGTTTCCCATACCTGACACGCAGCGGGCCGCAATGTGCCGCGCCGCCCTCGATGCCGCCACTCGCGACGAGGAGAAGTCGCTTGTCCTGGAAGTGATGGAGCGCTACCCAAGCGTCGACATGCTCAGACTCGCGGTAGACGTGGGCAAGGTGCCGGCGCTGAAGAACGACGGCGCGCGAGTCGCTCTTGCCATCGCCCAAAAACTCGGCGGCCAGTCGATCGACGTCCAGACGCTGTTGGCCCAGATCGGCCAGGAGCCGGTCAAGCTGGAGATCATCAAGGCCGAGTACGGTGCGAACGACAAGTTCAAGGATGTTACCGACATTGTCCGCAAGGCTGTCGGCGACCTGCCGCTGGTTGTTCTGCCTTCTTCAACCTACAACTCTGCATTCGGCGGTGACCCTGTGCCGGGCGTCGTCAAGATGTTGAAAATCCAGTACCGTATGAACGGAAGGGCCGGCGAGGCTGCCTTCGGCGAGAACGCCGCCATCTTGCTGCCGGTTCCAAAGTAAGTACCGGTCGGAGTCCGCCGGCCCGACCACGCGATCATGGCCGCTCCATTGGCCGACGTACGATTCCGGAATCCGAGTCGAAGGGAAGCCGGAACATGTACCCGCACACCAAGGCGTGTTGGCAACAGGCGGGGAACGCGATCAATCGGCCTATTGGCGGCGGATCCAATTCTGATTCAAGCCCCACTCGTTTGGATTGACGTGACCGCAACCGGACGCTATTCTGATAGCCGGCATCCGCTCCGGGTTGCCCCTTTGAATTGGACGGCGTCGCCGTGGCGCCCAAGTTGAGCATCGGTTGCACGACGGCGGAAATGGGGAAGGACCTGCGATAAGACGTTTCAGGAGGCCGTACGTGATTCTATCTGCCGGATTGACCCCTGCGTGGCAGCAGATTCTTGTCTTCGATGCGTTCCGTTACGGCGAAGTGAATCGCGCGGCGGAAGTGGTTTGGTGCGCCTCGGGCAAGGTCTTCAACGCCGGGATTGGCGTGCATCATCTGGGCGGCCGGAGTCTGACGCTGGCTCCGGTGGGTGGTCATGCGCTGCCGCAAATCGAAGCCGAGTTCGCCGCATTGGGCGTGCCTTACCGCTGGGTCAAAACCCGCGCTGCGACGCGGGTTTGTACAACGCTCTTGGATCGGGGGACCGGCAGTATCACGGAACTGGTCGAAGACGGCCGCGCTCTGACGCCCGGCGAACTCGACGCGTTCCGCCAGGCGTATAGCGAGGAGGCTGCCCGTGCCGACGTCGTCGTGCTGATCGGTTCGTTGCCGCAGGGCACACCGGACGGATTCTATCGGGAGTTGCTCCTGCAAACGCCTTGCCCCGCCGTGCTCGATTTCCGGGGCGAAGGGCTGCTCTCGGTTTTGGACCTGAAGCCCTACGTCGTCAAGCCCAACCGCGAAGAGTTAGCCACGACGTTCGGCCGGCCGCTGGACGACGACGATGACCTCGTGGCGGCGATGCGCGCGGTGAACGACCGCGGCGCCCGGTGGGTTGTTGTCACGCAAGGCGCTGCCGTCGTCTGGGCTACCTCGTCGGAGGCGATCTACCGATTCCATCCGCCTCGCATTTCCAATCCTGTCAATCCCATCGCTTCCGGCGACACGATGGCGGGCACCATTGCCTGGGCCACCGGCGCGGGCCGTCCCTTGCCGGAAGCGGTCCGTCTGGGCATCGCCGCCGCCGCCCAAAACGTCCGTCAACTTCTGCCCGCCCGCCTCAACCCCAATACGCTGGAAGCCGAGGCGGCCGCGGTGCAAGTCGAGGAGGTCACCAGGCCCTCATCGCCTGTTTCCAAGACACGTTGAGTCTCACGAGTCGGGTGCGCGTGGTTTGCGGCCTTTTCATGCTTCCGGCAAGGTGAATACCGCAGAGCCTACGACCGGCGGAATTGTTCGCGGAGGTTGAAGATGTCGAGCGTAGCCCAGCAGGCTCGTGAGAGGTGACTTCCCAACGGTGGAAATCCGGCCTGAATGATACGGAAGCCTCGTTGGTCGAGAAATGCTGCTGCGGGAACAAGATCTGCGTCCGAGGAAACCAATACGGCCACATCGTAAGCCCGTTCCCAGGCTAAACGGATCATATCGGTGGCAATGGCCGTATCTACACCTTTCTCAACCGTACCCACGAGCGTTGCTCCGCAATGTGAGCATTTGGCAACTGATTGATGGCAAGCTGGACATTTGGGAGGGTGCTTGGGGTGCCGTTCGGAACACTTGACCTGAATCCCTGGCTGTCGGTCCAACCAACTCGTCACCCACTTATGGTACTTTCTCCCCTCGTGCGTCTTCAAGTCGCTCGAAGTAAACACGATCGAACCCTCGTAAGAGAAGGTTGGCGCACGAACCAGGGCGGCAGCTTCGCGCACAAGGCAATCCGGCAGTTTGCTCCAATCGATCAGGAAATGGGTATCGGACGCCATGCGCTCGTTGAGTGTCAGTTGGAGATTCCAGAAGTCCACAAACACACGGAAACGCAATGATCCAGATGTACCTGCCGCGGGAGGGAATATTGAGTCATCGGACACAAGGGGCCTCCTCTCGAGCGGGCAAAGCAAGCGCTGCGGAAAAAGTACAGGGGATCCGTGTTGCCACGAACCCCCTGGGGGTCTAATAATCGGCGGTAGCATTGGGCACTTTCGCCCTCAGATCCGCCGATGGGCTATAGTCAACATCTTCCTTCATCGGGCAGCAGACGCTACCTACTACCTGCATTATATCGGATACAATGGTCCGTTTGTCAAGGCACAATCCTGCCGCAGTTGCCAATCTCATTGCGGAGCCGGATCAAGCTGCTCGGTTAGTCAACGAATAGCATACAGAAGCCGAAAGGCTCTGGGACGCAAAATACCCCAAGCGGGGGGGTACGGAATAGTGGTTCAGGCGACCATCGCCGAGTACCCCTTGATGGCAGGACTTGTCGCGCCGTCTATCGTGGGTGCATGCTGCCCAGATTCTGTAGCGTCGGGCTTGGAAGGTCTTTCGACCGTACAACCGCAAAGGAAGCAAGAATGAAACGCAAGGCGTTGCCCGCTCGAATCATCACGGCTTTGGACGTTCTGCTTGCCTGCGCCGTGGGGGCGTTTTTGGTATGGGACAGTCCCTACCTGCAGTTGGATGTTTGGATTGTTCTCACGGGCATCGCATTTGCAGCCGCGGCCTGCTGGCACGGCCAATGGTCGCGGTCGTTTCTGATGCGAGTCGCTGTGGCAGCGTACTATTTTCGTTGTGCCGTGTTCTACCTCGCGGGAAACAGCACCGTCCGTGCCATCGTCCTCGGCCATGCTGCGATAGCGCTTGCTGCAATCACCATCGCGTACACTGTGAGGTGGCGCCTTTCCGGGCACATGATGCCAGTTAAGGCAGCGGCACGTCAATCGTTGCCGCAAGACGCCGATGATGTCAGTACTGGCTGTCGTAATGATGATATGGGTGGAGCGACAGCCGGCGTGACGTTCGACGAGGATGCGGCACCAACGAAGACATGGTCGCCGCTCCGAGTCAGCGCGAGAGCAGTTGCCGTGTCTGTTCTTGCCGGCGCGGGCTTGCTCGGAACCGCTGCTGTGACCGGTCGTCCCGGCCTTGCGGCCTGGATTCTCTTCGTGGGGTTGTTCTGGCTGCTCTTTGTCGGCTGTATCCGCTTGATTCGACTTGGCAGTGGGGCCGGGGAATAGGCGCGCAGTCGGACTGGACTGTCACCTTGGGAATACGGTTCCAGGCGGGGCGGGCCTGCCGGTGTCCTTTCCTGGTGCGCGGCCTCAGACCGCGCGCGGGGCGGCTGAGGCATGCCCCGCATTACCTTCGCATTCCCTTGCAGGAACGCCCTGTCCCTGGTATTCTGTCGCGACTGGTTCCGCTGTCTCTGCCTTCGTGTGTGTCGAAGGGTGATCGGCGGAGGTATGGCCTATTCGGGGCCGGAACGTGAAATGCGCGTCCAGTACGCCGAACATGCCGGATGTGTACGCCCGCTCGGTTACCCTATGCCCCTGATTCATCTTCGTGAGGTCGATCTTCAGTTCACCGGACCGCGGCTGCTGGACGGGGTGGGGCTGACGATCGATCGGGGGGAACGCATTTGCCTCATCGGACGCAATGGCGAGGGCAAAACGACCCTGCTGCGGGTGCTCAATGGGCAGATCGAACCGGACAGCGGGGAAGTCGTCCGCGGGCAGGGAGTCACGACCGCACTGGTCGATCAGCAGGTGCCCGGCGACATGGCGGGCAGTATTTTCGACCTGGTGGCGGCTGGATTGGCCCAACAGGGCAAGCTGCTGGCCGAGTATCACCACGTCAGCCGGCAGTTGGCTGCATGCGACGAGCCTGCCCTGCGAGCACAACTCGATGAACTGACGCACCGGCTCGAACTGACCGGCGCGTGGCACGTCGAGCAGCGGGTGGAAACGGTCCTTTCACGCATGGGGCTCGACGCCGATGCCGAGGTGGCAACCCTCTCGGCCGGCATGAAACGCCGCGTGCTGCTCGCCCGGGCGCTGGTGCAAGACCCCGACCTGCTGCTGTTGGACGAGCCGACCAACCACTTGGATATCGCCACGATCGAATGGCTGGAAGAGTTTCTGTTGAAGCAGGTCGAAACCATCCTGTTTGTCACGCACGACCGGCGGTTCCTGCGGCGGCTGGCCACGCGGGTGCTGGACCTGGACCGCGGGCGGCTTACCTCGTGGGCGTGCGATTACGACACGTACGAAGCCCGCAAAGAGGCCGCCCTGGCCGCCGAGGCCGCCCAGCAGGCCGAGTTCGACCGGCGCCTGGCACACGAGGAGAAGTGGATTCGCACGGGCATCTTGGCACGGCGAACCCGCAACGAAGGCCGGGCACGGCGACTGGTGGCCATGCGCCGGCAGCGGCAGGAGCGTCGTGACCGGCCGGGCGCCGCCCGCATGCAGCTCCAGGAGGCCGAACGTTCCGGCCGGCTCGTGGCGGAGCTGAAGAAGGTGTCGTTCCGATACGACGCCCGTCCCATCGTGCGCGACCTGTCCACCGTGGTCATGCGGGGCGACCGGATCGGCATTATCGGCCCCAACGGCGTCGGCAAGAGCACGCTGCTGCGGTTGATCCTGGGCGAGTTGGCGCCCACCGAAGGCTCGGTCCGTCACGGCACGAAACTGCAAGTGGCGTACTTCGACCAGCTTCACGCGCAGCTTGACCTCGAGAAGACGGTCGTGGAGAACCTCTCGCACGGGAGCGATACGGTCTCGATCGATGGAAAGAAGAAGCACGTGTACGGCTATTTGCAGGAATTCCTCTTCACGCCCGACCGCGCGAAGAGCCCGGTCAAGCAGCTTTCCGGCGGCGAGCGCAACCGGCTGCTGCTGGCCCGGCTATTGGCAAGACCGTCGAACGTGCTGGTTATGGATGAACCTACCAACGACCTCGACGCCGAAACGCTGGAATTGCTCGAGGAGCTTCTGCTGGAGTACTCGGGTACGATCCTGCTGGTCAGCCACGACCGCGAGTTTCTCAACAACGTGGTCACCAGCACCCTGGTGTTCGAAGGCGGCGGCCGCGTGGACGAGTACGCGGGAGGATACGACGACTGGCTCGCACAGCGAAAGCAGCCGGCGGCCGAGCCGCCGCCCCGCGTGGAGAAACCCAGAGCGGAGAAGCCGCGCCCCAAGCCTGCCACGCGGCGGCTGAGCTACAAGGAGAAGATGGAACTCACGGCCCTGCCCGGGCAGATTGAAACGCTCGAAATGCAGCAGCGGCAACTCCACGAAGCAATGGCCGCCCCGGAGTTCTACCGGCAGGACCGGCAGCAGATTGTGCAAACCGCAGCGGAGCTTGACGACGTCGACCGGCGCCTGGCCGCGGCCTATGCGCGGTGGGAAGAGCTGGAGGCGGGGTAGGAACGGTCACGCCGGCCCTCCGTCCATCGCAAAATGCCGGTCCACAACGGCCAGCAGTTGCGAGGAATCGGCGGCGCGGCTGATCTCGGCGCGGAACGAGCGGGCGCCGGGTTGGCCGTGGGAATAGCGACAGGCCTGGCGGCGGAACAGCATGACGGCACGGTCCCGGCCGTGCTGCTCGGCCAGTAACCGGTAATGCTCAAGGAGCACGTCGCGTTGTTCAAGCAGGGTGGGTTCCGGCGGGATGGGCTCGCCGCGCAGCGCGGCGGACGCCTCGCGGAACAGCCATGGCCGGCCCAACGCGGCACGGCCGATCATCACGCCGTCAACACCGTAGCGGGAAAACGCTTCGACAACGTCCCCGGCCGTCTTCAAGTCGCCGTTGCCGATGAGCGGAATACGGCGGAGGTGCGGCTTGATGCGGGCGATCTGGTCCCAGTCGGCCCGGCCGCGGAACATCTGGTCGGTCGTGCGGCCGTGCACGGTCACTGCCGCACCGCCGGCCTCTTCGACCGCTTGCGCGACGTCCACCCCCGTGATGAAGTCCGCCGACGGCCCGAGCCGGATCTTGGCGGTAACGGGCACACCGCGGCAGGCCATCACCACGCGGACCACCAGTTCGCCCACCCGATCCGGCCAGCGGAGCAGGTAGGCTCCGCTTTCGGCCTTTTCGGCAACGTCGCGCGCCGGGCATCCGAAGTTCAGATCGATCAGGCTCGGCGCGAACTGCTCCACCAGGCGTTCAGCCGCCGCGGCCAGGGCATCGGGGTCGTTGTCCCAAATCTGGACGCCCAACGGGCGGGACTCCTCCGCAATGCCCCACAGACGATCAGGCGGCGGCGCGCCCCGGGCGGCGATGGCGTGCAATCCGCGGGCACTGACCATCTCGGTAAACAGCAACCCTGCCCCGCCGAACCGCCGCACGAGCGTGCGGAAGGCGAAGTTCGAGAACCCGGCCATCGGCGCGGCCAGCACGGGTGAATCGATTTGAAGCCCGGCAATGTGAAGCGAAGGAGTCATGCTCACTCGGGCATTACGAGCGCCTTGACCAACAGGTCGTCGGGGGCGGCGTCGGGCAGGACGTGGAGCGCGTAATCGGCAATGGCATGGTTGTACGCGGTCAGTGTCTCAAGGAAAGCCAACGTTTGACTGGTTTGCCGGTCCACGGCGCGAAGGACCTCGCCGAACGTCGCGGCGCCGCCAAGCCAGGCAGCCTCGGTCTCCACCCGGGCGGCATCGGCCTCGACAACCGCCGTCGCTTGCTCGCGAACGTTGGCCGACAGACGCGGCAACATGTCGGCCAGCCTGCGCAGGGGTTGGGTGTTGGCCAACTCGGGCGGCAGCGACTCGATCTTCAACAGGTACTGGCCCGAGTGGGGTCGCGTTGCCGCAAGGGGCCAGATTGCGTCAGCACTCTGCCCCGTTGCCTCGGCGACACGGAATTGCGCTTCGAGAAGTTCCGCGTGTGCCGCAACCGAGGCTGCCTCCGCGGCTAATTGGGCCACTCGAAGCCGCCAGGCATCAGGTGATGCGTCAGGCATTGCGTGCGAAAGCTCGTCCAGCCACTGCCGATGCTGCTGCCATACCTGGTGCTCGGCCGCGCGCTCGCGGGCAGTCCAATACGCCGCGATAAGCCCGCGACGGTCGCCCTGGCGCCGCCCGAGGCAGTCGAGCAACTCGATCGGCTCGCCGGAACCGATGGGCAAACTGCGGTTCCAGTGGAGCGTCAGGTTGAGTTGCCTGGTCCGGACACCGGGCGAAGCCTCGGCCAGTCCAGGATACAACGGCGACAACGCGGCAACTGGTCGCTGTACCGTCCGACTCTGTGCAGCTGGCTCCTCCGCGTCGCCGCCCGGCAACGCCGAGGCTTCGCCGTCGACCTCGAAAAGCGCAGGCGCCAGCGGCGCAGGCTCCGCCGGATCGGACAGCTTGGGCCCGGTCGGCTGGGCATTCAGCGTCTGAGGGTCGATGGGAACCACGGGCCGCTCGGGAAGCACGCTGCCCGACTCGTCCTCTGTCGCACCGGCCCGCGTCGGCTCAGCGGAAGGAGCCGCAGCCTCGTCAGAACGCCGTGCCGGCGTCGGCTCACCGGCCGGAGGGCGAACTGCCGGCGTCGGTTCACCAGCGGGCGGACGCACTGCCGGCGTCGGCTCACCGGCCGGGGGTCGCACCGCGGGCGTGGGCTCACCGCCGGGCGGACGCACTGCCGGCGTCGGTTCACTGCGGAACTCCGGCAGCAACTCAGGTCCGGTGGGCTGGCGTGGTGCGGCGGCCGGCGGCTGAATCGGTTCGATCAGGCCCGCAGGCTGAACTGCCGACGCCTCGTCGGAGACCAGCGGGCGCACCCGATCGGGCTCCGGCTTGATCAGCAGTGCCACCAGTCCTGCGCCGTTTGTGCCGATCGGCGCGACGGCTACGGCATACTCGGCGATATCCTGGTTATAGCGGCACACCGCGGCAATCCAATCGCGCTGCAGCCGGTTGAGTTCCGCCAGGCAGTCGAGCTGTGCATCCAGCGGGCTGCCCTCGATATCTTCACTGACGACCTGATGTGCATCGAGCGCCGCCGCGACGGCACCGGCCTGGGCCTCAATCGCCTGGAATCGAATAGGCAGCGTGCGGTCCAGCCGCTGTGCCGCCGGAGGAGCGATCCGGTTTCCGAAAAGCTCGCGGAACCGAGTTATGTATTGGCCCACGTGCGGCCGGTCGGCCGGTAGCGGCAGTGCCGAGTCGGTGGGAAACCCCGCCTGAACCGCCAGGGAATGTTGGGCCGCAACGACACGGAGTTCGGCTTCGCCCAACCGGGCCTTTGAAGCTGCCCGGGCTGCCGCCATCCGCGCGGCGAACTCCGGCGGCGTGTCCAGCTCTTGCAGTTTCCGGTCGTATTCGTGTTGGAAGCGGTACACGGCCACCGCCTCGACCAGTTGCCAGTAGGTCCGAACCACTTCGAGTTGCTCCGTCCGCTCCCGCGCGGCTGCGAGCACCGAAGCCAGCGTCATGGGCTGCCCGGCAAGCGTATGGCCCGCCGGGAGCATCATGGCCTCGGCCACCAGTTCCGGCGGCGTGGGCCGGTACCGGTGCGGCAACTTGGCGGGAGGATCGGTCAACTCCAGACGCGCCGGCGGCTGTGTCGCGGCTGCGGCCGCTTCTGCCGACACGGCCGGCGGTTGCGGTGTGTCCTCGCCAGCCTGGGCGGGTACACAAAAAATACACAAAAAGATGACGACTTCCGACATGGCAACGCCTCCTGGCCAGCGGTGTTCCCGAAACCACCAGCCATTAGCGTGCCATTTGTTGCCCGCCCTGTCAACCTCGTGATCCGTTTTCTCGTGCCCCTTCCCGGATCGGGCATGCTACAATAGACTTTGCAGGCGGGTATCCGCTTGGCGGAATCGAGGCAGTGCCCGTAGTGCATCTGAAGGATGCCGTAGAAAATTGCCGGCATTGATAGCATGAGCCCAAGGCCTGTACGCAACCACCGAGGCGTTCTCACGGTGTTGGTCTCCGCTGCGCTTCTGGCGGCGGCGGTGATTACTGCGGTGGTCTGGTACTATCCATGGCTGCCCGACCCGGCCCACGCGAATCGGCGTGAACTGATCCGTTGGCTGGTCACCCGCAACCTGGAGCAAGTGTCCGAGGCCACGCGCGAAGTGCTGGCGCAGCGTTTGGAGGAGGAGTTCTCCGGCGATATCGACTGGGACGCCACCGCCCGCGAGCTGACCGACGGGCAGCGGCAGTTGCTCCGGGAGAACGTCGGGAGGCTCGTGGGTCCGTGGATTCGCAGCAAGGCGAGATTGTACGCTTCTCTGTCCGAGGTTGAGCGGACGGCGTATCTGGACCAGTTGATCGACACGCTGAAGCAGTGGCGCGGCCTGGACAGTCTTGCCCCCGTCTCCGGCACGAGCAGCAATGCAGAACCGGGCCTGCTGGCTGCCGCCATGGAGCAACTCAATGCATTGGCCGACCATGCCGATCCTGCCGAGCAAGAGCAAACCCGCGCGTTCGTCACGGCCCTTCAGACCCGCTGGGTAGCTCGCGAGTTCATGCGGCACTTTGAAGGCGCCGCAAGACAGCTCTTTTCCGGGTAACAGCCTGAATCTGCGCTTCTGGAAGGATGCTTCGATTGGCTCTGCCGTACCGTGGAGATGTTCGAGTGGCGATTGCATGCCTTTGTGCTGCTGAGCAACCACCTGTTCGCAGAAACACCTGAAGCGAACCGGCCGGCCGGGATGCACCCCGGCATCGCCCGCAACGTGTGGCACGCTTGGCGTGTCCGTTAGCCCTTGCCGAAGCCTTCCCACCTGACTACCTTAAGGAGCCGCATCATGCCGCGATGGATTCTGTCGTTGGTCTTTGTGTTGGGCGTCGTCGCGCCGGCGACGGCCGAGGAACCGGAAGTCATCGTCGTGGAGAACCGGGCCTTTCGCATGGAAGTTGTCCGGTTGCCCGCGCCGTGCGTCCGGCAGCTCGTTCACAAGGCAAGCGGTCAACACCTGCTGGCCGAGCCGGCTGCCGGCAACCTTTTCACGATCATCCTGGTCAAGCAAGACGGAACGCGAGAGACGGTCGAAAGCAGCCAAGCCAGCCAGTCGAGCGCAAACGTGAAGCAGGCCGACGAAGCGGGCACGCTGTGGCTTCGCTACGCAGGCTTCCCGGTCGAGGGCTTGGCCGTGGAAGTTACCGCGCAATGGTCGCCGGACGATCTGGTTGCACAGTGGTCGATGCGAATTGAAAACCCCACGGGTCGGCGGCTGACGCTGGTCCGCTTCCCGCAGCTTGCCGCCGTGCCGACCATCGGCGAGGCCGTGGACGACGTGGTCGTGCTCCCGGCCCTGCCCGGCACACTCATCGAGAATCCGGCCGAGAACTGGCGCAACGTGGGGAACGCAAGGACATGCAATGCGCTGACGGCCCGCGGTCGATTTGGTGCTCAAGGCGGGCGGGACGAGTGGCTGCTGGCTGCGGCGGTGCCGTAAACGTGC
>JAVEUP010000170.1:0-17156 GCA_034005525.1 Thermoguttaceae bacterium | reverse complement strand
CGACGCTCTTCCGATCTGAGATTCACGTTTTTCGCTACACCAACCGCCAACCCTCAGCCCTGCCAAGATGCCCCCGGCTTGCCCGGGGGAGATTCACGTTTTTCACTACAGCAACCGCCAACCCTCAACCCCGTCAAGTCAAACGCAACCGACGCTTTCGATGACGATGACGGGCACCGCTTCGCCGAGCACGAGCACGATTGGGAACATGAATATGAGCATAACCGGAGAAAAAAACACCGCATGACGAAACCTGAATCGCACGTGAACCACGGTTGGCGCGTCACCTTTGCCGGCCTGGGCATCAATTTATCCCTGGCTATCATGTACAGTTGGAGCGTGATCAGCAAAGGTGTACCCGATGACTGGGGCTGGTCGCAAGCGGACAAGTCGCTGCCCTATGCGATAAGCTGCCTGGTCATCTGCCTGGTGATGGTGCCTGCCGGGCACATGCAAGATAAGCTGGGGCCGCGGCTGGTCGCCACCATTGGCGGCGTGCTTGTGGGTTTGGGCATGATTCTGGCCAGCTTCACCACCACACCACTGGGTTACGTGGTGGGCTTCGGCTTCCTGACCGGTTCGGGCATTGCCTTCGCTTACGCGGCGGCCACTCCGCCGGCGGTCAAGTGGTTCCCGGCCGCCAAGACGGGCTTGATCGTGGGCATTGTGGTCTCCGGGTTCGGGGTGGCGCCTATTTACGCGGCGCCTCTGGCAAGTTGGCTCATCGCGAGGTTTGGGCTGGCCAACGCAATCGTGGTTCTGGGAGTCGCATTTCTGCTGGTCGTATCGGGGTTGGCGCAGTTGCTCAAGTGCCCGCCGCCGGGGTACGTACCGCCTGGAACCGTGCCGCGGCCAACCGGCGGTCCCCAGCGGAAGGAAAGCTATCCGCCTCGCGAGATGTTGAGAACGTGGCAGTTCTACGTGATGTGGTTCATGTATGCTTGCGGCGCGGGCGCGGGGCTGATGATCATCTCGAAGCTGGCGGAAATCGCCTCGATTCAGGCGGGTCTCGAGAAACTGGGCTTCGTCCTGGTGGCCGCACTGGGCATCGGAAATGGCGTGGGGCGGATCATTACGGGCATGGCCTCCGACAAGATCGGGCGCATGCCAACGCTCTTGATTTGCTTCGTCCTGCAGACCGTTCTGATCCTCCTGCTGTCGCAAACGACTGAAGGTTCCGTGCTGGCCAATACTTGGGTGCTGGCAGTGGTTTCCGCCCTGATTGGCGCGAACTTCGGCGCGAATTTGGCCCTGTTCCCGGCGGTGACCAAAGACTACTACGGCCTGGCGCATTTCGGCATGAACTACGGCCTGCTCTTTACGGCCTGGGGATTCGGCGGGTTCCTGCTGGCTCTGTTGGCCGGCAAGGTCTACGATGTGACCGGCAGCTTCAATTTCGCCTACTACAGCTCGGCAGCTCTGTTGGTGGGCGCGGCCATTGCAACGATCCTCATTAAGCCGCCGTACCACCTGGAAGAGGAATTGGCCGTATCGTGAACACACACCGAGATGGAGATAAGCATGCGAGCGATTCTGGTAGGTGAGGACCAGACACTTACTTGGAGCAAGGTACCCGACCCGGTTCCGGAGGACGGCCAGATTCTGGTGGACGTCCATGCAACCGCGCTGAACCGCGCCGACCTGCTGCAGCGCGAGGGCAACTACCCGCCGCCGCCGGGCTGGCCGGAATGGATGGGGCTGGAAGTGGCCGGCGTTGTCGTCACGGCCCCGGACGGCTGCCGCTGGAAAGCCGGTGACAAGGTCTGTGCTCTGCTGGGCGGCGGGGGATATGCCCAACGAGTTGCCGTGCCGGCAGACATGGCCGTGCGGGTTCCGGGCGGCCTGTCCATGGTCGAAGCGGCGGCTATCCCCGAAGCGTTTACCACCTCCTATTTGAACCTGTGTATTGAGGGCGGCATGAAGGCGGGCGATACCGTGCTTATCCAGGCCGGGGCAAGCGGCCTGGGGATCGCGGCCATCCAGTTGGCGAAGGCCCTTGGCGCCACGGTGATGACGACCGTCAGCACGGAAGAGAAGGCCGAGTTCGTCCGCGCACTCGGTGCCGATATCGTCGTCAACCGGACGGTTGATAACCTCGGCGCGGCAATGGAGGAGCATCCCGTCGATGTCGCCTTGGATTGCATCGCAGGCCCCGACCTCGGGCGCTGCGTCGAAAGGATGGCAATCGGCGGACGATGGATCGTCATTGCGACGCTGGGCGGGGCCATGAGCGAAGTCAACATGAATACGTTCTTCAGGCGGGGAATCAAGCTGATCGGCAGCACCCTGAGAAGCCGTTCCTCCAAGATGAAGGCCGAAATCCTTGCCCACCTCGAGAAGACGCTCTGGGGTTCGTTCTCCTCCGGGGCGATCAAACCGGTGATCTACAGGACGCTGCCAATCACTCAGGCCGACGAGGCTCACACTATCCTGCAGCGCCGGGAGAACATCGGAAAGGTAGTGCTCACGGTCAACGGCTGCGCCCACCGGCATTCCAAGGCGGAACTGCTCAAACCTGCCGCTACCACCCGCAAGTCGTTCACCCCGCAATGACGGCGGTCGCCTTCCCGCGCGCCACGCTCCCCGCCGAGTTCGACCCGGCGGCATCGTGACAGCATCTGCTAAACCGGATTATTCATGACGATGTAGGGTGGTGGCAAGCAAGCCAAGACCCTGGAGGGCCTTCGGTCGCTTGGCCGTGCTGCTTCCAGCGCACGGCGTGCAAACTGCCCCGGGCGTGGCTTGCGCAGGCCCACCAAGGACTTGCGCGACCTTGTCACCCTACATGAATAATCCGGGCCAGTGGAAAAAGCTGCCCCACTTAAGGCTAATTGCCGGCCTGCGGATGTGGTGCACGGATAGTCGCCTGTGTTCTTGCTGAGCACGGCTATCCGCGCGCCGCAGTAGGCTTCACCTGGAAACGGAGGAGCCGGAACTAATCTTGACGCGGCTTGTCCGACGCGAGATGTTCCACGTCTTCAATGGTCGTCGCATCCACCCATTGATGCCGCTCTTGGGAGTAGTCTCCGCGCCCTGTGTCAAATTGTTGTAAGAAACGGATCATATCCGCCTTGCCAAGACGTTGCCGCAAAGCTTCGAAACCGTCGCGTCGCACTTCATCGAGGGTTCGTTGCATCGTTTTGCTCCTGAAGCCACTGTAGGGGATTGTCGACATCGATGTTCAGTTCATCGGCGTTCCGCCTACATTGCTTCAGTAGGCGGTCGTCACAAGTCAAGAACACATCAGCGGAGAGGGCCTCTGCGGCCGCCACGTGCATCGCATCCGCCGCATGAAGCCCGCAAGCCACGAGCCGCCGCGCCCGATGGTAAATGCCGGGCGACAATTCTATTCTATCCGTTGGAAGCAAAAAGAGCACCCGTCGCCTCCGGGCATGGTCAGCGATTGCCTCAGCTTCAATCTCCGCCATCCGGGAGGACACCGGCTCCCAGATTCCGGCATCCATTCGCTCAAGGATGATTGTTACCGCTTCAGCTTCCAGCCGGATGCGCGGTTGGGTCTGATCGTCAAACGGCCGGTTCAGACACGACACGTCCAAATAGACCTTCATCTACCCCCCCTCGCCTCGCCCCGAGGAAACCTTGCGACTGCGTAGACTCTGTGTTATTCTAGCATTCGTCGGGATGTCCCGCCATCGCTCACCGAATATCGAGTACGGCGGTCCTAGCCGATCTTTTCCAACCGGTCCTGATGAACAGGGAGAACCCAGCAATGCGACGGATCCGAACGGCACTCTTTGCGGCAATTCTCTTCCCGACCTATAGCCCGGCAATGCATGCCTCGGCGGCGGAGCTTGTGCCGGTGGGCGCGGCAAAGGTCGATATCACGCCGGAAACGCCGGTGCGGATGTACGGCTATGCGGCGCGCAAGAGCGAGTCCGAGGGCGTGGCCGGGCCGCTGAAGGCGTCGGCACTGGCCATCGGCGGCGACGAAGGCGAGGGGCCCGCCGTGCTGCTGGCCGTCGATTGCGGCGCCGTCCCGGCCGATCTCCGCGCCGAGGTCGTCCGACGCGCCGGCGAAAAGGCTGGAATCAAGCCGGAACGGCTCATGCTGTGCAACTCGCACAACCACTCCGGGCCCAACTTACGGGGCATGCGCGACTTCACCGGCCAGGAACTTCAGCACATCACCCACTATGCCGAACAACTGACCGAGCGGCTGGAGCGGGTGGTTCTCGACGCGCTGAAATCGCGGCGGCCGGGGCGGTTGGCCTGGACGCAGGGCACCGTCGGCTTCGCGGCGAACCGCCGGGTGCTCAAAGACGGCAAGTGGGCCGGCTTCGGCGCCGTGCCCGAAGGGGCCGTCGATCATAGCCTGCCGCTGCTGCGGGTAACCGACGCCGACGGCACGCTCATCGCCTTGGTGGTCAACTACGCGTGCCACAACACGACCTTGCGCGGCAACTTCCGGCAGATTCACGGCGACTGGGCCGGCAGTGCCCAGGAGTCGATCGAGGCCGATTTTCCCGGCGCGTTCGCCCTGGTGACGATCGGGTGCGGCGCCGATTCCGACCCCTGCCCGCACGGCACGGTCGAACTGTGCCAGCAGCACGGCCGCGCCCTTGCCGACGAGGTGAAGCGGCTCATGGCCGGGCCTTTCACACCGCTCGATCCGCGAATCGTCGCCCGCCGGACCGTGCTGGAAATCCCCATGTTCGAGCCGCCGCCGCTGGAAGAACTCAAGCAGCGTGCCGCCGGGTCGTATGCCGCGCAGCGGATGCTCAATCGCATCGAGCGGGGCGAGGCGCCGCCGGCATCCCAAACGTACGAAATTCACGCCTGGACGTTCGGTGACGACCTGGCCATGGTCTTCCTCCCGCACGAGGTGGTGGTCGACTACTCGCTGCGGCTGAAACGCGAGTTGGACGGCAGCCGGCTGTGGATCAACGCCTACAGCAACGACGTTGCCTGCTACGTCGTGTCGAAGCGGCTCATCGAGGAGGGCGGCTACGAAGTGCGCAACTCGCTCAGCACGATCATCTCCCACGGCCGGCCGGAACAGATCGAGCCCGCCGTGGAAGACCGCATCGTCGGCGCCATTACGGACCTGTTGCCCAGGAGCTTTCGTGCGAACGCAAGCGAATCGTCGGCGGACGGGTCGGACTGCGGTTCGCGATGGCGAATCGGCGAGCCGATTGTCACCTACTATGCAGGTCCGCCCATGACCGACGCCACCGCCCGGCAAATGGCCGAAGGAAATTGGAATGTCGTCTGGTGCCGCGAGGAGGAGTTGGACAACGCCCATCGGCACGGGCTGCGGGCGATGCTTCGCGACGGACTGCTCTCGCCGGGCAGCCTTCAAGACGACGATCGCAGGGCGAAGCTCGATGCGCTCATCGAGCGAGTTCGCAATCACCCGGCGATGTACGCTTACTTCATCACCGACGAACCGAGCGCCGCCGAGTTTCCCGGGCTGGGCAAGCTCGTTGACTATCTGCGCCGGCGCGACCCGGGGCGGATGGCCTACATCAATCTCTTCCCGACCTATGCCAACAATCAGCAACTCGGCACGGAAGGCGACACGGTGACCGCGTACGGCGAACACCTTCGCCGTTTCGTCGATACGGTCAAGCCGGACCTGATCAGTTACGACCATTACCACTTCAGCACTGACGGCGACCGCGACCAGTACTTCCTGAATTTAACGATGATCCGGTTGGCGGCAATGGAGGCCGGCGTGCCGTTTCTGAACATCGTTCAGGCATGCACCTGGACGCCGAGTATGAGAATTCCCAACGGCGACGAGTTGCGTTTCCTGGTTTTCACGTCGCTGGCCTATGGGGCGCAGGGAATTTCGTACTATGTCTATAGCCATCCTCGGCACGAGGGAGCGATGGCCGAGGCCGACGGCACGCCGACGTCCCTGTATCGCGCGGTCAAGGAACTCAATCGCGATTTTGCCCGCATTGCGGCCGAGTGCCAGCCACTCCGGTCGTTGGGCGTGTATCACCTCGGCATGATCCCACCCGGCGGCGAGCCGCTTCCCGAAAGGGCCGCATTCCATCTCGACCCGGCCGTTCCCCCGGCCGAATATCAGCCGCCGGCGCCGATCCGCGGATTTGTGTTGGGCCTGTTCAGCCGGCCCGGGCGGGCAGGGCAGCCCGCCGAGGCGACGCACGCGCTGGTCGTTAATCTCGACTACAGTCAAGGCGCCGTCACCACCGTTGTGGGAAACGGCCCGCTTGCGGGTTTCGATGCCGCGACCCGCGTTTGGTCAGAGCCGAGCGCATCGCGATTGGAGGTCGAACTGCCGCCCGGCGGAGGTCGCTTGATCCGGTTGGCCGAGTGAAGCGTGCATCTACCATCTTCCTCGATACGGAGACCACTCATGCCCGAAGACAAGCGCGAACTGACCGAGGACGCGGCAATGGAGATTGCCTTGCAGGACCATCCCGAGTGGCGCCGCGCGCTAGACAAAGACAAGCTTCCCGACGAGATCATCGGCGACGACGGCCAACCGATCAGCCCGCGTCTCCATCTGCACTTCCACGCCATCGTCGAGCGCCAGCTTGCGAGCGACGAGCCGAAAGGCATCGTCGCGATTGCCGAGGAGATGCAGCAGCTTGGCGTCTCGGCTCATGAGGTGCGGCACAAGATTGGCACGGCGATTGCCGAGCAGATATACCGCACCACCCAGAAACAGTTGCCGTTCGACGAAGCCGGCTACATGGCCGACCTCCGAAAGATCGTCGATTCGTGCCGGTGACGCGCAGACAGGCGAATCTGATCAGTATTGGAGACTTCAAAGGTGTCCGGCTGCCCAAGGCGGTGATTGAGCAAGCTGGGCTGAGCGAGCAGTTGGAAATCGAAGTGTCCGGAAATGCCGTAATCATTCGTTCCGCCCGGCGAGTTCGCGAGGACTGGGACGCCGCGGCGGCAGCCTGTCATCAGGCGGGCGAGGATCGGCTTGACCATTGGGACGCGACGGTCGGCGATTTCGAAGGTGCCTGGTAGATTTGACACTCAAGGCGATGAACGAAAGACTGCCAACGCCGCCGGGCTTTGCCGATCTGTACGAGCGGGTCAGGGCGATCCTGAGCGACGCCCGCGCTCGGGCTTACCGTGCCATCAATACGGCGATGGTGACGGCCTACTGGGAAATCGGGCGGGTGATCGTCGAGGATGAGCAGCAGGGGCGGCAGCGGGCGGAATACGGCAAGGGTCTTCTGGCAGAGCTTTCGAAGCGCCTAACTGCTGATTTTGGAAGGGGTTTCGACCGCACCAACCTGCAACAGATGCGGGCGTTCTACACGGCGTACCCAATTTGCGACGCACTGCGTCCCGAATTGACCTGGACCCACTACCGACTCCTCCTCCGGGTGGAAAGCCCCGACGCAAGGGCCTTCTACGAGGCCGAAGCCTCAACTCCCGATACAAGCTCTATCTGCCGACGGAAAAGGAACTGGCTGCGGAACTGCAACGCGAGCGACGAGCTATCGAAATGGAAGGCCACTTGCGAGAAGAGCCGGGTTCTCACCCACGGGAAGAGTGATGTGCGCGTCCGGCGCGACGTGCCAACGCCACCCCCAATCACGGAGCCGCCATCATGATGCGATCCTTCCTGACACTGACACTGCTGTTGTTGCTTGCCGGTACATTGGCCCACACGCTCCGCACCGAGGCCCGTGCCGGGACCGATGCCGACGCGATCTACCGCGAGGCAGGCGTCAGCGGGGGGCTGGTCGTTGAACTGGGTTTGGCCGATGCCGAGTTCACTGCCGGGCTGGGTGAGCCGGATGCGGTCACGGTGCAAACGCTGGCGGCCGAGGCCGCGCAGGTGGCGCTGGCAAGAGAACACCTGAAGCAGAAGGGACTGTACGGAAAGATTACCGTCGAGCAGTTCGACGGCACGACGCTCCCCTACGCCGACAACCTGGTCAACCTGATCGTGCTGCACCCGGCGCCGGCAGGCGCAGGCAAGGATCGGATCGCGCAGGAAGAACTGCTGCGCGTGCTGGTGCCCGGCGGGGTGCTGTACCGGTTGCCGGACGCATCGGGCAAAGCGGTGCCCGAGGTGGTCCGCAAGCCGTGGCCGGAGGAGATCGACCAGTGGACGCACTTCCTGCACAGTGCGTCGGGCAACGCCGTGGCGCGCGACCGGCAGGTGGGGCACGCCAAGGCGCTGCAATGGGTGTCCGACCCGATGTTCTGCCGCAGCCACGAAATCGACTCGAGCCTGCCGGCCATGGTCTCGGCGAATGGGCGGCTGGTGTACATCCTCGATGAAGGACCCATCGGCGTGACCGACCCGCGCTTCCCCGACCGGTGGTCGCTGGTGGCCCGCGATGCCTTCAACGGCGTGCTGCTCTGGAAACGCCCGCTTCAGCCCTGGGGCTGGCAGGCGTGGCGGCCGGAGATTCGCGACGAGGACTGGCGGGTGCTGCGCGGGCAGCGCACCCGGGTTCCGCAGGAAGTGCAGCGCCGCCTGGTGGCCGTCGGCGACCGCATCTACGTGACGCTGGGCTTTCACGACGCACCGGTGAGCATCCTCGACGCCGCCACGGGGGACGTGCTGGCCGAGTGCGCCGGAACCGAGGGCGCCCAGGAACTGCTGGTCGACGGCGACACCCTGCTGGTGCGCGTCCAGCCCGCCGGGGCCGAGCAGGCCAAACGCCGCGGCCAAGCGCCCGGCACCCGCCTGGTGGCACTCGACGCGGCCAGCGGAGAAGTGCGATGGTCGCAGGAGGTGGGCGGCATGAATTGGACAACGCTCACCGCCGCCGCCGGGGCCGTAGTGTTCCACCGCGGGCGGAGGCTGCTCTGCTACGAGCAGGAAAGCGGCGAGATGCGCTGGAACGTCGAATGCCCGCCCGGCAATATCGTGGTGATTCACAACGGCGTGGTGCTGACCTCGGGCCGCGAGGGCACCCGGGCGTTCGGACTGGCCGGCGGCGAGCCCCTTTGGAACGGCCCGCCCGCGGGGCGCGATCTGCTGGTGATCGACGATCTCGTGTGGCGCATCGAGGAAACGCCCGGCATCCTAAAGCGGCGGCAGGAACACTGGCCGACCCTTTCGCGGCACGCGGGCGCGCGGCTGTCGGGCTACGACTACCGGACCGGTGAACTGCGCCGCACCGTCGACATCCCCAACGCCATGTCGCCCGGCCATCACCTGCGCTGCTACCGCAGCAAGGCAACCGAGCGGTTCATTGTGTACCCGAAGCGGGGCGCCGAGTTCCTCGATCTTGTCGGCGAGGAGCACATGCGGCACGACTGGCTGCGAGGCTCGTGCCTGTACGGCATCCTGCCGTGCAACGGACTGCTGTACGTGCCGCCCGACCAGTGCTTCTGCTATATCGGTGCGAAGATGAACGGCCTGCTGGCGACCAGCGGCGCCGAGACCGGCGCCGAGACCGGCGCCGGGCCCGACCCGCGCGCCCCGCAGCGGCTGACCCGCGGCCCGGCCTTCGGACGCTCCGCCGGCGCCCCGGCCCGCCCGGCCGATTGGCCCATGCACCGGGCCGACCCGAAGCGCAGCGGCGCGAACCGGCAGGCCGAAGTCGCCCGCGAGCCGGAGCAGAAATGGGAAGCGGCGCTCGGCGGCCGGCTCACCCAGCCCGCCGTGGCCGACGGTACGGTCTTCGTCGCCGCGGTCGATCGGCACACGGTCCATGCGCTGGATGCCGAGACGGGCGCGCCGCGGTGGCGGTTCATCGCCGGCGGGCGGGTCAATTCCGCGCCCACCTACCACGACGGCCTGCTGCTGTTCGGCTGCAACGACGGGCACGTGTATTGCCTCGACGCCGCGACCGGCGAACTGGCGTGGCGGTTCCTGGCCGCGCCGAACGATCGGCGGATCGTCGCCTTCGGGCAGGTTGAGTCACCCTGGCCGGTCCACGGCACGGTGCTCGTGCTCAACGGGCTGGCCTACGTGGCGGCCGGGCGGTCGACGCTCATCGACGGCGGCGCGCACTTCTACGCGCTGAACCCTCGCACCGGCGAGGTGGTCCACCATGCGCATGTCGAGCAGCCTGCGCCCGACCTGTCGGAAGACATCGGCGAGCACTTCGCCATGGACGGCTCGAACATCGACGTGCTCACGACCGACGGCGAGCACGTCTTCTGCATGCAGGAGATGTTCGATCTGGAACTGAACCTCATCGAAACGCCGTGGAACACCCGCTATGGCGACCGCTACCTCGGCGGCGACCATTTGATGGCCACGGGCGGCATCCTCGACGACAGCGGGTTCAACCGGCTGTACTGGACCTACGGGAACCGTTGGCCGGGGTTCTACTTCATGATGATGGCCCCGCGGTCGGGCAACCTGCTGGTGTTCGACGCGGAGCACACGTGGGCGACCAAGTGGTTCGTCGAGCGGAACATCCACAGCCCGCTGTTTTTCCCCGAAACGACCGGTTACCTGCTCTTCTGCGACCGCAACGCCACGCAGCCGTTCCTGGTGGGCGATCCCGACTCGCCGAAGCCCGTCGAGTGGCTACCGGAACCGCTCATGCAGCCGTACGATTACGACGGACAGCACATCACCAACCGGTACGACAACTTTTCGGTGGAAGTCGACAAGGGCGCCGGGTTCACACGCGGCGAGCCGGCCATATGGGAGGAGTACCTGCCGGTTCGCATCGAGGCGATGGCCCTGACCCGCGACGTGCTCTTTGCCGCCGGCCCGCCGGACGTATTCGACGCTGCGGACCCGCTTGGCGCCTTCGAGGGCCGCCAGGGCGGCGTGCTGCTGGCACTGGACCCGGCCACCGGCGAGCGGCTCTTCGAGAAGCCCCTTCCCAGCCCGCCCCGTTTCGACGGCCTAGCCGCCGCCGGCCGCCGGTTGTTCCTGGTAACGCAGGAGGGGAAGCTGACGGCGTGGGAGTGAATCTTCGTTGACGCCAATTGACCCAACGGGCGGCATGCGGTATCCTTAGAGGTAGTATATTGGGGGACCTGAGAAATGATCCTGGTTGAAGCACGAGTATTGGATTCCACGCACTTGGAACTGGCAACACCTATCGCGGCTGGCCGGGGGCAAACCGTGTTGGTTTCGGTGGTTGAAGCGGCGGAGGAGCATCCGGAACGGCAGCCATGGATCGCCGCTTCTGCGGCGGCACTGGCGAGCGCCTACGGCGACTCGGAGCCAGAGTACCCCCCGTCGATGGTCAAAGAGGCTAACCCCAGTTTCGCCAAATGAAGGAAGCCTGCATCATTCTGACACCATTACCGCAGGCCGATGGCACGGTTAAGAATCGACCGGCACTGCTGCTTCGGGAGCTTCCTCCATTTGGCGACTTCCTCGCCTGTGGAATCAGCACACAACTCCATCAAGCTGTGCCCGGCTTTGATGAAGTGATCTTGCGAGATGATCCCGATTTTCTCAACTCAGGGCTTCTAGCAGATTCGTTGATTCGCTTAGGGTTTCTGGCAGTTCTGCCACGCCAAAGGCTGATAGGCTCCATCGGTGCGATCGCACACACTCGGCACGCCCGACTACTGAAGAATCTGTGTGCCCACCTGTTGGCGGACTTGAGGTAGGGGTTATACTCGCTGCGGCTGGAAACTGCGCATTTCGGTAGGACGGGCTTCAGCCCGTCAAAACCGGGACGGACAAATGTCCATCCTACAGTTCCTGGTGACGCGGGATGGCAGGTTCATGGCGTGGGAGTGACTGCCGGCTTTCCCTGAGGGCATGAGCCGGGTATAATCCGTGTTTTCGCCCCATGTTGGGGCAGGAATGCGTCTTGCAGCGAGCTGGAGTCCCGCCTTGAGGCGGCTTCTCCAACCGGCTAGAGCCGGGACTCCAACGGGGCCAATCGCCGCTCCAACTGCACGTTGCTTCCTGCACCACCCGATGCCCTCTCTGCACCCTCCGCAAGCGGGCCGATTGGGAGAAGACGTGGGAGTTGCAATGGGAAGAGGATCATAGGGGCATAGGAGCATAGGAGCAAAGGGGCAAAGGGGCAAAGGGGCTGAGGGTAAGGGGTAGGTGAACGATGGGTGTCAAGATCAAGACGTTTCGCGACCTGTTGGTGTGGCAGAAGTCGATGGAATTGGTCACCGAGGTGTATCGAGCTTCAGCGGAGTTTCCGACCCATGAACGATACGGGCTGTCTTCACAAGTCCGGCGATGTGCAGTATCCATACCCAGTAATATCGCGGAGGGTTTCGGGCGACATTCCACGACCGATTACATCCGTTTCCTCACAATTGCCAACGGGTCGCTTTACGAGCTGCAAACGCAGGTCGAGATCGCCTTGAACCTGGAATACATGGAGCGCAAACCCTACGACACCCTGCACGAACAAACTCGTGAAGTCGAACGCATGATGTCCAGCCTGATCCAAAGCCTGAAAAGACGCAACAACTAACCCTTTGCCCCTTTGCCCCTTTGCCCCTTTGCCCCTTTGCCCCTTTGCCCCTGCGAACAGCCACAAACCATGGCACCCGGAGCCGACCATGTCAACCTGTACCGAAGCGCTCTGCCGTGACAAACAGCCTCCCCAAAAGCCAACCCGCGAGGACCTGAAGCCGGGCGAGGTGCTTTGCACGTATTGCCCGGCCAAGTGCTGCCGATATTTTGCGCTGCCCATCGAAAAGCCCGAATCGTGGCCCGACTTCGACTTCATCCGCTGGTATCTCATGCACGACCGCGCCACGGTGTTCATCGAGGACGACGTGTGGTACCTGCTGGTGCATAATCGCTGCAAGAACCTTCGCGACGACAACCTGTGCGACGTGTACGACGTGCGTCCGCAGATCTGCCGCGATTACACTACGAAGAACTGCGAGTACGAGGACGACTGGGTGTACGACCATTACTGGGAAACGCCCGAACAGATCGAGGAATACGCCGAAGCCGTCCTCGGCCCGCGCAAGGGCGGCTCGTTCCGCAGCCCGAAGCCCAACTGACCCGGAGACACCGCGCCTGCCGTTGGAGTTCACGCTTCAGCGTGCGGACGTTCGGCTCGAAACGCCACAAGCATCATCGCACGCTGAAGCGGTGAACACCAACGGTTCACTGCCGATTTCCCCGCCCGACGGCCCGATCGAAAACCCATGATTCAGCCGCGTACGCTCAAAGGATTCCGCGATTACCTGCCCGAGGCCATGATCCCGCGCGAGCGGCTGGTCGATACCGCGCGCCGCGTGTACCGCTCGTACGGCTTCAGCCCGATCGATACGCCGGCGCTGGAATATCTTGAAATCCTCGAAGGCAAAGGGGGCGAGGAGAGTGACAAGCAGCTTTACAAGTTCCAGGACCATGGGGGCCGCTGGGTCGGCCTGCGGTTCGACCTGACCGTGCCGCTGGCCCGCTTCGCCGCGCAGCACATCGCCGCGCTGGGCACGCCGCTGAAGCGCTACCATATTGCCGCCGTCTGGCGCGGCGAGAATACGCAGCGAGGCCGCTACCGCGAGTTCATGCAGTGCGATTTCGACACGATCGGCACCCGCGCCACGGCCGCCGATATCGAAACCGCGCTGGTCATCCACGATCTGTTCCGCGCGATCGGCTTTGAGCGGTTCCGTATCCGCATCAACAACCGCATGGTGCTCACCGGACTGCTGGACAAGCTCGGGCTGTCGGAGCAGTCGGCGGGCGTGCTCCGCGCGCTCGACAAGCTGGCCAAGATCGGGCCGGAGAAGGTCGCCCGCGAAATGGCCGATACGTGCGGCGCGTCCGGCGCCCAGGTTCAGCAGGTGCTGCAACTGGCCGACATTTCCGGCACGCGCGACGAGGTGCTCCGGCAGATTCAGCCGCTGGTGCAAGGCAGTGCCACCGGCGAAGAAGGCGCCGCCCGGCTCGGCGAACTGGCGGCCGGCGCCGCGGCCGCCGGCGTGCCGGACGAGCGGCTGGCGATCGACGTTTCCATCGCCCGCGGGCTCGACTACTACACCGGCACCGTATTCGAGACGTTCCTCGACGATATACCCGGCATCGGCAGCGTCTGTTCGGGCGGGCGGTACGACAACCTGGCCGAGTTGTATACGAAGCAGGAACTGCCCGGCGTGGGCGCATCGCTCGGGCTCGACCGCCTGCTGGCCGCCATGGAAGAGTTGGGCATGATCGAGCCGGTCGCCACGCCTGCCGAGGTATTCATCGCGTACTTCGACAAAGCCCGCCTGCACGACTACCTGGCACTGGCCGCCAGGCTGCGGGCGGCCGGCTTCGGCGTCGAGGTGTACCCGGAGCCGAAGAAGCTCGGCCAGCAACTGAAATACGCCGACCGCCGCGGGCATCGCGTGGCGCTGATTGCCGGCGAAAACGAGTTCGCCGCCGGCACCGTGCAGCTTAAGGACCTGCGCGCCGCCCGCCAGCACGACGTTCCCCTTGATCCGGCGGCCGAGGCGCTAATCGACGCGGTGCGGAAGATTCTGGGGTGAGTTGCGTACCGTTGCCGATTGTTGCGGGCGGACTCGTGCTTTGTCAAGTTTTAGAAGTGGGGTCAGCATCCTGCTTGCCGTAGCTGTCACCCCCGCGAAACGCAAGCTGGAAGCTTACGCCACGTTTCAACCCCAGAAATCAAGCCTCGACACAGCACTCGTCACTGCCGCTCATTCATCCGTCACGCACCCTTCCGACGCCGACTTCACGCACTTGATGTACCGGTAGAGCGTGCCGCGGGTGGCTTTCAAGGGCGGGGCGGTCCATTGGGTGCGGCGGGCGGCGAACTGCTCGGGCGAGAGGTCGACGTCGATGCGGCGCGCCTCGGCGTCGATCGTTACGCGGTCGCCATCCTCGACCAGCGCGATCGGGCCGCCCTCCTGCGCCTCGGGGGTGACGTGGCCGACGATGAATCCGTGCGAGCCGCCGGAGAAGCGGCCATCGGTCATCAGGGCCACGTCGGCCCCGAGCCCGGCGCCCACGATGGCCGAAGTGGGCGTGAGCATTTCCGGCATGCCGGGACCGCCCTTGGGCCCTTCATAGCGGATAATCACGACTTCGCCCTTGGCAATGCGGCCCTGCTCCAGGCCGTGGAGCATGTCTTCTTCGCAATCGAACACGCGGGCAGGCCCGCTGAAACGCAGCCCTTCCTTGCCGGTGATCTTCGCAACGGCGCCTTCAGGAGCCAGGTTGCCGCGCAGAATGGTAATGTGCCCGGTTGGCTTGATCGGCTGGTCGATCGGGCGAATGATCTGTTGCCCTTCGACCAGGCCGGGCAAGTCTGCCACGTTCTCCGCCAGCGTGCGGCCGGTTGCGGTGAGGCAATCGCCGCAAAGCAGCCCCTCGGCCAGCAGCAGCTTAATGACCGCGGGGGTGCCCCCGGCCCGGTGCAGGTCTTCCTGCACGTACCGCCCACTGGGACGAAGATCGGCCAGCAGCGGCACGCGGTCGGTGGTGCGCTGGAAATCGTCGAGCGCCAGCGGCACGCCGACCGCGCGGGCCATGGCGATCAGGTGCATCACCGCGTTGGTCGAACCGCCCAGCACCATGATCAGAACCATCGCGTTCTCGAACGCCTCGCGGGTCATAATGTCGCGCGGCTTCAGGTCCAGTTCGAGCAGCCTGCCGATGGCCGCGCCGGCGCGGAGGCACTCGTCGATCTTGGCCGGGTCCTCGGCAGGCGTGGTGGCACTGTACGGCAGCGACATGCCCATCACCTCGATGGCCGACGCCATGGTGTTGGCCGTGTACATACCGCCGCAGGCGCCGGGACCGGGGCACGCGCCGCGAATGACTGCCCGCCGTTGCTCCGGGGTGATCTTTCCCGCCACGAGCTGCCCGTACGATTCCAGCGCACTGACGATATCGACCGGCTTTCCTTCCACGCATCCGGCGCGGATGGTGCCTCCGTAGATCATCAACGCCGGGCGGTTCAGCCGGCCCATGGCCATCAGGCAGCCGGGCATGTTCTTATCGCAGCCGGGCAGGGCGACCAGCGCGTCGTACCATTGGGCCGCCATGACTGTCTCGATCGAGTCGGCGATGATCTCGCGCGACTGGAGCGAGTAGCTCATGCCGTCGTTACCCATCGAAATGGCGTCGCTGACCCCGATGGTGTTGAACCGCATTCCGACCAGCCCCGCCTCGACCACGCCCTGCTTGACCTTCGCGGCCAGGTCGGCCAGGTGCATATTGCACGGGTTGCCCTCGTACCAGACGCTGGCAATACCCACCTGCGGCTTGGCGAAGTCGGCATCGGTCATACCGGTGGCATAGAGCATGGCCTGCGGCCCGCCCATCGACTCGGCTTGGGTGATGGTGCGGCTGTACTTGTTCAGTGGTTCCGGCATGGGTGCCTCCGAAAGAGGGGGGTAGCAAATGCAGTGGTTGCCCGATCCGTTACGGGAATTGTAGCTGGCCTGGGCAAGGGCTTTCGTGGGATAGGCTTCCAGCCTGTCTCTTCCGCCGACAGGCTGGAAGCCTATCCCACGCAATTTGTTTCACTCCGTACTAGCGCTCCATCTCCAGGAGCTGCCGTTTCATCGCAGCCCCACCCGGTGCCGAATAGTTGCCAATCCGCTTCCCGGAACACACCACGCGATGGCAGGGAAGCACCAAGGGAATGCTATTTCGGGCCATCAGGTTCCCCACCGCCCGCGCGGCTCTTGGCGAACCTGCCGCTGCGGCCAGCGCCGCGTAGGTGGTTGTCTGTCCGTAACGCACCCTGCGGAGGGCCAGGAAGACACGGCGGCCGAAGTCCGTTAAGCCATCCATCTCAACGGGAATATCGTCGAACTCCACGCATTGTCCGGCGGCGTAATCCTGAAGGCGACGCTGCAGCGAGTCGTTCCACGCGGCCAAACGGGACTGCGCCAGCCAATCTGTTCCCAGAGCCTCTTCGGCTTCCTTGGCCGTCGGGTAACCGAATACAAGACGCTGCAAAACGTCACCCGTTCCAACGATCGCCATCCAGCCGAGTTCCGTCGAGAAGACGGTGCGGCGGGTGCCGGCAGATGGTTCAGGCATTGTGATGCTCCGTGGTTTAGAAGATGCACGACAATATACTCGCTGCGGCTTGGAACTGCGCATTTCGGTAGGACGGGCTTCAGCCCGTCAAAACCGGGACGGACAAATGTCCATCTTACAGAAACGCAAAGCCGACTCGCGGCGAGTACAACCTACCGGGAGTTGGACACGTGGGATAGGCTTCCAGCCTGTCGGCGGAAAAGACAGGCTGGAAGCCTTAGGTTTGCCCACATTTACGTTGTCATTTTTTCAATTGCGACGGCCCAGTCCGGCGCAGAAG
>JAVEUP010000169.1:0-17160 GCA_034005525.1 Thermoguttaceae bacterium | reverse complement strand
TGAAGCTGCCGTCCTCCGCCGCCGCGGGAGGGTGCTTTTCTGATTGTCTAACTGCCCGAGGTGGGCATTCGGGCAAGACCGCGTTTGTGCTGCCCTTTGTAGCCGTCGTGCTGGCATTGCTGGCACTGCCGGCTCCACTTACTGGTTTCACGCAGTTGGTTGCCGAAACGGCCGCGCCGGACCAATCGGCGACCGAGGCCATTCAAGCGGCACTCAGGCAGGTGGATGAAGCCGCCGATCTGGATGAGCCGGCCAGGGCGAAGGCGCGGGAATTGTACTCGCACGCGCTCGAAGAACTCGAGTTGGCCAGGACGTGGCGGGCCAAGGTCGAACGGTTCACCCAAATGGTGGCGCTCGCACCGCAGGAACTGGATCAAACCCGGGCCGACCTGGCCGCAATGCCTGCGGTGCCCGAGCTTGCCATTCCCGGCGCAAGTCTGACCGAGTTGGAGCAGGCGCTTTCGGCAAAGGAAATCGAGCTGACGGAGCAGAAGGCAAGCGTGGCCGAGCTGGAGTCGGAGTTGCGGCGCCGGGCGGGCAGGCGCATCGAAATCCCCAAGCTGGCAGGCGCGGCGCAGGAACGCCTGGCCGAGGTGTCGAGGCAGCTTCAGGCTCCGCTCCCGGCGGAGCCACCGGCCGTCGCCGCTGCACGCCGCACCAAGCTCCTCGCAAGGCGCGAGGCGCTGGAGCAGGAGTTGGTTTCGTACGAGCGGGAGCTGCGGGCGTACGAGGTCCGCAGCGAGCTGCTTTCGCTCCGCCGCGATCTGGCGGCTCGCAAGGTCGCTCATTTGGAGCAGGTGCTGTCGGAGTGGCGCACACGGGTGACCCACCAACGCTACCGCGAAACGGAAACGCAACTGCGCCGCGCCCGCTGGGAAGCCGACCGCGCGCACCCCGCCCTCGAACGGCTGGCCGCGGCCAACGCCCAATGGGCCGAGCGCCGCAAAGAAATGGCCGAATTGATCGCCAAGACCACCCGCGAACTCGATCAGACCAACGACCAACTGGCCGACTTGCAGGACCAGTTCGAGCGGATGCGGGAAAAGGTCGACACGGTCGGATTGACCAACGCCATTGGACTGCTTTTGCGCAAGCAGCGCGAGTCGCTGCCGAACGCTCGCGACTACTGGCGGCGCATCGGCGCCCGGCAGGCAACGATCCGCGACTGCCAGTTCGAGCTGCTCCAGTTGAAGGACCGCCGGTCGGAATTGGCGAACCTCGACGCGCAGGTGGAGCGGGAGCTGCGCACCGTCGGCCGCGACTTGAGGGAAGCCGACCCGGCCGGGCTGAGGGACTCGGTGCATGGCTTCCTCGAGTCGGAACGGGACTACCTCGACGCCTTGATTCCCGACGCGAACGGCTACTTCGACCGGCTTGTCGACCTCGACAATGCCGAGCGGCAGTTGGCCGGCAAGACGCAGGAGTATTCCGCGTACATCAACGAGCGGGTTCTGTGGATCCGAAGCGCCACGGCGCTGGGAGCGCACGACTTTCAATGTTTGGGCGAAGGGCTGGCCTGGATCGCCCGGCCTGGAAATTGGCTCGAGTCCGGCCGCGCCCTCAAGACCGACGGACAGGCGAATCCGCTTATTGCCGCGGGGGCCCTGGCCGTTTTCGGCGCCTTGTTCGTCTGGCGGCGCCGGTTGCGTGCGAGGCTTTCCGAAATCGGCGACGCCGCATCGCGCGCCATTTGCTGCCGCATCGTACCGACGCTCGAGGCGGTCGTGCTCACCGTGCTCTCGGCAGCCGCGTGGCCCGGCCTGATCGGGTTCGTCGCCTGGCGGCTCGGCGCCGACGCGGCCGACTCGGAGTTCATCAAGGCCATTTCGGCCGGACTCTGGTCCACCGCCGGCGTGTACCTGGTGCTTGAGCTGCTGCGGCAGATGCTGCGTGAGAACGGGCTGTTCGACGCGCATTTCGACTGGCCGGACTCCTCGCTGCACACACTGCGCCGCCAAAGCCGCTGGGTCACGCTCCTGGTGGTCCCGCTGGTCTTCCTGACCGTCGCAATGACTTTCCAGGAGAGCGAGCGCGGGACCGCATCGCTTGGCCGGGTAAGCTTCATTCTGGTCATGTCGGTCTGTTCGTTTTTCGTGTGGCGGTCGTTGCGGGCGGCGGGCGGCGTCTACAAGCACATTGTCGCCTCCGGCCAGGGCGAGTGGCTGCTCCGCCTGCGGTTGGTCTGGTACCCGATGGCCGTGGCGCTGCCGCTGGTGCTGGCCGTGCTGGCCGCGACGGGCTACTACTACACGGCGCAGCAGCTTGCCCAACGCATGATCGCCACGGCCTACATCCTCCTCGGCTTGACCTTGCTGAGGAGTCTCCTGCTGCGCTGGGTCCTAGTCCGGCGCCGCAAACTGGCCATGGAGCAGGCCAGACAGCGGCGCGCCGCCAGCCAGGCGGATGAGGCCGCGGGCAACGAGTCGGGCATTATCGCCTCCATTCCGACCGCCCCGGAACCACAGGCCGATCTGGCAACCATCAACATGCAAACCCGCCACATGGTCGAATACTCCCTGGCGGTTACCGGGGTACTCGGCATTTGGCTGATTTGGATCGACGTGCTGCCGGCCCTGGGCTTCCTCAATCGCGTGGAACTGTGGCACGCGGTTGAACAGGCCCGGGCAACCACGCTGGCCGATCTGGGCCTTTCACTGCTGATCTTCGCAACGACGCTCATCGCCGCAAAGAATATTCCCGGCTTGCTCGAAATGCTGCTGCTGCATCATCTGCCCATCGATGCCGGGTTGCGCTACACGGTGGGCACCGTCTCGCGATACGTGATTATCGTCATTGGCGTGGTGCTGGGTTGCCACTCGATCGGGCTTTCCTGGGTGAAGGTTCAGTGGCTGATTGCCGCGGTCAGCGTCGGCCTCGGGTTCGGCTTGCAGGAGATATTCGCCAACTTCGTTTCCGGCCTGATTATCCTGTTCGAGCGGCCGGTTCGCGTGGGCGACGTCGTAACCGTGTCGGACGTGACCGGCGTGATTTCCAGGATTCGCATGCGTGCGACCACCATCACGAACTGGGACCGCAAAGAGTACATTGTGCCCAACAAGGAGTTCATCACCGGCCGTCTGCTGAACTGGACGCTCAGCGACCAGGTGAATCGCCTGATCGTCCACGTGGGCATTGCCTACGGCTCCGACACCGAGCTGGCCGCCCGGCTGCTGGCGCAGGCTGCTGAAGAGCATCCGCGCGTGCTTGCCGATCCTGAGCCCCGGGTTGCTTTTGAGGAGTTCGGCGACAGCTCCTTGAAGTTCACTTTGCGGTGCTATCTTCCCGACCTGGAAGACCGCCTCACGGTGATCCACGACCTGCACATGTCGGTCGACCGGAAGTTCCGCGACGCGGGCATCGAGATTGCCTTCCCGCAGCATGATATTCACGTCCGTTCGATCGACTCGGCGCTGAAGCTGTTTGGCGGCCGGCGCCCGAAGGCAGCCAAGCCGCACCGTGCACGCGGCAAATCAGACGATCCCGCCGACTCGCGCCGGGTGGCATAGCACGGATGGGCTCATGAATGTCCTGCGCCGACGTCACACGGAGCGGCTGGACAATCAGACGAATTGCGTCCCCACTTGCAGTCAAACGCGATTTCGGCCATACTTCGGTCGGAAATGCACCGACAGCAGCAGCCGTCCGTTGATGCTGCCGGTTCTGCGTCTACCCCAGGTGAAGCGGCAACACACGGTTGTTGGGAGGTTTGAAACATGCGGCACTACGTGCAGGACAAGGTTGTAATCATCACCGGCGGCTCCTCCGGATTCGGTCTCGAGGCCGCACGCATCTTGCTGGAAATGGACGCCCGAGTGGTCATCACGGGCCGCAGCGAACAGCGGCTGAACGGGGCCGCGGAGGATCTTCGATCGGACCGCGTGCTGGCCGTACGGGCCGATGCCGTGCAGGTTGGCGACTGGCATAGGCTGATCCAAGCGACGCTCGACCGATTCGGGCGAGTGGACGTACTGGTGAACAATCACGGCGCGGGCATCAAGATCGCCGAGTTGGAGCAGATGCAGGATTCCGACATTCGGACCATTCTTGACGTCAACTTGACCTCCGTGATCATGGGCTGTCGCGAGACGATCAAGGTGATGAAACGCCAGGGAAGCGGTCACATTGTGAACGTCTCCAGCGGCTGTGCGCACTACTCCTGGGCCCGGTGGGCTACCTACTCGGCCGCCAAGGCCGGGCTGATCAGTTTCACCCGCTGCCTGCATAAGGAGATGGCCGAATGGGGCGGTAAGGCCACCAGTTTCGTGCCGGGCGCGGCGCGCACCGGATTCTGCGAGGCCGCCGGAATTGCCGCTGACTGGATGTCCGGCTATCCCAACGCGCACGATTTCGCGCGTACGCTCGTGCATTGCATCGACGTTCCCGACAACTGCGTCATTGACGAAGTCGTCATCTGGGGCACGAAGCAGGTCAAGGACGCGCTGAACCCATATTAGACGGTGCAAGACAAAGACTGCGTGGGACAAGCTTCCAGCTTGTCATGAGTCGGTGGATGCTTGGTTCACGCAAATTGCCACGCTAGAAGCCTATCCCACGACATTCAGCGGTTCAAACTGCCGGCCAAGGATCTTCCGGCTGTCGAACCCCAGCCACTGGTCAAGCAGGGTGGCGTAGACGCGGCGGAAGTCGGTGTGCGGGCGTGGCGAGTCGGCGTCGAGGTCGGTCAGGTCGGGATGCTTGCCGATCAGACCGCCGCGCAGCCGGCCGCCGGCCAGCAGCACCGGGGCGGCAGCGCCGTGGTCGGTACCCCGGCGGCCATTCTCGGCCAGCGTGCGCCCGAACTCGGAGAACGTCATCAGTGCCACGCGGTCGGCCAGCCCAGCCTGCACGAGGTCGTCGATCAGCGCCGTGACGGCGGCCGATAGCTGCGCGAGCAGCGAAGCATGGTTGTCCCGCTGGTTCGCGTGATTGTCGAATCCTCCGATTCCACCGCCGCCCAACTCGGCGAAGAAGATGCGGATGCCCAAGTCGGCGCGGATCAACTCGGCAATCAGCTTCAATTGCCCCGCCAGCGGGAAATCGGGGTACCGCCCGCCCGTGGCCGACGCCTGCAGCACGTCCTGAACCTGCCGGCTGCCCAGGCGGGCCGCCACGGCGCCGCGGCATACATGTTCGAGTAGCGGGTTGTCGCTGGCAGGCAGGTCCCCGACTGCTTCGCCCGCGGCAACGGGCCCGGCAAGCGTCATGTCGTCGAGCGAACGCACGTGCGGCACGACCGACCGCTGCGCCGTCATGCCCACCGGCTTAGGGATCGGGCCGACGAAGACCCCGGGTGCGCCGATCCGCGCCGGCCCTTCCACCGAGTCGATCGCCCGGCCGAGCCAACCCGTCTCGCAACCGGTGTCGCCGGGCCGGGCCGTGTGCCAGTCGCGCATGGCGACTTCGTGGTCGCGGTCGTTGGCTTCGTAGCCGACGCCTTGGATCACGCTGAGCCGGCCTTCCGCCAGCAGCCGCGCCATTCCTTCCATCGCCGGGTGAAAGCCGAGATGGTCGTCGATTTTCAGCACTTCGCTCGCCGTCAGTCGCAGCGTGCGACGATTGCGGCCATACTGGTCGTCGCTGAAAGGTACAACCGTATTCAGCCCGTCGTTGCCGCCGGATAGCTGCAAGACAACAAGCGCCGTCGGCCGGTCGGAATGCGAAGCAGCCGATGCAGCGGCGCGCAAGAGCACAGGCGGTACGAACGAACCGAAGGAAAGCAGGGCCGGAGTCCCCACCGCTGCCTTCAAGAAGTCGCGACGACGGATAGTCATGATTTCGTTCCGATCAGGCTAGTTGATATTCTGGTTCTTGGGTTAACGTGATGGCCAGTTCGCGCAGCCGTGCGGGCCACTGCGCAGGCAACGACGAAAGCTGCCGCCAGTCTTGTGCAATCGGCGGGGGCAAGTCGCCGTCCAGCAGCACGTCGGCCAGTAGCTTGGCCGCCTCCTCGGGCGTGCTCCGCCCGTGTTTCTCCGCCAGCGCCGCCGGGTTCAGGTGGCCCTCGTAGGCGCCCGATGCGGCCAGCATTTCCGCCGCCAGGTTCCAGCGGCCGGTCAGCGTGGTCCCGTTGATCCAATCGCGGCCACCGGGAAACCCCGCCGAAGTCGGCGGCCGGTACAAGTCCTGCCCCAACTCGGCAAGCTGCTGGCCCAGCCGCAACGTGGGCACCGTTTGCTCCATCGCGCGGGCCAGTCCGACAGCCAGCTCGACCGGCCCCTTGATCCGCCGGCGATACGCCGCCGCCGAGAAGAACCGGTTCGACCGCAACATGACCTCGACCAGCCGGCCGACGTCGTCGTGCTCGCGCAGATGGTTCGCCAGCGGTTCCAGCAGTTCCGGCTCGGGTTCGCCGCATTCGGAAATGAACCACCCGTACAACTTCCGCACCACGTGTTCCGCCGTGGCCGGATGCTCCGCCACGATGCGGACCGCGTCGTCGGCGTTCCAGTTGCCTCGTTGTCCCAGCAACGTCTTGGCGCCGTCGTCGTGGTCGTGGTCGAAAAAGCGGAGTTCGTTCCGCAGTACGGAACGGCCGGTCAGGGCACGCGCGGCTGCGCTTAAGTCGTTCTCGTCGAAGTTGCCCGGCCCCACGCCGAACACGGCGAGCAGTTGCCGGGCGACGTTCGGCGCCGGCTGGGATCGCCGGCTGCGCTCGGACCGCAGGCTCAAGTACAGCGCCGGATCGCTCATCACCCCGGCCACAAGCGCCCGGTAGCTGCCCAACGCCCCTTGACGCAACGATTGTACCGATCGGGCCATCAAGGCGGCGCTTATCCCGCCGTGGTTGCCCAAGGCAAAATGACCATGCCAGAAAAGGGCCATCTTCTCCACTAGCGGATACGGCGTCTCCATCATCCGCCGCAGCCACCATGCACGGAGCGATTCGGTCGAAGCGCCGGTCGCCCCGGCAGCGTCGTAGCGATCGAACGTGGCGTTGAACTCGGCCAGGTTCTCCGGCGGGCGCAGCAGCCGATCGACCGTCTTGGCAGGCCCGTCCGCCACCGCCTGCTCAATCGCCGGCCAATCCGCCCCGAATCCGGCGCGGCGCAGCAGGTGCGCGGCCAGCCGCAAGTCCCAGGGACGCCGAGCGCCGGGTTCATAGGGTTCCCAAGCTTGTTCTGGTTTCATGGCGCAAGGTCCAATTTGAGTTCTATGCTGAGCTTTTGCGGACCATCGTCGCCCGCGGCTATCTTCAAATGGGCAATGCTGTCGGCAATCGCCAGCAGCATTCCGATTTCGCCTTCGGCTTCCAGCCGCCCGTGGCCTTTCTCTACCATGTTGTTCGTGATCAGCGACTCGCGGTTGGCCCCGAGCAGGGCGGCCAGCGACTTGCCGCTGAGTTCGACGATCGAGTGCTTTCCGCCAACCGGAGCCGCCCCGGCCTTGACCTCGTCCTGCAAGGCTTCAATCAGGTCCTTCGCCAGCGCGTCGGTCGAGCTGAGGATCACGTAATCGCCGGGCATGGCCAGTGCGGGCTGGAAGTTGAATCGCATGTCGGCGGGCGTTCGATCGCCCTCGGCCGGCGGGGAGAAGTAGGCCATCGTGTACTTCACGCCGGCATGGGTCGGCCGGTCGAGGATCAGGCCCGGTTCGGCCTGCTGGCCGCGCGTGAAGTTGATCAGTCCCAGCGCCTTCTGCCAGGCTTCCTCCGCAATGGGCGAGAACTTCTCCGGGTTCCGCATCCGGAAGACCAGCGCGAATCCGGGCAACTGCGGCTCCGGGGTGCCGACCTCCGGCGCGTATTCCTGCCCGGCCAAGACCAACCGCACTTCCGGCGTCAGTTCCGCCAGCACCTCCTCGGTCAAATCCCGCCCGGTGAAGAAGATGCCCATCATGTTCTCGAAGAAGATCAGCCCCGACGTGCGCTGGGGGAACAGATCGTCTTTGGCTGCGTAGAACTTGTGCAAGTCGCGGTACAGGCTGACCCCGGCAATCTGCCGCGGCACGTTCACGTTGGGCAGGGCCCCGCCGTCCGGCTGCGCGGGGCGTGCGAAGGCGTCCGACGCGGCCGGGTCCGATGAACCGGAATCACCGGCGACGTTCAAGGTGAACGTCGTTCCGTCCACGCCCAGCCCCATTGCCAGCCATTCGGATTGCCTGAACGTGTGCATCAGCGGCGCCAGCAGCAGTGCGAGCAACGGATTGCCTTCCTGGTCCAGTGCCGCTTGCACCTGGGGCAGCGTCTTCAACACGTCCATGCGCGCGAACACCGTGGCCGCCGCCGACTGCGAGAATGCAGCCATCGCCTGCTGGTAGCCCGGCAGCGCGGCCGCGTTCGGCTTGCCGGGTTCCAGAATGCGGTCGATCGCCGCGGTTATCGCCTGCGGGCTGTTGGCCAGCAGCAGCCGCTTGCCGATGATCGCATGCGCCTGCTGCGGGGCGAAGCTCCAGCCGGTAATCCCGCGGTAATCGGCCGACTTGACGCGGTCCGGCTGCCCTTGCTTGGTTGCCTCGCCGCGGGCGATAAGCAGCAGGAAGTCGTGTACTTCCTTCAACGCGCCGCCGTCTTCCGCCTCGACGACCAGCATCGCCTGTTCCCCGGGGCCGACGGCAAGTGTGAGGCCGCCGCCGGCCAGCTTGCCGAGCAACCCGGGGAAATCCGTCTCGAAACGCTGCTCGAAGTACTTCACCAGGTTCATCGCCTGCACGACGTCCTGCTCGCCGCGGCGGCGCTGGTATTCGGGGTGCGAGGTCACCGCCTGGACGACCCGCGGGTCGAACAAGCGGTCCAATACGGCGCGCATATTGGAGACGTCCAATACGGCATACGCATCGGGCGAAACCGCGGCAGCACGCGGCCAGTCGGCCGGCTCGGCGGCCTGCACAGCGGAGCAGATCAGAAGGGGCAAGAACAACAGCCGGTTGGGCCAACGATTGCAGATCATTTGCAGGCTCCTTGGAAGAACGTGTCTGTTGGAAAGGGTCGAAAACAGTGAAATTGATGCATTGTGGCTGCTACCTCGGGTCACAGGTCCCGCCGGTTGAATACCCATAACGAAAGCAGCAGCGCTCCCAGCGCGGGCAAGCCGTAACCCGCCAGGAGGCGCGTGACGGAAAGGCCCTCGAATACCCGGGGCTCGAAAAAGCCGCCCTGCTGCTGGCGGGCGTGCGGCGCCGAGTGGCCCGACAGCAGGCGCATGAACTGCTCGGCCTGAGCTGCCAGGGCCTCGGCATCTTCCCGGTTCGACGCTGGTGCATCGGGCTCCTCCACCGCCGTCCACGGCGTCCGCAACAGCGTCGGAACGGCCTGGTACATCGTCAGCGGCGAGAACTGCTCCAAAGAAAACGTGCCCAGCACCAGGTTGACCGGCAGCCAGGTGAACACCAGAACCACGGCGGCCAGCATCGGGCGGCGTAACAGCGTGCCCACCAGGAACCCCAGGGTCACCAGGAACGTCTGGATCAGGCCGACAACCGCCAACGTCGCAATCACGCCGTATGCGGTCACCGGATCGTCGGCCACGCCGCGGCGGGCAAACACCGACAGCAGTGCGACCGGCGCCATCACCACCAGGTACACCGCCAGGACCGCGGCCACCCGGGCGGCCCACGCGGCCAGCAGGTACTCGTAGCGGGTAACCGGCCGGCTGAGGATGCCGTCGGCCAGCGAGTCCAGCCGCGACCCCGTGACGGGACTGATGCCCAAGAGCATCACGATCAAGAACCAGGGAAAGACCAGGTAGGGGAACAACAAGGCTTGCAGCATCGGCGCCGTCTGGGTTGTGCCCCAGTTCGCGGCCAGGATCAGCAGCGTCAAGACAACCGTCGCGACAAACCACAAACGCACGAGCCAGCTTGCCAGAAGGCCGCCCAACTCATGCTTGAGGATCGCTCCGGCCGGCATCCATCGCATTCGGAAGTCGGATGTCGAACCGGTTGAAGCCATGGGCCTGGTCCTCCTGGAGCAACTGCAAGTAGGCATGTTCCGTTTCGTTTCGCCCCGATCGAATGGCGTGCAGCGAACAGCCGCTGCCGTCGACGTGGCACAGCAACTCGCTCAGCGCCGCTGCCCGGCGGCCGGGCTCGGCAATGCGGACGGCCAGCGTGCGGGGTGGACGCAGCTCGACGGCCATGTCGCTCAGGCCGCCTGCCGCCTCGACCAGCCGCGCGACCGCGTCGTCCGGGCCCTCCAATTCCAGGCTGATCTCGTCGCCGCTCAACTGCCGCCGCATCTGCTGGATCGTACCGCTGAAGATCATGCGGCCTTCGAGCATGACGCCCACGTGATCGCAAATCTGGTCGATATCGCCAAGAATGTGCGTCGCCACAACGACCGTCCGCGCCGGCGCCAGTTCGCGAATCAGATTCAGGGTGAACCGGCGCGCCGCCGGGTCCAATCCGGCCGTCGGCTCGTCCCACAGCAGCAGCGGCGGATCGGCCAGCAGCGAGGCCGCAATGCCCAGCCTTGTACACATGCCGGTGGAAAACGTCTGAATCCGCTGCTCCGTCGCGCCGGTCAGCCCAACCGCCCGCAGCAGCGACGTCAGCCGCGGCTGCCGGACCTCGCGCGGCAGCCGGCACAGTTTCCCCAGCAGGTCCAAGTATTCAATGGGCCGCAGATGGCCGGGGAAGCTGGGATTGGTGGGCAGGAAACCGATCGCGCGGCGCACGTTTGTGGCGTTCACACCCGCCGGTTGACCATACACTTCCGCCGTGCCGGCGGTTGGCCGCTGCAGCCCCAGCAGCAGCCGGATGGTCGTCGTCTTGCCGGCCCCGTTCGGGCCCAGCAACCCGTAGATGGCCCCTTCCGGGACCGTCAGGTTCAGGTCGTTGACCGCGATCACTCGCCCGCCGTAGACCTTTGTCAGATGCTCGGTACGGATTGCCAGGTTCACGCCGTGAGTTCCTGTTGTGGGCTTCCCGATTGTATCACATTCCGGCGTTTGGGAGATCGGCTGCCACGGCCCCCCGTAAGCGTTCACGGGTTGGTGGCGCAGGCCGTTCTCTCCGCTGCATCCGAAGGGGACAGTCCCATTTTCGCGGCCGGACCCGTTGATCCATTGGGCGTATTCCCCGGTGTGCCGCGAAAATTGCGACAGTCCCCCGTGAACGGCTACCGGCCCCCCCTCGGGCTACCCTTCGCAGGAGATTCTTCCATCCGCATGCAGTCGAAACAACAGCCCTCGTCGCCGACCCATGAACGGTTCTCTCCCAGGCGGCAGCCCCCCCACATGCGCAGTTGGGAGCCAAGCCATCCGGTGTCCGGCACAGCCTCTCGACCGGAATCTGCCCCCCTTGGCATCCTCCTGCCCGCCCCAATCCGCAGGCAACTGGCCGTCCAGGGGCGTATTCGTCGAGGCTTTGGGAATCTTGCGCCTTATTCGGAAAAAGGACTTGCTCGCAAACCGGCTCTCGATTTTTGGGTGACAATTTTCCCGATTTCCACACTCGCCCTCCCCGTCTTCCCCTAGCCGCGTAGCAGGTCGGACGCCGGATTGCAGGGCGGAAAAACAGGCCACCGGGGGCAACAGTCCCGGAGGGACTCGCCTAATCCAGCCCAGGGTGGAGCCGACGCGAGGTACGAGCAAGGCACAACCCTTGGTCGGAAGACCAACGCAAAACAGAAGCCCGAAGGGCTGGCCCTAATCGGCCGGCACGGCCGAGCCGCAATCGTTGGCACCGAAGCCTTCGGGCGCTCCCCTCGGCCGTCAACACGCCCTCCTGACCCCGATAGCGCCTTATTGATACCATGGAGAATGGCTCGGCCAAGCAAACCTGTTTGGCCCATTTCCGGCCTCCCGTTGGTCGGCCTCGGTTCATTCGCCATGCAAACCTCAATAGCATCAGTCGCCCCGCTTGTCGCCCTGCTGCAATAAACCGGTGCTGTCCGGGGAAACGGCCTCGCGAAGCTCGTTCAAGTAGTCATGTACCGCAAACTGACCTTTGGACGAATGCAGGACATATATCATGTGCGGGATCATACCAATCGACGCGAATCGCGGATTGGGTGTTCCAGGGAACGGGGCGGCGACGTTCTCGTTGATCAGCTTGATTATCGTCGCGCGCTCGATGCCCGTACGATTCGCCTCGGGCAACAAGTCGCCGACCGGATGCAGAACTCGCATCTGGTGCAGATGGGCACGGGCATCGTTAGTGACGAGGACTACCTGGTGCTGTGGCCGGCAGACCAGGGTGATTGTGAGATTGAACGGATCGAGCATTGCTCGGAGATTGGCTTCGACGGTGCCCCCTTCGGCAGAGTAGGTGACTGGCGTACCCGCATCAACGCCTTGCGCGGTGAGAGCATGGTTGTCGAGGGCAATTTCGACTTGGCTTTCTGCTGCAGCCAATTGCAGCGCCCGATTGAGTGCCGTATCGGCGAACTGCAAAGGTTTGGCGATCGGTGCCTGCAGCTTCTGGCGGAGAACAAGTAAATCCTGCATCGTCACGAAGAAGTCCCAAGTTTCTTCAGGGACGGGTGGCGTCTCTTTTGGCGACGCGGCCGCCGCTTCCTCCCGCGTCCGGCGCAATTCGTCGAGCACGCGCTTGATCTCCAATTGCGCCTCCCAGGTTTGCCTGACGAGCAATCCAGGCGGATCACCCTGAGCTTGAATGGATGCCGGCCCGCCAACTTGGTCCCACGAGCTTGGTGCCACGGCTACAGTAATCCCTTCGATCAGGCTCGTGAAATCAAGGCTGCCGTGCTGATTCATGAAATCGGAGACCGGAAACACGACGGTCGTCAGTCGCTCTCTGGCTTGCCTGGGGGTGGTGACCTCGATAGACAGTGTTTCCGGGTCGCCGAGAGGGACAAACGTCATGTTCACGTTCTTCAGCAGCGATCGCAACGTGTCGCCGAAGGCGCCCCGGGAAGCGATCATGTTGACGCCTGTGGTGTCGGGGTCGATGCCCGTTTCTCGCAGCGCCGATCGATCGACGACGATCGTCAGCCGCTGCGCTGCGGCGATATCGTCGAGCGCCTCGGCCAGCGGCTTGTTGTCGAACTGCCAGGGTGCTGCAATCGGCTCGCGGAGGATTCCCTGGATCTGCGTGAGCCGGTCGAGGGCTCCGAGCCCGGCAACCGTTTCTTCGAGCTGCACTGGCGGTAGTATGTTGACTCGATCGCCGTGCGGCACCGTGGCTCCGATCTCCGTCGGACGATAGAGTGCCTTTCGGAGCCGGAGCCGATACTTGCCAGATGGAAGCTTTTCGCTGAAGAAAGGCGTGGTTCCTTTGGCAACGATCTTGCCGTGTGTGTCGACGACCTCGGCAATGGCCCCCGAAGGCACACTTTCCAATCGCAGGTGCCCTGTTGCGGGAACAAGTTCCAGGTGTACGACGCTCGAATTCTGGCGACCCCGCACCAGGTGGACGCTCCGTTCGCTGTCGACGAAGCCGTCAGCTCGGGCTTCGATACGGCACACGCCTGTGCCCAACCGCAGCAAGGCACGGCCGTCTTCCAGATGCACCGTTTCTCCCTCAACGCTCGCGTTTGCATTCGGAGGCGTGACGCGCAGATCGAGATACGCCGGCCGCGTTTGCCAATAGGTGCCGGCGGCGCACGCGGTTGCGATAGTTGCTGCAAGCGCTGCGGCTGGCACCGGACGGCGTCGGCACCAGCGGACAATGCGGCCCACTGGACCGATGGGCCTCGCATAAACTGGCTCATTCCGCAACCAACGTGTGAGGTCGTCCGCCAGATGCTGAGCCGAGGCATATCGATTCTTCGGTTCCTTGGCCAGACACTTCATGCAAATCGTTTCCAGATCCCGGGGAATCGACTTCCGGTACTTGCGGGGGGGCGGGGTGTCGCGATGCATGACGTCATGCAACAGTTCCAGTTCGGAACCGCCGAACGGCCGCCGGCCGGTGAGAAACTCGTAGAGCATGACGCCCAGGCTCCACAAGTCGCTGCGTGCGTCGGCCAGATGACTCGAGCCGGCGGCCTGCTCTGGGCTCATGTAGGCTGGCGTGCCCATGCGGGCTCCTTCCTGGGTGCGAAGCCCGTCGGCCTCGTCACGACGGGCCAGCCCGAAGTCCATCAGCAGCGGCTCGCCGGCTTCATCCAGCATTACGTTGTCTGGCTTCACGTCGCGGTGGACGATGCCTTTCGTGTGTGCTTCATGCAGAGCGGCTGCCAGCTTGGCAATCAACGTGGCCGCTTCGCGAAAGGTTGGCTGCCAACCGCTCGCGAGCCGCAATCGCAATGTTTCTCCCGCGATGTACTCGCTGACGATGTACAACGTGCCCTCGACCTCCCCCGCGTCGTACACCGGCACAATATGGCGGTGACACAACTGGGCTGCTGCGCGCGCCTCGCGGAGGAAACGCTCGCCGTCGTGCCTCGCGGAGAGCACGCCGGAAGCAGGTATCTTCAGCGCCACGTCGCGGTCCAGGTGCGGGTCTCTGGCACGGTACACAATTCCGAACGCTCCCTGGCCCAGTTTCTCCTCCAATATGAATCGACCCAGCCTCTTCTTTGTGACCACCGGCGGCCTGCTGTCCCCGACACGGCTTGGCGTGTCGGCAGCCGAGCGCCGCCAATCCTGTGTCGATGCAATCGACACCTCAGGAAGATTCTGGTGGAACGCCTCGACAACGAACTGTGCTTGCTCGGGGAACCTCGCGGCATACTCTTCGTAGGTCGGTGACTCACCCCGCTTGGCACGATACCGGAGTTCCATCACCAAAATCTCCCGAAAAACCTTGGGGCGTTCGGATTCCGGGACCGTAGCAAGGACATCCTCAATCTTAGGGGAGCTTCCGGTTTCGTAGGCCGCCTGGATTCCTCGGCATAGCTCTGCAACATCCACGAAATCGTGGGCCGATTGGAGTCGGCTTGGTTTAGCGTATTGGTCGCGCACAGCTTACCTCTGTCGGTTCGCGAAAGAGAACTGTCCATTGCTGGAGGAAATTGGGTAGGAAAGTGCTTTCCATGCGCAACTCAAGGGTCATCATCTGAATGCTGGGTAAAAAGACACCGGCGCCGTATCCTCACCGACGATGTTGGGGCTAGGAAAAGGGAGGAAATCTGATTCCCGCGGAACTCAAGGGTAGACGAGAGGAAATGGAAAGTCAAAGGGGCGTGGAACAAGATTGCTCACACTTCCCAGCAGCAGAGTACCCAACGGCCTGCTTCGCGGCTCCGGAGTGTCACCACGTTTGTGGATGTCTGTGATGTTCCGGAGGAATTGCGAGACGGCCAAGAACTCAGGTATGCCGGCGCCGGCGCCAAAGCAGTCCCACGGCGCCGGCAAACAACAGGGTGACGCTAGCGGGCTCAGGGACCGCACTGGCGACACGAAAGCCGTAATAGGGGTTTTCGAGCGTCGGGGCGATGCCGCTGCGCGGCAGTACACTCAGGGCGGAGGCGGGGTCGCCGAACGCCCCGCCGCGCAAAACACGGAACGAACCTGCGCCGTAATTGGGGTCGGTCCATGGGCTTTCGATCATCTCCCAGACGTTGCCCATCAAGTCGTACGTGCCGCTGAGTTCCTCACTGCCGCTCCCGACCAGCCAGGGGCCAGGCGGGCTGGTGGCATGAACGCCATTGTTGTAGTAGTTCCAGCCGATTCCACTCGTGCCATTCCCCTGCTGCAACGTGTCGTTCGGCTTCGTCGCATAGTCTTGCAGCACCGTACCGTTGAAGTATCCCGCCTTGACCCACTCGTCCTCGCTCGGCAGGAAGTAAAAGGCATTCTTGTGCCGGTACAGATTCGTGCCGCCCCACGCGTCTACGGCGGCCCAGGGTACGAAATCGCCCTGGCCATCGAATTGGTATGCCACTTGGTGGCCCGTACTGGTGTTCAACCAGTTGACGAAATGTGCCGCCTGAAACCAGCTTCTCCGATTGACGGGCATATCGGCCCCGGTCGAGTAGGAACTGCCCAAAGGAATGCCTCCCCGGCCTTCGGCTACAAACGTATCCCACTGGGCATTGGTGATTTCGTACACACCTATTCGATAGTCGTAGCTGACAATCCCGTAACCGCCGGACGGGTTGGTGTCGGCCGGATTGGTGCCGCCGGGGATGGGCACGAAGTCGATGGTGAATTGGTTCGGGCCCGTACCGAACACGTCGGCCCACACCGGTGGCTGTGCCAGAAATACGACCGCCAACGCCAAAGCTCCCACTCGTTGCATACTCATGACTCGTTTCTCGAAGTTTGAGGGCAACGCCCGCACGGCATCACGACACGCGGCCGCCGCGTCAACGAAACGCATTCAGTACAGTAGTTCATCAATCGGTATTATTGCATGTACCGCGACAGATGTCAATGGTGCGATTACGGGAATTCTCGGGCATGGGCCCAGAATGAACGGCAGTCAGACAATTGGCACTCCGGAAGTAGTGATTCAGCCCGGCCACTCCACGAGGCAAATCCGGGTGGGACGTGGAATGGGTGTGTGCGTTCATAGGGCGGCGGAGCAGAGGAACCGGCGGCCGGAGGTTCTTCATGCTCGAAATTCGCGTCCACCGAAAGCTGTTTGCCGACTACGCTCGCCACACGAAGAGGGCGATCACCAGTACCACGAAACCGGTAATCCCGAATCCCAGGCACACCCACGCCACTTCCGCGCGGGTTATGTGCGAGAAGATGCTTTCAAGAAACACCGGAGGGACTTCCGGATTTTGATAATCGGGAAGCGGTGCCTTTCCATCACTGAGAGCGGTTCCTTCCGTGGCGATCCAGGGAAGTCTGGGGGGCGGCGCCGGGCGGGATCCGCTCTTCGTTTCGCCCGAGACAAGAGGTGGGGGCGCCGGGCGCGATCCGGTCTTCCCGCCGCTTGGATGAAGGGGCGGCGGCGCCGGGCGCGAGCCGGGCTTCCCAGTGCTTGAGTGAAGGGGCGGCGGCGCCGGGCGCGAGCCGCGGCTCACGCCGTTCTGACCCAAGCCGGGCATGATCTGGGGGCGCGCCGGTCCGCCAATCGTCGGCAACCTGGTCTTCGCGTCGAGCTGGGCGCGTCCCGGAAGCGGCAAGGGATGTGTCGCCGATCCGGCGTCGCGAGCGCCTTCTGTGCCGGAGCCCGATTCGAAAGATATCTGCCGCCCGGCCTCGCCTCCGTTTCTTCCCGGCATACTCTTGCCGCAGCGGCCGACTACCTCGCTGAGCGGAGGGACTCGGTCTATCGGCCCATGCATCAGATCGCACAGGCACTCGGCCATTTGCCTCACTCCCGCGTCATCGAGGTGTTGTAGATCGCGGCACAATGCCGAAG
>JAVEUP010000359.1:0-4072 GCA_034005525.1 Thermoguttaceae bacterium | reverse complement strand
GGCAAGCCCGCAGGTGGCCTTTTGTGCCACCGCAGCTTGTGTACAATAGACGCGGCAGTCCCCGGCAGATGGACACGCTTCCGCGCCTGCCAAGCTTGTCGCAATTTCTTAGAATAATAACGCACAAACTCTTTGACGGCTTTTTCAAGGCCGACTACAATGTATGATGTCCCGTTAGATTGGGCCCGTTGCAGGCAGTGTGCCGGGACCTGGGCTGACCTCGCCGACCGGTATTCTTATGAAGGGGGTGCATCATGAAACTGCAGGACATCCCAGCATTGCGGGTTCTCGCCGCAATTGTGCTTGGCGGAGTCATCGTCGCTCCGAGTGCAGCCGCGCTGATTGTGGCCGACAACTTCTCGCGCACCGACCGGACCGACGCGGCCGGCTATCAGGCCGCCTGGTTCACCGCGCGCAGCGACGGTACCCGTCTGACAATCGTCGAGGATAGCAGCGGGATCGGCGACGGCAACGCCCTTCGATATGATTCAGCGGGGTTCAACGCAATCGTTGCTCCGTGGACCACCGCGCCCGGCAAGGACTATGGCCGAATCGACCTCGACATTCCAGGCAACGCGGTGACATTGCGGTTCGACTTCCGCATGGATGCCGACACGTCGCTGCAGAACCAAGGGAACGGTTTCAGGTTCGGCATCCTCAACAACAACGGCACCCAGCCGACGGCCGACAACCAGGGCAGTGCCCATTCGGCCAATACGTTCGGCTACGGTGTCGGCTTCGGTGTCGGCGGGAGCGCGTCATCCACTTTTCTGCGCGATACCTACCCCGACGCAGGCGTGCTCAGCGGCGCCGGGCTGCAAACATTCGGCGGCTTCACGGCCGGCGTCAGCGGCCAGGATCCTCACGAGGCCGTCTTGAAGATCACCCGGAAAGGGACCGGCGTGCTCCTGGAAACAAGCGTGAGGAACCTGAGCACCGGAACGCTGGTCGGCAGCGGCTCGAGTTTGCAGACGAACGACATCGTGACCGCATTTCACCATCTCGGCTTCGTCTCCACGCACAACGACAACAATTTCCTCCTGGACAACGTCTCGCTCGATTACAACGTGCTGGCCAACGGCACCTTCGAGCGCGACGTTACGCTGTCCGGCTGGTCGGCAAGTGCTTTGACAGCCGACCATGCGGGCTTATTCCCCTACTCCAACAAGGCGCTGCTGATCAAGAACCAGACGAGCGCCGGCACACGCGGCAGTGTGGCGCAAAGTGTCGCCGACCCGTGGCCCCATTTTACATTCGAGGTCGATTTCGCCGCCGAGAATCCCGGCAACGAACGGACCATGAACCTCTTCCTGGAGAACGCCCATTCCGGGCAGATCAACCTCCGGCTGGTCAACTCCGGAGGAGCAGGCTTGTTCCAGGTGTACGACACTGCCTGGCGTTCGCTTACCGATCTGGGCTCCGTGGACTTCTCGACGTTCATCGACGATGTAGGTGACGATTTGAACCTGTACCGCTTGCGCATCACGGGCCGCGATTACGGCACGTCCGACGCCCGATACGACATGCAACTGTTCAGCTACGACATCAATGGTAACCTGAGCCTCGTTGGCGCCATGGAGGATATCACCTATTGGCAGAACGCCGCCCCGGTGACCGCTGCGCATGCCGGGTTGCAGAGAATTCATTTCAGTACGCAATATGCCAACACGACCGCAGGCAAGCTCCTGATCGACAACGTGAGCCTGGTATACATCCCCGAGCCGAATGCGCTGTTGCTGCTGGCCACCGCCGGCGGGTTCTTGAGCATGTGCCGGCGGAGGCGCCGAAGACGCTAGATGCGTGAACAAGGAGATCGGCTCGGCGGCCGAGTGACCGCGGGCGTGCCAGCAATCGAACATATGACCTATTCTGCTTTGGAGTTCTTCTGAAGTTCAACAAGGAGCCTTGATGATGAGCACTGCAAAATCCCATAGCGGCCCTCGGAGCCGAACGAGGTCGCCTCGACACATGCGCTGGGCGGCTTTCGCCTGTTGTGCCTTTGCCGCACTTGGTCCCGCTGCCACGAACGCCGCAATGGTGACCGGCTCGGTATTCAACCCCATCGAGTTCGCCGCGCTCGACGCCGGCGGCGGCCTGGTCTTGACCGCTGGCGACAGCCTCACGTTCGACACGGCCAACCTGCAACTGACCGGCACCATCGGCGGGGCGCCGGTCAGCTTCAGCGGCGTGGCGGCCGGCTCGCAAGGCGGCGGCGTGGAACTGGCCGTGTTCACGTTCAGCTCCGTCAACATCGGCGCTGGTGCCGCGGTCGATGTGGTCGGTACCCGCGGTTTGGTGCTCGGTTCGCAGTCGAACTTCTACCTGGGATCATCGATCAGCGGCCTGGCCGGGCAGGTGGGCTTGATCGGCACTGGCGACAATGTCGGCACGGTTGGTCCGGGCGGCGCAGGTGGTCCGGGGGCCGAGGGTGGCGTGCGAGGCACGTCGTGGGCAAGCAATCCGCCCGGCCCCACGCGCGGCTACGGCGGCAACGGAGGACTTTCCATCGACACAAACTCCGACGGCGTACGCGACACCACCGATGCAACACCCGGCGTCGGCTACGGGGGCGGCGGTATCGCAGCAATTACGCTCACAGAGCGCGCCGGCGGTGGCGGTGGCTACGGGGGCGCCGGTGGCAACGCTCCGAACACTGGAGGGGCAGGAGGAGGAGAGTACGGCGATCTACCGCTGACTGAACTCTACGGTGGCAGCGGCGGCGGCGGGTCGCAACGACAAACCTATTACAAATTGGGGCATGGCGGCGGCGGTGGCGGCGGCGCGCTCGAACTTGCCGCCGCCGGAACCCTCACCCTCGACACGACACTCTCGCTCACCGGAGGTGCCGGCGGAGGATCCACCGCCGGCTCCATGGTCGCCGGTGGCGGCGGCAGCGGCGGTGGCGTGATTCTCGCGGCCAATCAGGTTCACCTCGGCCCGAACGGCTCGATCGACGTCAGCGGCGGCGCTGGCGGCGCCGGCGGCGATGCCAACCGTCACGGCGGCGGAGGAGGCGGTGGACGCGTTGCCCTCTATGCCGGTTCGCTCACCGGCACCAGCCCGGCCACGGCCGTTAGCCTCAGCGGCGGAACCGTAACGGGCAATGCAACTGTCGGCACTGCCGGTACGCTGCACCAGACTAGCTACGTCCATTCCACCTTCGTCGCACCCTACGTGCGGGTCGATTTCAACGATATGTCCGCAGGCAACATCCATGGCCAGGCCGGAGGAATGGGCTTCAGCGGTACCTGGAGCACTGCGACTGCCCCGAACATGGAAATTGCCGTAGTCCCCGACGACCTGGTTGCCCCGGCGAGCACCAACTTCAGGCTCACGCAGTCCGGCACGCCCCAAACCCTGCAAGGGATCGGAAACACTACGACGGTCCAGCATGCAACGAGGAGCCTGGCCAGTCCGCTTACGGATACCATCTGGTTCTCGTTCCTCCTGGAACCGACCGCCGACGGTCGCGGCGGGATCAATCTGAACACCGGACGGATCATTTCAGTGGGGTCGGAGCTTCGTACCTACTTGGGCAGTTCCACCACGACAAAATCAAACGTCTTCAGCAGCTACGGCGAAACGTATCTTGTTCTTGGCAGGTTGGAACTCGATGCCGGCGCAAGTGCCCAGGACTATTTGCAGCTCTGGGTCAACCCCGACGTGACCTTGGGCCCCGAGAACCTCGGTACACCCACGCTTGAAGACCTCGGCACCAACTGGATCGGCTCCGGCGGTATCACCTCGTTTCGCATCGAGACCTACGCCGGAACTGCGGGCAACACAACCCCACGGATCGACCTGATTACCGTTAGCAGCAGCCCAACCGCCTACCTCGACGTCACCGGCGTTCCCGAGCCCTCGGCGCTACTGCTGCTGGCCATTGCAGGCGCCATGCTGTGCGGCTTCCGGCGGCAAGGGCGCGCGAGGTAAAGGGGAGTTGTAGCGAAAAGCGTAAGCATCCCCCGGGCAAGCCGGGGGCATTCGGGCGCGAGGCGGCCCCCGCGTGTAGCGAAAAGCGTAAGCATCCCCCGGGCAAGCCGGGGGCATTGGGGTGCGGGGCGGCCCCCGC
>JAVEUP010000358.1:409-4082 GCA_034005525.1 Thermoguttaceae bacterium | reverse complement strand
CTTCCGATCTGCCCGCCGAGGAACCCGCCGCGCCAATGGAGGAACCCATTGCGCCAATGGAAGAGCCCGCCGCACCGGCCGAAGAACCTGCTGCACCCGCTGAGGAGCCCGCCGCACCGGCCGAAGAACCTGCTGCCCCGGCCGAGGAACCCGCTGCACCGGCCGAGGAACCTGCTGCGCCCGCCGAAGAACCTGCTGCACCGGCCGAGGAACCCGCTGCACCGGCCGAGGAACCCGCTGCACCGGCCGAGGAACCTGCTGCACCGATGGAAGAGCCAGCCGCGCCGGCTGAGCAGCCGACGGACGAAGCCCTACCGGTAGACGCACCCGTTTCGGCGTATGCGCCTGCCGAGCCCCTGCTGGGACAGGTTGACTATTATATGTCGCGTTTGGAAGAGGCCGTTTCGACTCCCGATGAGTACAAGGACGGCGTTACGCGGATCGAGCGAGATTCCAATACGATGATCGTTATTGCCTTGGCCTTGGGGCTGCACGACGAGGACCATAAGCTGAAGGCAAACGCACCGGCCATGCTGCACGCGGCACAGGCCCTTGCCGCCACGGAAGACTATGAAGCTGCCAAGGCCGCGGTTGAGAAGCTCAAGGCCGCGGTAGCCGAGGGTGGCGAAGGACCTGAACTGAAGTGGGAGAAGGTGGCTTCGCTGAAGGAACTTATGGAGCAGGTGCCGCTCATTCACGCGAGCATCCGCCGCCGTGTAAGCCGCCGGTTCGAGCAGAACGCCGACGCCATCGCAGGCGATGCCGTTACCGTGGCAGTCATTGCCCAGGGCACCATCCCGAATATCGACGAAACGATCGAGCCGGACAAGCCGGTTGAATGGAAGAAGTGCAGCCTGCAAATGCGGGACGCGGCAGTTGAACTGCTAGCGGCAGCCCAAGCGAAGAATGAAGAAGCCGCCCAGGCCGCCTTCACCAAGCTCGACCAGAGTTGCCACGACTGCCATGTGATCTTCCATCCGGAAGAAGTGAACAAGTAGTGGCGACATGCGGCCTTCGCTTTCCACAACGATTCTGCCGGGCGTGTTGGCTGCTGCTGCCATTGCGGCACTGGTAGCCTGGGCGCATGTCGAGCCGAGTCGGCGCGCTGAGCTGCGCGTACCGGAAATGGACCGCCCGTCCGGCACGCCATCCGTGCGGGCAGAGCGGCCATTGGAGGGCAAGCTTGAGGAGTTCGCGGGCCGTCCGGCGGAACTGCCCGGGGCTTGGCCCTGGTTTCGGGGCGAAAAGCTCGACGGCATCGCCCACGATAGCCCGCGGCTGGCCAGGTCGTGGCCGGAAGGCGGTCCGCCCCGCCTGTGGACCCTTGAGATGGGCGAGGGATACGCCGGCGCCGCGGTTCGCGACGGCGCCGTCTACGTCCTCGACTACCTTCGTGACGAGCAGGCCGATGCCCTGCGCTGTCTGTCGCTGGCCGACGGAAGCGAGATATGGCGGTACAGCTACCCGGTGGAAATCAAGCGCAACCACGGAATGTCGCGAACCGTGCCGGCCGTCACGGAGCAGTCTTGCATTGCGCTGGGTCCTAAATGCCATGCCCTGAGCGTCGATCCGCGAACGGGCAAGGAGCATTGGCTTATTGACACCGTGGAGGATTTTGGCGCCACGGTGCCCCCGTGGTACAACGGGCAGTGTCCGCTGGTCGATGGCGACCGTGTTGTCATGGCAGTCGGGGGCGATGCCCTGCTCGTTGCGCTGGACGGTGTTACCGGCAAGGTGATTTGGAAAAGTCCGAATCCGCGGGCCTGGGTGATTACCCACACTTCCATCGTGCCCATGGAGTTTGCGGGCCGGCGCATTTACGTCTATTGCGGCAAGGGCGGCGTGGCCGGGATCGACGGCGAGGACGGCAGCTATTTATGGGACTCGACCGACTGGCGAATCAGTATTGCCACGTGCCCCTCGCCTGTCGTTCTGCCCGAGGGCCGTGTCTTCTTCTCCGGCGGTTACAACGCCGGCGCCTTGATGATGCAACTCGAGGAGGAGGCCGGGAAAATCGTGGCCAAGAACCTCTTTCGTTTGGGCCCGCGGCAGTTTGGTTCCACGCACCATACACCCATATTCCATGAAGGCTTCCTCTACGGTGTCCGCGAGAGCGACAAACAGTTTGTCTGTCTTGACATGGAGGGAAACGAAGTTTGGGCAAGCGGCTCGGCCCATCGGTTCGGCCTGGGTCCCTACCTGATGGCGGACGGACTGTTCTTCATACTCGACGACGACGGCCGATTGACCCTGGCCGAGGCGACGCCGCAGCAGTACAGGCAATTGGCCGAGGCCCAGGTGCTCGACGGTCACGAATCGTGGGGTCCGATGGCTTTTGCCGCCGGCCGGCTGATCTTTCGCGATTTGACTACCATGGTGTGCCTGGATGTAACGGAGGGTGCAACCCCTTAGGCGGGCAATTCAACTGAACAGACGACCGTTGCGGTGATCGCGGGACAGGCTTCAGTGACAATCGTGGGATAGGCTTCCAGCCTGTCTTTCCAGGCGGTTTTCCTGGAAGCCTATCCTTCGACATTCGCCGGATCATTGCCACAGAAGCATCTTCACGATGAACAAGTCCACAATTCCCACCACATCGACTGTACTGATTGGCGTGGTAGTCGCCTTGGCTATTGCAGCAGCCGCGATTGCACTGTGGACCATCCGGCCGCACGGCGAGTCGGGCAGCGGTCTCCCCGAAGCGTTCGACTACCGCGTCGAGGAATACACCGTCGTCGATCCAGCGCTGCTCCGATGGCGCGAGACGTCTTCCTTGCCGATTGCACTGAAACAGCCGCGAGCCCTTGTGGTGGGACCGAATGATCGGCTCTGGCTGGCCGGCGACCGCGCAATTCTCTCGTTTGGACCGGACGGCGGCCTGCTTGGACGGATCGACCTCGACGCCGAACCGCGGCAGCTTGCCGTGGCCGGTGAGGACCATGCAAGTCCGGGGCGGCTCTACGTCGCCTTCGAGCGGCATGTGGAGGTTTATCGCGTGGATGGCGGGCGGGAGGAGGTGTGGCCTCCGTTCGATGCCAAGGCCGCACTGACCGGCATCGCGCTGGGCGAGAACGACGTGTTCGTTGCCGACGCCGGACGGCGAATCGTCCTGCGCTGTGACCTGAACGGGAAGGTGCTCGGCGAGATCGGGCGGCGGGACGAGGATCGCGGCATTCCCGGATTCATCATCCCCAGCCCGTACTTCGACATCGCCATGGGCGCCGACGGCTTGCTCCGCGTTGTCAATCCGGGCCGGCACCGCATCGAGTACTACACACCCCAGGGGCATCTTGAACAGCCGTTGATTTGGGGGCGGCCGGGCGTTGCCATCGACGGCTTTTGCGGTTGCTGCAACCCCGCCGGCATCGCCCTGATGTCCGATGGCCGGACGGTGACGGCCGAGAAGGGCATTCTGCGAGTCAAAGTGTATACGGAGCAGGGCGGGTTGCAGAGCGTTGTGGCAGGGCCGAACGACCTTGCCCCGGCCGCCGCGGCTCTCGTCGAAACGCGCACCGACTACGGGCTGCGCGCGCCAATGGTAGCCGTCGATAGTCGCGGCCGCGTGCTGGTGCTGGACCCTGTGGCCGGCGCCGTCCGTTTCTTTGAAGAAGAAAATTAGCCGTGCTGGTGACCAGGGAGAGTATTCCCTTCACCGGTACCGAGGAGGAATAGG
>JAVEUP010000358.1:0-399 GCA_034005525.1 Thermoguttaceae bacterium | reverse complement strand
ATTAGCCATGCAAACCACGGAACCTACCACGACCGACCGCCGCTCATGGCTTCGCACCGCAGGGCGGGCCGCTGTGCTCGGCGCCCTTGGGCTCGGCTCTGCTTCCCTCTTGGCTCGCGGCGGCGCCCGCGAAAGACTGCTTTGCCGTCGTGCGCAGGGTTGTCCGCAATGTCCGGTTCTGTCGTACTGCCCGTTGCAGGGCCGGCCCGGAACGAGGTAAACGTCCACGGGGAGCCGTCCCTTCGGCTGCAAGGAGCGTTATGATGACCGACCCATCGAAAACGAATGTGAACCGCCGGACGTTCGTCGGCGATGTCTTGCGAGGCGCGGGAGTATTGGGCCTCGGCGGCGGTGCGGCGGCGCTGGCCGTCGCGAAGGGGCAGGCTGCCGACATGGTGT
>JAVEUP010000357.1:0-4065 GCA_034005525.1 Thermoguttaceae bacterium | reverse complement strand
GTGAACCCGGATGCTGAGACATCCGGAACCTCCCACCCTACGTCTGAACAAGCCGGCGCCCGCTCGGGTGTTGACCCGGCAGATCGACTGACGCCGGCGGACAAAGCCGGGTAAAATGGATTACGAAAGGACGCACGATGTTGCTATGCTCAGAACCCTCCCAAGGAGCCTTACCCATGTTGAACCGGATTCGCTTCTGTCGCACAAGCATCACACTCACCGCCCTTTGGGGCATCGCTGTTTCCGTTTCCGCCTCGGAGCCGGTCCAGCCCATCGCGATCAACAAGCCGCTGGTGGCGTACTGGACCTTTGACGACGGCGAGGGCAGTGCCGTGCTCGACCGGAGCGGCAACGAGTATCATGCCGCGCCGACCGACCGGTTCCCCGGCGGGCTGAGCCGGACCCCCGGCGTGTTCGGCCGCGCCATGCGGTTTTCAGGTCAGCACATGCTGGCCGTCCAGGGCGCGGGCAAGCCGGATTTCTCCAAGGTCGAGCAGATCAGCTTCTCGGCGTGGGTCCAGGTCGACAAGTTCGACCGGTACAACGAGATCTTCCGCAAGGAGGACGGGAACGACCGGGTGCTGTTCTCGTTCCAGGAGGAAGGGACCGTGCTGGCGCTGGGCCTGAACGTCAATGGTTACGTCGAGTGCGATGCGAGGATCGATCCGAAGGCGCTGGTCGGTACGGGTTGGCACCATTGCGCAGCCACGTTCGACGGGCAGGCGCTCCGCGTGTATCTCAACGGCAGCGAGATCGGCCTACTGAACCGGCCGGGGAAGATCGCGGCCGGCGGCGGGGCACCCGGCTGCATCGGCTCCACCAACGGCGGCGAATGCCTGCAGGGAATGATGGACGACCTGCGCATCTATTCCGCCGCGCTTACGGCCGACGAGGTGGCAAGTCTGTACCTCAACGGCATCGAAGCCATCACCATGGCCGACAAGCACGTGGCCGAACACGTGGCGAAGGTGTACGAGCGCGGGAACGATTTCGCCGAAACGCTGGCCGCCGTGCGCCGGAACCTGGCAGAACACAAGATCGTACCGGGGGCCAAGCTGGTGCAGGTGTTGCAGGCGCGCCTTTCGGCCGACTTCGCCGAGCCGCTGGCACGCTTCACCGAATACACCCAGCGGACGCTGGCCGATCACCTTTCGGCCCCGAGAAACGAACTGCAATTGCCGGCCGCGCAGCGGCTTATCGAAATGCTCCTGGAGTACAAGCCGCTCACCGAGAACCAATGGGCGCGGCAAACACCCGAACAACTGGCGCAATGGAAGGAGTACGATGGCATCGCGGCGCGACTGGAGTCGCTCAAGGCCGAAGGCGACGCCGCACTGTACTCGCCCGAGTGGGTGCGCATTATGCTGGAGGCCGGCGACCGGATTGACTTCCGGCCGGTCGTCCACGAGCACGTGGCGCCTTACGTCACACCTCGCACTCCGGAGACCCGCGACTTGAGTGAGGAAGAAGCCCGCGCGGCGCTTGAACTCGACTGGCTGCACCAGGCCGGGCAGGATACTGCGCCGATGCGAGTTCAGAGCGGGCGGACCTGGTACTCGAACGCTCCGGTGTCCACCGCGAGCCCCACGCCGGAACGCATTCGCGACGAGATCGTCCGCACGCGTGAGATGGCGACGCGCATCCAGTCGCATCACGCGGGCCGGCTTAGCTTTGCCGAGGAGATGGCCAGGCTCAACGAACTGGAGCAGAAAGCCGCCAATCTGACCGAAGGAGACCGAGAACTTTACTTCCAGATACGTAAATTGAAACGGAGCATCATGTTCCGCAACCCGGTGCTCGATTTCGATAGCGTGCTGTTCATCGACAAGCCCTACCCGCAGGGCAGGGAGTGGAACCACGAAACGCGCCATCGGCTGGGCTATCAGGCGGTCCCCGGCGGGCGGTTGCTCGTACTCGAAGGGCTCGGGCCCGATGGCAAGCTCCGGCAGCTCATGCCGCAGCCGCCCCTGCACGGCTCGTTCTGGCGGCCCGACCTGTCCTGCGACGCGCAGAGGATCGTGTTCAGCTACAAGCCGCACAACGAGAAGGCGTATCACCTGTACGAGATCGGCGTCGATGGTTCCGGGTTGCGACAGCTTACCGAGGGAATCTACGACGATTTCGACCCCATTTACTTGCCCGACGGGCACATCATGTTCTCCACCACCCGCGGGCATACCTACGTGCGATGCATGCCGCCCACCAATGCCTTCGTGCTGGCCCGGTGCGATGCCGACGGCAAGAACATTTACCTTGTTTCGCGCAACAATGAGCCCGACTATTTGCCTTCCGTGATGAACGACGGCCGGGTCATCTATACACGATGGGAGTACACGGACAAGCCGCTATGGCGCGCCCAGGGCCTGTGGACCGTGAACCCTGACGGTACCTATGTGCAAACCTTCTGGGGCAACCAGACCGTTTGGCCCGACTTGCTAAAAGACGCCCGCGCCATTCCCGGCAGCCGGCGCGTCATGTTCACCGGCAGCGCGCATCACAACTGGTTTTCCGGGACAGTGGGCATCATCGACCCCGACAAAGGATTCAACTTCCCTGACGGGCTGACGAAGGTGACCGCCGAGTTGGCGTACCCCGAGTCGGGCAACGGGCCGGTCGATCCAATCGAATCACCCCGGTACCGGCCCGCCGGCGCGTATTCGGCCTATTACTCGCCGTATCCGCTTAGCGAGGAGGACTTCCTGGTATCGGCCAACCGGGGCGGAAAGTTCGTCTTGTACCTGATGGATACCGACGGCAACCGGGAGTTGATTTACGAGGGGACGCACAACATCTTCTATGCCATGCCGCTTAAGCCGCGGCCCCGCCCGCCGGTCATTGCCGACCGCGTGGCGTGGCCCAGCCGCGAGCAGCGCGATAATCCCGGCCCAGGCATCATCTACAGCGCCAACGTCTACTACGGGGCACCGCTAGAGTTACAGGGCAAGGCTCGCTTCCTGCGGGTGCTGAATATCGAGCACAAGACCTACACCTACTGGCACAGGCGGCCGTACCTTTCGACCGGGCCGGTGGTGTCTGCCGTGCAATCGGAGGGGGTGAAACGCATTTTCGGCACAGTTCCCATTGAGGAAGACGGATCGGTATCGTTCGTTGCACCGTCGGGTTACCCGCTGCACTTCCAACTTCTCGACGAGGAGTATCGGGCGCTGCAGACGATGCGGAGCTTCACGGGCGTGATGCCCGGCGAGCGGCGCGGGTGCCTTGGCTGCCACGAATCGCACAGCCGGACGCCGGCTTTGGAGTCGCAGCCGGCGTTGGCGCTTTTCAAGGAACCGCGAGCGATCGACCCGCCGCCGTGGGGCGATGCCTCGGTCAGCTTCCCTCGCTTCGTCCAACCGGTGCTCGACCAGTATTGCGGCAAGTGCCACCAGGGCGACGGCGAGGGGCGGAAGGTAGTGGATTTCACCGACCGACCGGGGTTCCTCATCTTCTCCGAACCGTACATGCTCCTGACCGGCCGACCCGCGTGGGGCCGGCCTTACGAGAAGCCCGCGGATCCGCCGCCCGGGTTCGGCATTGCCAACATCCTGCATGTGGAAGGCTACGATCAACGCGACCCGGTGGCGTACCAGACCCCGCCGCCCATGACGGCGCTTTCGTATCGCAGCAAGCTCATCGAAATCGCCTCCAGCGGCAAGCACCACGACGTGAAGGTCGATTCGTTAAGCCTGCAGAAGTTGATTGCGTGGGTTGACACAATGGCTCCCTACCGCGGCGCGGAAGAGGTGCGCGAACTGGACGATCCGGAGTTCCAGGGCATCGACTGGCTGTCCATCCGCCCGCGTGTGAAGACCGCCCCGACCATCATCCGCCCAGGCCCAGTGGACTAACCGAGCGGCCGGAGGCAGACGTAGGGTGGGACAAGGTCGCGTCAACCGTTGGTGGGCCCGCACAAGCCGCAACCAACCTAATTCGTAGCCCGCCGCCTGGAAGCACGCCGGCAGCAGCGACCGACGGCCCACCAAAGAAGCGGCTTGCTTGACCCACCCTACCTATCCTGAATCATCCGGGCTATTCAAGGTGGGCCCGCACAAGCCGCACCCAACC
>JAVEUP010000356.1:0-4095 GCA_034005525.1 Thermoguttaceae bacterium | reverse complement strand
CCTCCCAACTCCCAACTCCCAACTCCCAACTCCCAACTCCCAACTCCCATCTCCCATCTCCCAACTTGTCTTCCCCCGCCAAACGCGCCCTCGCCGCCCATTACAGCCACCACGCCCTGCGTGATAGCTGCCGCTGATGCTGTTCAATAGCTACACCTTTTGGATATTCTTCCTTGCGGTCTTTTTGCTGTACCGGCTGTTGGGGCACAGGTGGCAGAACCGGCTGCTGCTGGTGGCCAGCTACGTTTTCTACGGAGCTTGGGATTGGCGGTTCCTTTCACTCATCTGGATATCGACGTGCATCGACTATCTTGTTGGTCTCAAGCTGGGCAATCATTCAACGAGTGGTGCGGGCGTCGGCAGAAAGGCATGGCTGGCCCTATCGGTCTGTGCGAACCTCGGGCTGCTCGGCTTCTTCAAGTATTATGGGTTCTTCGCCGAAGAGATGGTCGGCCTCCTCACCTGGCTCGGCTTCTCCGCGTCGCTGCCCAGCCTGCAAATTATCTTGCCAGTAGGCATTTCGTTTTATACGTTCCAGACGATGAGCTACACAATCGACGTGTATCGTCGACAGATCGAACCAACTCGCGACTTGGAGGCGTTTGCCCTGTATGTGGCGTTCTTTCCTCAGCTTGTGGCTGGCCCGATTGAGCGATCGACCCATCTCATGCCGCAAGTCTTGAAACCGCGGCGCCTGAAGCCAGGTGATTTCACCGAGGGCCTTTATCTGGTTGCCATCGGCATGTTCAAGAAGGTAGTCATCGCCGACAATATGGCGGAAATCGTCAATGCCGTCTTCCAGTCACCCGTATCGGAACTGTCCGGGCTCGACTGTCTGGTGGGAGTGTATGCCTTCGCTTTCCAAATCTACGGCGACTTCTCCGGCTATTCGGCGATTGCGCGCGGCGTCGCCAAGTGGCTGGGCTTTGACATTATGGTCAATTTCAACCTGCCCTACTTCGCCCAATCGCCAAGGGAGTTCTGGCACCGCTGGCATATCAGTCTCTCAACGTGGCTGCGCGACTATCTCTATATTCCATTGGGCGGAAGCCGGAATGGTACGGTGACAACATATCGCAACCTCATGCTGACCATGTTGCTGGGCGGGCTATGGCACGGCGCCGGCTGGACATTCATCTGCTGGGGCCTATTCCACGGCGTGCTCCTTTGTGCCGATCGGGCTTTCGGGCTGACGCCCTCGACGGCGGACAGACGCAGCGGACCTTGGTGGTGTTCGATCCTGAACGTGGCAATTACCTTCCATCTTGTTTGCCTGGGCTGGCTGCTGTTTCGGGCGGAAAGTATCGGGCAGGCGTGGAGCATGCTGTATCTAATTTGCACCAACCACCAGATGACTGTCTTTGCACAATTTGGTCTTGCCATGGTTGCGTTCTACACGTTACCGCTGCTAGCGTATGAGTTGTGGTTGCTTCTGTCCAACGATAGGAATAAGCTTCTGAAGGTCGCCTGGCCCGTCCGTGCCGCGGTCTACAGTTACGTTGCGTTGATGCTCGTCTTTTTCCACCCGGTCGTCAAGCATGAGTTCATTTACTTTCAGTTCTAACCCCGAACGCAAGGTGCTGCTCTCCGTCGCCCTCGTTCTCGCGGCAACTGAAGTGGGAACTCACGTGTTCAGTCGCGGCTTTTCAGATGTTCAGCACCGCAACCAGATTCCGGCCATCGCGAGCAGCCTGGGAAACGCCCCGCCACCTCGCATTCTCTTCCTCGGCAACTCGTTGACGCGGCAGGGCGTTTCACTGAAGAGCTTCGCGGACCAGCTTCGGCGGCACGACGTGCAGGTGGGGGGCATTTTCAAGGTTTGCCCGGATGATACCACGTTGCGGCACTGGCATTATGTGTTTGAAGGGCATTTTGGCAACCGGTTCGGCGGGCAGGCTCCCGACTACGTGATTGTTACATTCGTCAGAGACCATCTCAGCGACCAGGTGGACCAGCGGACCCGTCGCATGGCGCTGAATGTCGCGGGGATGCCGCAGGTTGTTGAGGTGCTTTGTCGCGACGTGCGTTCGCTGGATGAGGGAGCGTATTTCTTTGCAGCTCATTATCTGAAAGCCATTGCCCATCAGCCGGAGATCAAGGATGGCATCCTGCGGCGATTGATACCACACTACCACGCGGAAATCCAGCGCCTCAACGAGATGCAGCGTACTTGCCGGGCGAAGAATCGCGTGCCAGGTCCGACAAGACCAGAGGAAGCTAGGTTCACCTATGACCAACTCGAGCAGTTTGTCAGCATGCTCCACGAGAATCACTGCCACGGCGTGTTCTGTCTGATGCCGCTGCCTGGGGAACAGTCGCTCGACGCCAATCTGGTGAAGACCATCGAGTCGCGCGGTATGACGTTCCTTGACCTGCGCGACCTTGCATCGCACACTGAGGGTCACTATTCCGACGGGTACCATATGGACGCCGTCGCGGCCGACATTTATAGTCGTGCCGTGGCAGATGCCTTGACGGAACGTTTGGAGGGGACAGGCGCGTGCGGAGAGTAGTAATTGGGTAGACGAGAGTGTGAATGACTGCATGCGTGCCTCGTTCACAGCAGCATCATCCACAACTGACACAGCCATTTCCTTATTCATTGCCAATTGACGATTGTGAACACAACAGATCCGCAACCCATCGCAATTGGGTCGCCCCCGCGGGCCTTTGAGATTGCATTGGATTCGCTCCAACACTCTGGTGCCAAATCGGTGCTCGATTGCCCGGCGGGAGAAGGTGCGTTCTCACAGCGGCTGCTCGACGAAGGATTCGCGGTCACAGCAGCCGATATCGCGCCCAACAACTTCCGTCTCGCTGCGCCCCCTTGCGACTTTGCCGACCTGAACGACAAGCTGCCCTATCCGGATGCTTCGTTCGATGCGGTTGTATGTCTGAACGGTCTGCAACGCGTGTGGGCGCGCGCACGCGCGGTGGACGAACTGGCCCGAGTGGTTAAACCCGGCGGTATCGTCGTGATCTCATTTCCGAATATCAGCGATATTCGCCGGCGGATGATGTTCTTCCTGACGGGCTCCGTAACGTGGAGCGTCATTGGGCCGCCGCATGCGTTCATCCACGGAGCGACTAACCCGGCCGGCTGCTTCCGATATGTCATGACGCCGGCCGACGTGCTGGCCGCCGTGTCGAATGCGGGCTTGAAGTGCGACGCTATTCGTGCCACGCACTACTCCACGGGGGCGCTTGCCATGCTGCCGCTGGCTGTGCTGCCCTTGATCTTCCGCTGGCTGTCGCCACGAGCTTTTGGCCGCGTATACGATCGGGAGCAGTTCTCGCTCCGCCGCGCCAATTCGATTGACGGACTGTTGGGCGCTTTTCTGGTGGTTGTGGCAACCAAGCGGGCGTAACGTACTGCCTTATGCAGAACCTGTTCAATCCCGAAGTTCCCGACGATATCGTACTGGGACAACTCCGGCACATGCGATTCGTCCCACTGGGTGAAGGACATGCAGCTCGGGTATACGCCGACACGGAACAGAGGCTGGTTCTGAAAGTGTTCCCGCCGCTGCGCATCGGCTCCGCGCGCGAAGTGCGATTCATCGAGCGCAATCCATTACTGCGCCGCCTCGAACGGGCTAGCGTACGTTGGGAAGAAAACGCTGCCGTGCGCTGGCTGCGCAGCAAGGCGAAAGCGGCACTGGCAGGTTGGCTGAGCCGGCGCAACCCCGAGGCTCGGCGCCGCGCCGGAGAGCGGTACGTGGAAGGCTACCGACTGTGCATTACCAGAGGGCTTATGGAGGGGCTGCCCACGCGAATCATCCCGAACTGGCTTCCGCAACTCGCAATCGCTTGCTCCCCTTCCCTTCGGCCGTACCTGGCCAGCCCGGCCGAAGCGGTCATGCAACGGCAATTCGACCCGCACACCGTCGTCGGCGCTGTCCTTGCGCGAATGTGCAAGGCCCGCGATTCGTTGCAGCAATGCTGCGAGTTGATTGACCGTGCCGTGCAGAATGCACTTCGTTTGTGGGAACATGGCCTGGTCGACACCGATCGGCGACTTCCCGTGCTCGAAAACCAGATCGTTCTGCCCGACGGCACTATCCAGTTGTACGATGCCAACAACGTCATGGCATC
>JAVEUP010000355.1:0-4123 GCA_034005525.1 Thermoguttaceae bacterium | reverse complement strand
GTGGTTCCTCCGGCGCATCAGCGGGTTTGGCAGATTGTTCGTCCGGCTTGTCAACTGGCCTGTTCCGTTGCCTGGCTGTCACCGCCGGTTTGTCGCCGTTGCCTGCCAGGTCGGTTTCTCCGCGGCTTGCCAGCCAGAGCGCAGCTACGCTGGCGAAGATAAGCAGCGGCACGCCTGTCAGCAGAGCGTACGTCGGCCACTTGGGCGCCTCCTTGCGGCGGAACGTCCGTCGTTGAAGTGCCGGGCTAAGTTGGGCTCCCGGCGACGAGGCCGGCATTGCCAGCGGCGGCGGACTGCCCCCCGCCACTCCCCGAGACCGCGAACCTACCGCGGCGGCCGCAGACGCGGAGGCTGCCTGTGACGAAGGGTATTCGGCAACGGCTTGTGATGCGGAACCGGCCAGGAGTGATACATCGCCCGACCGGGCAGCTTGCACGTAGGCGCTTTCGGGTGGAGGACCCAGCGGTCCGCATAAATCGATTACCAGTGCGTTCGGGGTCTGACGCAGCCGCGCATGCTCGGGGCTGCCTTGCACCACGCAGGCCAATTGGCAATCGACTCCGGGGGGCAGGCCGGTAAGGTACGTGCTGAAAGTAATGCCCCAACGCTTTTCCGGCGGCAGCAGTGCAAGCGACTCGGCCAGCAGCGGCAGCATCTCCATACCGGGGCGGAAGACCAGGTAAGCTTTTTGGCCCAGTGCCGTTGCTTCGGCCAGGGCGCCTCCCCAACCGGCGTCGCCCGCAATTTGCGCCCAGTGTCGGCATACGCCCGGCGTCTCGTTGCCGGCAGGGGGCTTGCGGCCGACGGGCAGGACGCGAGGTTGGCCATCAAAGGTCGTTTGAAGAAAGCCGGGTTGGCCCAGCAGCCAGGCGGGGCCGCCGGGAACCCGCTCCGCAACGTCGAGCACGACGTGGTGCGCCAGCTTGTTCGTCCGCTGGGTGTAGTCGAGCCCCGCGTCGGCAACGCGGGAGAGTACGTGGTACGGGCGACCGCTCACCACGACCAGCAGGTGCGAGAAGACGACCGGGTTCAGTCGCGCGTTGGCATCCTGCGGCCCGAACACGTGGCGGTAGCCGCTGAGCGATTCCAGGCGCTGGACCAGGTTGGCGCCCATGCCCGCCGTGCTGACCACCGTGCAGAAGCCGCGACTACCCGGTTTCAGCCCTCGCGGCACCGATGTGTAGATGAGTTCCTGGCCCACGATGCTGCCTCTTATCCGGGGAGGGGTGGGTTGCCATCGCCATTACCGGGCGCACCGCCCTGGCGCCGCCCCACTTGCGGCACCAGTGCGGTCATCCATCCGGCCATCGCGCAGATCAACGGAACTTCAGCCCAAATGGGCCGGACAGAGCGCGGCCGGAAGCCCAGCGCCCCGGTTTGCGGGTCCACTTCGGGAGCACAACCCGTTGCGCTCACGGGAATATACCGGACGTGGCCGGCGAACCCTTCGGCTGTTGAGACGATCTCCGGACACAGCCTCCACAACAGTTCGCGGATCGTCTTCGACACACGGTCGATGGCTTGGGAGTCGAGCGCGATCGCAGAGGGGGTTTGCCGACGCACCAGGGGCTTCGGCAGTTCCGGATGTTTCAACAGGCGCATCCAGCTATCGAACTTGGTGACCACGATGAACAGCGGACGATTATGCCGGTCGTTTTGCGAAAGCCCCACGTAACGCCGCACTCGCTGTGCCGCCTCGGAAAGAATCGCGGCTTGAGGGGTTGGATTCTCGCGGTGGAGCAAGCCGTTGCGCTCGGCCATCTGGGGGTCGTCCGTCCTGTCGCGGCAGGCACGTCGAAATCGGGTATCCTGCGTCGGATCGAAGCAAAACAGCAACGCGCACGACTTGGCCAGGTGCCGCGTGACCGGCCGCGACGAAATGTCTTGCGTTGGCAAATAACTCTCGCCCGCGTTATCGTACACGCATAATACGCGCCCGGCGGAGTTTGGGCTCATGTGCTCCGCCGTCGGGCGCACCATGAACATGAAGGGCCGAGGGTATGTTATCGTCTCGTCGCCATACTGGACGGTATCGTACAGATCGCCTTCCGTGTCCGTCTTGTCGATTGCCACCAGTCGATCGCGGTCCGGGTTGAGGAACTGGAGTGACACGTAGTCATTCAGTCGCTGATTGAGCGCGGGATCGGGCTCGTCGAACGCCAGATCCAGCTTTGTCGGCAGAATCTGGCGGGCACAGTGGATCATGGACGCCAGCAAGTACGATTTTCCGCACGCCGGTCCACCCAAGACGGAAATGAACTCCGGCTGCATTTCCACAGCGGCCCGGGGCACTTCCAGATGGCACTTCGGACACGCCAGCCGATAGCACGGGAAGCCCCGCGCATCGACGGCCGCGCCGTCGAGCGTGAATCGGGTGGGGAGGAATCGCTGCGTATGATCCTTACCGAGCCGCGGACTGCCGAGCAGATCGGGGTGTTCCGCGATCCAAAGGACGTCCTCCGGGGGAAACACATTCCAGCAGTGAGGGCAGGTCACCCGCGCCAAGAGCGGCAACGTTTTCCGTGAATCCGGCCGACCTATCATGCGAACGCCCCTTCAGTTCCCGCTCGCAGTGCGCGACTGCAGCTACACCTCCCCAGGAGTCCGCCGCCCAGTTGGAGACGGATCGCAATCTGTACCAGTATGCCCAGGTCATCAACGTGCCGTCAACCCCCCCCTGCCAAGGCGATTCCCTGGCGAGGTAATGGCATCCACCCCGTAGATACGGTTTTCTGCCTGCCCGCCGGTTTGACAAAGCGCCTTCATCCAGAGAGAATCGAAACAGAACGGGCCGGGGACAGCGTGCGTCCTGTCGGCTGCGTGAGGAGTCTCTACCATGGCTTGGCCGCTGGCCTCTCACTTCAGTGCGATGCTTCAGACCCCTCGGCTCGCCTTTCGCGATCCGGTGCTGCAGCGATGCGTGGTCGAAAAGAACGCCCAAGGACAACCTCGACCTTGGTCGGGCGCCTTTGCGGTCGTGTACAAGGCCACCGACCAGCAGGGACGAAATCCGTTTGCCCTGCGCGTGTTCACGACCGAGTCGCCGGAGCGGCGCGAACGGTACGATCATATCTCCGCGTACCTCAACGAGCGGCGTCTGAGGTGCCTATGCGCGTTCGAATACCGCGACTCCGCCATCCGCTCCGCGGGAGACGGAAGATGGTATCCGCTGATTTTGATGGAGTGGGTCCAAGGTGATACCTTATTTCAGTGGGCGCGGGCTAGAAGCCTCGAGGGTAATACTCGCGCACTCGCTGAAGCAGCCGAAAAGTGGCTCGAAGTCGTCCAGGAGCTTCGCGACGCCGCCGTCGCACACGGCGATCTCCAACACGCGAACATCATGATTGATGAGCGAGGAGACATCAAGCTCGTCGACTATGACTGTCTATGCGTTCCGGCGCTGTTGGGACGGCGGAACCAGGAACTGGGGGTTGAACCGTATCAGCACCCGGCCCGAAACGGAGGGACGCTGCTGTCGCTCAACTTGGACCATTTCTCCGAGTTGGTTATCTATACGGCGCTGAGGGCGCTTGCGGCAGCACCAACCCTGTGGCAGAAGCACGTGGAGTCAACCGGGTACGACAAGCTGCTGTTCCGTTCCGCCGACCTGCGCAGTCCGTCTTCTTCGGCATTGTGCCGCGATCTACAACACCTCGATGACGCGGGAGTGAGGCAAATGGCCGAGTGCCTGTGCGATCTGATGCACGGGCCGATAGACCGAGTTCCTCCGCTCAGCGAGGTAGTCGGCCGCTGCGGCAAGAGTATGCCGGGAAGAAACGGAGGCGAGGCCGGTCGGCAAATCTCTTTCGGATCGGGCTGCCGCACAGACGGCGCCCGCGACGCCGGCCCGGCGACACATCCTTTGCCGCTGCCGGGACGCACCCAGCTCGACGCGAAGACCAGGTTGCCGACGATTGGCGGGCCGGCGCGCCCCCAGATCATGCCCGGCCTGGGTCAGAACGGCGTGCGAAGCGGCTCGCGCCCAGCGCCGCCGCCCCTTCATTCAAGCACTGGGAAGAGCGGATCCCGCCCGGCGCCGCCGCCCCTTCATCCAAGCGGCGGGAAGAGCGGATCCCGCCCGGCGCCCCCACCTCTTGTCTCGGGCGAAACGAAGAGCGGATCC
>JAVEUP010000168.1:0-17384 GCA_034005525.1 Thermoguttaceae bacterium | reverse complement strand
GTGCTGTGGCGTGGATGGATGACACTCCATGCAATGCTCGATGGCGCTGAGGCCATCGGAAGGAAAAAATGTGGGCAAACCTAAGGCTTCCAGCCTGTCAGCGGAAAAGACAAGCTGCGTGGGATAGGCTTCCAGCCTGTCAGCGAGAAAGACAAGCTGCGTGGGATAGGTTTCCAGCCTGTCAACGGGAAAGACAAGCTGCGTGGGCTAGGCTTCCAGCCTGTCGGCGGAAAAGACAAGCTGGAAGCTTATCCCACGGGCTAACCGAACAGTGCCCGCTTCACCAGCATCCATATTCCCAGCATTGCAGCCATGAGCACCATGCAGAAGGCGACGACGATGGGTATGAACCATCCGAGGGCGAAGATGCCCCACGCGGCGGACCAAACCGGGGCCCAGAAGATGATTAGCCCGAGGGTGGCCAGGCAGAGGAACGGGCCGTAGGGTATTTCCGAGTCGCGCAGCACGGCAACTTGGACCAGCCCGACCCCCAATCCCGCCAGCGGCGCCAGGAAGAAGACCATCAGGCACGCCTGCCAGCCGATGAACGTGCCGATCATGGCCATGAGCGTCACGTCGCCGAAGCCCATAGCCTCGCGTTGCAGCACGGCGGTGGCGACGATCCTGACGATCCAGACAATGCCGCCGCCGCCGGCCAGTCCCACCAGGGCGGTCAGCAGGCCGCGCCAACTGTCGCCGCCGGCAGTCCACACGCCGGCAATCGCGGCCGAACCCAGCAGCCCCATGACGCCGATTCGATAGGTGACCCGCTCCCGTCGAAGCCTGGCCAACATCAGCCCGAACGCACGGCACCAGCCGTGCCGCCCGCGCCAGGGCCTTGGCAGAATGGCCGCGCACCACGCCCACCAGCAGGCAAGCGCCAGGACGAGCGGCAGCAGGTTTGGCCGGCCGTCCAGCCAGGCCGGCCAACCGTTTGGAGCGGTCAGGTCCAGAAACGGCCAGCGCATGCCGTGCATGTCGAACGCGTGCCAGATCTGATTGGGAATGGGCTGTCCCAACGGAGCAAGCATGTCGGGAACAATGCCTGGCAGCAGGGAACGCGGCACCGCCGCCGCCAGAAACAACCCGAGCCACGTGCCCGGCACCGTGATCGTGTCGGGGATGATCTTCTCGTCCACGTCGATCAACGATGCGGCCAGCATCAGGGCCAGCAGCAGCGCGTGGGCGAGGAATTGCACGTGGACCATGGCCAATGCCGGTCCCGCGGGCGCGGGAAGCTCCGGCGGCAGCAGAGCCGCGCGCTGAACCTCCCACCAGTACAGAAGCGGCAGGCCGGCCGCCAGGACGACTTCGACCACCATGGGCCGCAGCCAGAATCCACGCCCATGAACACTTGCCTCGCGGCGCAACCCCAGCCAACCCAGGATCGGTATCCGATCTGTCAGCCGGCGGGGCAGGGCAGGGGAGGGCGCCGGGCCGAGCGGGCTGATCGTGCGAGGATTCCACGCAAGCCGATACACGGCCCAATTGACCACGCTGCCCAGGCAGGCGCCGGCCACTGCCAACGCCGCAAGCCGGACCTCCAGGGGCATGGCAAACACGGCGTTCACTCAGCAATCTCCTGAAGCCGGTCGAGTATCTCGGTGGTCAAATCCTCGGGCGTCTTTCCCTCGGTGTCGAGTTCCAGGTGGGCCGTCTCCCGGTAGATCGCCTCGCGCCGGTCGAGTAGTTCGATGATTTCGCGAATCGGGTCGTACTCGGTAAGGCTGGGCCGGCGGCCGGGTGTGGTTGCGTCGGCCGTCATGCGGTGGTGGATCGTTTCGGGCGTCGCCTTCAGCCACACCACCTTGCCCGCGGTGCGCATCCGCTGCCGGCTCTCCTCGCGCAAGGGTGCCCCGCCGCCGGCGGCCAGCACCAAATCGGCGCGGCGGCAAAGGTCGGCAATCACCCGGGCTTCGAGGTCGCGGAAGGCAGGCTCGCCATCTTCTGCGAAAATGCGTGCGATCGACTTGCCGGCGCGTGCCTCGATCTCTACGTCGGCGTCAATCCAATCGCACGCCAGCCGGCCGGCCAGCAATTTCGCCAGGGTCGTCTTCCCCGTGGCGCGATAGCCAATCAATATCAGCAGCATGGCGGTTCCCTTGGTCAAGACCTGTACGAGTTCCCGGGGCGCGAGGGCAGACCCGGCTTCTGAGACAGCCGAAACCACCCACCCGGCACGTCACTACGCATCCTAAACGGACGGGCCCCCTGTGCACTCTCACATCTTGACGGCGCCAATCGCCCGCTTGATGACGGTGCGCATCAACTCGGCCGGGCCGTCGCGGCCGGTGAACAGTTTGAATTGCAGGCAGGCCTGCCGCACGAACATATCCAAACCCGTCACCACCTTGCAGTGCTGCTGCCGGGCCTGCTTGATCAGCAGCGTGTTTTCAGGGTTGTACACGGCGTCGAACACGACCATGGAGGGCCGTAAGTGGTGCTTCTCGAAAGGTGTTTCGTCGACGTTCGGATGCATCCCCACCGGCGTGCAATTGACGAGCAGATCGGGCGAGACGGAGTGCCGGGCAGCCCAATCGACATGCCGGCAATCGAACCGCCGGGCGAGTTCAACGGCCCGGCCGGCGACGCCGTCGGTCACAATCACCCGGGCGCCGCGCCGCGTCAGGCCGTAGATGATGGCCATGCCCACTCCTCCGGCGCCCAGGACCAATGCCGTCTTGCCCTTCAACTTGCTCGACTCCGGTTCGGCGTCCTGATCGGCGACCGTGTGCTCGCCCATCGACTCTTCCAGGCTGCTGATGGCTGCACGATAGTCGGTATTGTACCCGAGCCGGTCGGCGCCCTGGAAGACGACGGTATTGGCCGCGCCGATGCCCCGCACCGCGCCGTCGGCCTGCGTAAGCTTGGCAACGACCGACTCCTTGTGCGGAATTGTCACGCTCAGGCCCCGGATATCGAGCCGGGGAGCAGTATCGATGAAGTGATCCAGGTCTTCGCGCAAGACGCGGAAGGGAACGTACACCTTATCGAGCTTCGCCTGGGCGAAGCCGGCATTGTGGATCAAGGGGCTGAGGCTATGGCCGACCGGGTCGGCAATCACACCGTATACGTCCGTTTCGCGGTGGATGTCGTCGTAGCGGTACACGTCGGTCATCTGTTGGAAGCTAAGCTGCCCCGGGGCCAGCGCCCGCTCGTGATGGAAGGTGGCGTACGTAAACGGCGAACCGAACTTCCCGCACAGAATGCGCGATGCAATGCCGATATCGCCCATGCAAATCCCTACCGTCGGAATCGTGGCCCGATCGACCATTTCGAGCATCCGCAGATTGTCCTGCGCGTGATTGGCCATCGTGCATATCTTGATGATGTCGGGATCGAGCTGGGACAGCCGCTTGTAGATTGCGTCCAGATCGTCGGGCGTCTTGCGGAAGTCGTGCAGGCTGACCACTCGCCTGGTTTTGCCGAAGCGGGGGATGCTGTCGGCAATGTCGTCCTCGAGGTCGATGAACTCGACGCCTTCGGCAATGGCCGTCCGGAGGAGCGTGCGCCGCTGCTCCTCGCCCTTGTTCCACTTGCCGCCGTCCCGCTCGCGCCGGCAGGCGACAAGCACGGGCCCCGGCCGGTCCGTCAGGAGCCGTTTGACGTTCACTTCGCCGCTGATATAGTCGAGGCGGAACTCGACCATTTCGGCGCCCTGCTCCACCAGGTGCCGATGTTCCGCCATCACGTGCCGGTGACGGCCGCGTCCAATGCTAACGCAAATCATGGGATATGCCCTGGCAGGAAGGATATTTCGACCATTATGCACTATTGTCGGCGGCGGTCCAATAGGGGGTAGCGACTCAGATCCTCCGACTCGAGACTCCTCTCACAACGCATTGCGATGCGAAGGAAAGCCGGCGGCAAGGGTCTCTCCGGCTCGCGGATCCCCCAACTAGTCTTTCGCCGGAGCTTCCGCCATCTTGTTCAACGCGGCCTGAATGTACGCCCGCGACGGCGGGCCGCAGGAGCCGTGGTTCGTGCCGGAATAGCTGTGGAACTCGACCTGGTTCTCCTTGATCCGCCGGAGCATCGCCGCCAGAAGCGCGTTCTCCTCGACGCGGGCGGGCCATTCCAGCTCCGGGTCGCCGACCAGGAGGTGAATCGGAGAAAGCGGCGCGGTGGTATGGAAGAGGGGCGCGAACTCGTCGATTACAAGCGGGTTGTTCGCGACGCCCTTCTCTCCCGTCTCCCGTTCGGCGACCACCTGGAAATGCGTGGTCATCTGGCCGCTAATGGGGTACAGGGCCGCCAGGTCGGTGTTCTTCAAGCCGTGCCTGGCCAGGTACCGCGGGTCCATGCCGACCATCGCCGTCAGGTAGCCGCCTGCCGAATGTCCCGACACGGTCACCTTCTTCGGATCGCCGCCGAACTTCTCGATGTTCTTCACCGTCCACGCCACGGCCGCCGCGGCGTCTTCAATCGCCGCAACGCACTTCGCCCGCGGGAAGAGCCGGTAGTTCACCGGCACAACGAGGAACTTCTGGTCCGTGAATTCAACGGGAATATGCCGGTTTCCACCCGAGAGTCCGCCGCCGTGGAACCACACCACCACCGGCGCCCCCTCCGGCAGTCCGTCCGGCCGGTACACGTCGAGCTTGCACCGTTCGTTCGCATACTCGCGATCGCCGCTGACCTGGAAGTCGTCGGGGTAGTAGGCGACGTCCTGTGTCGTTTCCGCAAGGGCTTGCGAACACAGCGCCCCGATGACGCAGGCGAGGGCCAGGGTCTTTCTCATGCCGTTTCCTTTCGGTTCCTTGGGGTCACGTACAACCAATGGATCTTTACCATGGTAAAGAAACAGTTCAGGGTTGTCAATGTTTCGGAAGGAGAAGGTGTGCGGCAAGGTTCTTTGGCACGCACTTGCCATTCCGAGCGCTGCCCCTGCAGTCAGCTACGGCAATCAACTCGCCGAAACGGCCTGTCGACAACTCCGTGTTTCACCCGAAGACTACGGCTTTTCAGCCATCGCTCCTGACCCCTTTTCGTCCTCGTGTTTCAGCGACTGCTTTACCATGACGGCGCAATTCTTCTGGAAGAAATCCAACGGCAGGATTGGTCGAAGATGATAGATTTCAGCACCCAACGCTTCAGCGATTTCGCGGGCGGACCGGCCGGCCTTTGTCTCGGCGATAATCCGCTCGTGATACTGCCGCGTTGCGGCGATTGCGCCGGTCAGATAGTCCCGAACCTCGTCCTGGCCCCGGACGGCCCCGAAATGACTCAGGCAGAGCGTCTCGGCGTCCAGCGAGGCCAACCGCTCCATGGAGTTGAGGTACTGCGGGTAGCTGGTGAAATAGCCCGGCCACCAGGTTCCTTTCGCCGGGATATAGAATCCGCTAGCGTCCGAGATCACCAGTACCCGCCGGTCCGCTTCGTGCAGGCTGATGCTGCAATCGCTGTGGCCGGGCGTTTCCAGTACGGAAAACGCGAAATCCTCGACGGCAATGACGTCGCCCTCAGCAACCGTGCGATCGATCGCGATGCGGTTCCCGGGCACGGCCACCGGCGGCGGGCTCTCGGCGATCATGCCCTCGCGGTTGAGGCCTGCGGTCAGGTCGGCGTCGATGCGGGTGAAGTAGCCGATGGCCTTTTCGATGGACAGTGTAGCGGCCGCCGGCTCGGAGGCGGCAACGACGACGCCGGGAAACAGTTCCCGGAGCAACGGAATGGCCATCACGTGGTCGGGATGGGCGTGCATGACCACAACCTGGCGGACATATTCCGAGGCGACGTCCAGTTCGTCTAACTGGCGTCGCAGCAACGGCTCGATTGCGCCGATGCCGCCCTCGATGATCATTCCTTCATTCCGCCCTCGCACCAGGTATACAGGATAGGCGGTCGTACCGAGCATCCAAACGCTGTCGGCGACCTCCACCGGGGGATTATCGATCAACATGATGATTTCTCCGCGGCTTCCGCCGCAAATAGGGCCGCCCCGAAAGCGCCGATGAACTGCGCCTCGGGCGGCACGAGGACCGGCCGGCCGAACAGCTCTTCGACCAGCGTTACCAAAACGGGATTATGGGCCGCGACGCCGCCGGTTAGCACCAGGTCGCCGTCGATGGTGTCCATCTCCAGCAGCCGTTTGACGACCGAGCGGAACGCGCCTTTGACGATGTCTTCGACTCTCACGCCGGCCCGGATCCGCTCGAGGATTTCCGTCGCGGCGAAGACTGTACAGAAGCTCCCGAGCGAGACCTCGCTGGTGGATCGCTCGGCCAGGGCGTTCAACTGGTCCGGCGCCAGATCGAGCCGGTAAGCGATCTCCTCCAGAAAGGCCCCCGTGCCGGCCGCGCACTTCCGGTTCATCTTGAAGCTGGTACGGTGGCCCTGCTCATCGAGATGGATCACTTTGCAGTCTTGGGCGCCGATGTCGATCACGGTCATCGCGCGGCGGAAGACTTGGAACGCTCCCTTGCCGTGGCAGGCAATCTCGGTCATCTTGCCACCGGCGAACGGTACGTTGTCGCGCCCGTAGCCGGTCGAGAAGACGCCGGCGAGCTGCGACTCGTCGAGCCCTGCAGACTCCAGGGCCTCCTCCTGGCAGTAGCGAGCGGTTTGCGCATAGTCGACACCCGAGCGCCGCAGCGTCCGGGCCACGATCTGCCGGTCGCCGTCGACAATCACCAGCTTGGCCGACGAAGCGCCGATATCGATGCCACCGTAATAGTCCCTCGCCATCTATTCTTCCAGCAATTGTTCTACAAAGGCCTCGATGTTCGTCCGCGTCTGTTCCTCGGAGTACATCCGCAAGTCGTTCAAATCGCCGTTGATGATCAGATACGGGCAGCCGGACTTCTTCTGGATGCGCTGCGCCAACCCGTAGCGGCAATTGGAATTGTTGGGGCAGGTCTTGGCGTCGTGGTACAGGACGCCGTCGACCTTGAACTCCCTCAGCATGCGCTCCATGTAGGCTTCCTTTTCGTCGTCGGAACGGCAGATGAAGATGCTGCTGTAGGCTTGGGCCATGCTGCGGAACGGATCGGCCGGATCGAGGGCCTCGAAGACCCAACTGTTGCAGTAGGTTGAGGCCACCACGCACGTTTGCAGTTCGAGGAACTGACTGCTCAGCGCGCTGAGCTTGCCCCAGATGGGCATGCCTTCCCAGTAGATGCGGAGCCGTTCGCCGGCCACGGCGGCCACGCCTTCCGCCACGCGCTGTTGCAGTTCGGGCAGGAGCACCTGATAGTACTCGCCGGCCTCCTTCAGACCGCGCATCACGACGGCCGGGCCCATTTGGATCGTGTCGTCAAAGAACGTGATCGGCGCGGGCACGTTGGCGGCCGTTTCCAGAACGCTCTTCCACAGCATCGTGGTTTGCCGCGAGATATCGACCGTCTCGCGGAGCCGGTCGATGTCGAACTTCTGCCCGGCAACCTGTTCGAGCGGCTCGACGAGGCCCTCGATCTGATTGGCGATCTGCCCGAGCATTGCTTCGTCGAGGTCGCCAATGGCACGCGGCGTGTGGACGCCCACGCAGGGCACGTTCCACTCGCGGGCGTAAAACTGGAACCAGTCCTTCACGTCGCGGCACTGGTTGGTGTTGAACACCAAGACGTCGGCCTTCGGCGGGCCGGAAAGCTTCATCTTCTGCAGCGGGCTTTCGCCCTTCAGATGCGAGCCGATGTCGCTGGTCAGATAGGAACAGATATCGGGCGAATAACCGCGGGCGTTGGCCAGCGGGATCAAGTCGGTGGCCATGCGCGAGGCGCCCAGCATGGCCCCGTGATTCTCGGGAAAGTAGACGTTGAACCCCATCGCCCAAAGCAATTCGGCCGGCCCGACACTGGTACACCAGGCGGTCTTCTTGCCCTCCGCCGGGCCACGGTCCAAGTCGACGAAATACTGACCCATCACATCGCGAAGCTTCTTGCTTGCGGCAAACTCCTTACGTTCGGCAGTCGTGCTCGACATCGTTTGAAATCCCCAGTGTTTTACGTGGAAAACCTCGCAGGGTGAGCCGGTGGACGCCAACTGACCGTGTTGGTCAGCGAGGCCCACCCCGCCGGTTCGTCAACTTCCGTAGCAAAGGCTGCTGTGAGAATTGACAATCCGGTAGAATACGTGAAAACGAGCCGGCCGTCAAGTGTCGACTCATTGCGCGTACGGCAAGATTCTCCGCCAACACAAATTTCCAGCCGAATCCGGGGTGATTGCGTGGATTCGCGGGTGGGCACGTCCCTGAGGCACGGAGGACGTGGCTTGAACCACATTCGCATGGATTCACGGTCAGAGCACTGCCAACCACGCCTTTCGTGTTCAGTGCGTGCCACCCGGCCGGCGCCGGCACGTGCCACGGGCCGCATGTGGAAGAAGCCTCTCGGCGAGCCTGCCCAGCGGTTCAGGAAGACAGTACCTCTTGACGCCGCTGCCGGCCTCCGCTAGAAGTTGAGCTTGACCTTCCGGAGGACGTTCGACATGATGCAATGGTACGAAGCGCTCTTCGCCAATTACGGCAAAACGTATGACAAGGAGGCGTTTACACAGGGGACCGTAGGCGAGGTCGACTTCGTCGAGCGGGAGCTTGGGGCCGACCGCGGCAAGCGGATTCTCGATATCGGCTGCGGCACGGGCCGCCACGCCATCGAACTGGCCCGGCGAGGTTACCGGGTCACCGGCTTCGATCTGTCCGAGGCCCAGCTTCGGCGCGCACGCGAGAAGGCGGCCGAGGCCGGTGTCACGGTGGAGTTCGAGCGACGGGACGCGACCGAGCCACACTTCCTTGAGGAATTCGACGCCGCGATCATGTTCTGCGAGGGAGCGTTCCCCTTGATGGAAACCGACGAGAAGAACTACGCCGTCGTCCGGCATGCCGGCGCGGCCCTGCGCCCCGGTGGAAAGCTGCTCTTGACCACGCTCAATGCCCTGTTCCCGCTGTTTCACTCGGTCAAGGAGTTCCTCAGCGCGAACGAGGTCAGCACGGTCACAGGGAAGCTCACGTTCGATTGGATGACCTTCCGGGAGCACTCTGAGCTGACGTTCACCGACGATGCCGGCCAAACGCAGACCATCGAGACCAACGAACGGTATTATACGCCGCCCGAAATGCGATGGCTGTTGCAGACCGCGGGGTTCGCCACGGTGGACATTTTCGGGTGTCCCATAGGCGAGTTCAGCCGGGAACATGCGCTAACACCCGACGATTTCGAGATGCTTGTGGTGGCAGAGAAAAGCAAATAACTCAAGTCAAAGGACCTTTTCTATGCTCAACTTCATTGTGAAAGACGAAAAATGCACCCGATGCGGGTTGTGCGTACTGGACTGCCCGACGCGCATCATCCAGCAGCAAGGGGACCAACTCCCGTTCATCTTGCCGGAGAACGAAGAGAATTGCCTCCAGTGCCAGCATTGCCTGGCGGTTTGCCCGACGGCGGCGATCTCGATCTTTAGCCTGAATCCGGACGAGAGCTTGCCGGTTTCGCCCGACGTGTGGCCCCGGTTCGAGCAGATGGTCCACCTTGCCCGCGGCCGGCGGAGCGTCCGGCAGTATCGGGACGAGAACGTCGACTCGGAGTTGATCGGCCGCCTGCTGACCACGGTCGCCCACGCGCCGACCGCCGTGAACAACCGCATGCTGACCTTTACGGTGATCGACGACCGGGGCACGTTGGGGCGTTTTCGCGAGAAGGTGATGGGGGCGCTGCTGGATGCGGCCGAGGCGGGCTTCATTCCGGAGCGATGCGCCTACGTCGCGAAGGCAGCTTCCGCGTACGTCGAGCACGGTGCCGACGTGATCTTTCGCGGCGCTCCCCACGTGCTGATCGTTTCGGCTCCGCCGCAGTCGGCTTGGGCCACCGAAGACGTACCGTTGGCGCTGGCCTACTTTGAGCTGCTGGCACAGAGCGCCGGGCTGGGCACGGTGTGGTGCGGGCTGCTGAAACTGGCCCTGGAGGCGGTGCCCGGGCTGAAGGGATTGATCGATCTCCCGCCGGACCATCATTACTTCGCGATGTTGTTCGGCTATCCCGCCGTTCAATACGCCCGCACCGCGCAGCGCGACGGCGCCGCCAAGATCAAGTGGTTTCCCGCGAGAAAGACATCCAGCTCCTGATCTCACGGCACGCGCGTTTCCGTCACGGTTCCGTCCTGCAAAGGTACTGAATGATCGGAGCCCGGGAGTCGGCGATCCGTTCGATGGCGAAGCCGGCTCGCACAAGCAGCTCCTCCATAATCCAGTCGAGCGTACTGAACTCCTTGGCAACGTGCTCGCCGGCTTCTTCGCGCATCGCCGGTGGCAGGGAGTCGAGGAAGGCGTCGAACTGGAATCGGGGGTCGCGCCCGGCCGATGAGAACACCACGTCGCCCAGGAGAAAACGCCCGCCGGGCTGGAGCACGCGGTGGATGTTGTGCAGGGCTGCGGCCTTCCACAGGTCGGGCAGGTGATGCAGCGCCATGACGGAGACGGCCGCGTCGAACGTTGCAGGCGGGGCCGCCAGCGTGAGGAATCCGCCGTGGCGCCACGCGATGCCGGTCAAGCTCTCCTCCTTGGCTTTCGCCTCGGCGTATTGGAGCATCACCGGCGACACATCCAGGGCAGTCACGCGGTGCCCCGCCCTCGCCGCCTCGCGGGCGAAATGGCCCGTGCCGGTGCCGATTTCCAGGATGTGCGAGCCTTCCGGCAACGCGAGGAGCGCGAGAATCGCAGCGTTTTCGGCCGGCAGGTCGCGGAACTCGCTCATGCGCCGCTCGTAGCGATCCACCTCGGCAGCGTCGGCGTAGTCGGTACCGACCTGCTGCATTTCGTTCCATTGCCAGGAAGGTTGTTCGTTCATTTGACTCCTATTGATCTCTGCGTGGCGAATGGCCCGGCCACGCAAACCTGTTTGGCCCGTTTCCGGCCTCCCGTTGCTCGGCCTCGGTTCATTCGCCGTGCAGACCTCATTGAAACGCGCCCCAGTCGATCGGCTCGCCGCCGTCGCGCGTGAGCATTGCCTCGACAATCGGTTCCTCCAATTCGGTCCAAAGCGACCAGTCTTAGGCCGGATCGAGTTGGTACAGCCCGGGTCTCAAGGGCGGCTGCATCATTTCTACGGCGGCCTCCAGCATGGCCCACTGAGTCTCCGGAATCCGGCGGACAACGCGCTCGATGACTCCCTTGTCGCGCGTGCCTGCATTTACCAAATAACCGCCGAACCCCCGCCAGTTCGACTCGGCAGGAAACCCGTTGTAGAGTGCCGCGAAGACCAGTCGCGTTCCCGGTTTGAACGGCCCTCCGGTAACCCGCCCCAGCGGCTGTTTGAGTATCTGGAGCACGGGATGCGACGGACCTCCCTTGGAGAGGTCGGTGTGGACGGCAATCAGGTTCTGCTGCGAGTCGACGACAATCGCGGGGCATGCGTCTCCCTCGGCAAACGCAGAGCGGGCCTGAATAACCGACATCACCACAGTCGTCGCGCCGATGCCCAGCACAACCAGTGCCGCCCACAGATTGTAGACGGCAATGATTCCGCTGAGCACCACCACACCCGCGAGAATCACCAGGTCTTTCAAATCGCTCTTGAGAAAATGAACAACGTTCATGCGGACACGCACGGGATTGGAGGCGACATACATTGACAACTCCGGGGACAGAGGATTGGTGTAACCGGTCGAATAAGCGTTCACCTGCCGAGGGCGCAGATAGCCTCCTTACGTTGCAGACCAACCTACTGTATCAGTTCGTTCCACGCAGCTCTACCCCCTCTGCCGAAGGGGCTGGCGAGAGGCAGGGTTAGGTCAGAGCGTTGCGTGTTCTTGCGGACGCTGAAAGGAGCAATTGCGAGCGGCGGACTGTTGCTGCCAAGACACAAGCCGGCAAGACCTTTCACGAGGCGGCCGTCATGTTGCGCCCAGCGCTTTCGTCAATGCTTCAATGTTGGCAGAGACGATGTGGTGGAGATTGGCGGTAATCTTCTCGATCGCTGCCGCCAGTGCAGTGGCCAACATCGCTCAACTCCCTGCTACCTCGGAGGAAGCTTAGTCTCCGGAACCTGAGCATCCACCGGAATGGCCGCGTCGGGTTCGACGATCAACATGCCCCACGGCCGCAGCGCGGGCAGATCGACGGTGTTGACGATGCTGCGGGCGAGTTCGGTCTCGCGGACCAGTTCGCTGTAGTCCTTCGAGTTGAAGGCGCGGTCGTGGGCAGCCTGGTCGTGCGGAAGCACAGGCGTGAACAGGCGAAACCGCAGTGGCAGGGTACCGAAGAACGCCCTGGGCTCAACCGTGACACTCAGCGGTTGGGGCTGCTCGCGCCAGTCGAGAAGATGGATCACGACCGGCGCGCCGGCCTGCCCGGGCTTCGCGCGGACAAAGGCGAAAACCTGGTCCGTTTCGGCCTTCAGCACAACCGGCGCGGCCTCGGGGGCATAGCGGTCGTCGTCGATGTCCTTGCCCAGGGCGAACGAGTCTTCGTAGCTTTCGAGATAGACGGCCATGCCGCGCACAAAGGCGGTCAGGTCGGCGTAATCGGCGGGATTGCCGAAGTAGCGACGCGCGTCGGGCGTCGGGAGGTACGTGTCCCACGGCATCTCAATATGCCCGCCGACCGCATAGACCGTGGCGATTGTCTGACGCGTGTGCCGGATCCAGTCGGGCGTTTCCTCCGGGTCGCGACGAAGCGGCATGGTCACGCTCTGCCGCTTGCCGAAGGAGGCCGCCTGCCGCATGGCCGCGTAGAGGTAGTCGGGCCGGGCGTGGGCCGCTGAGAGTTCGCCAATGCAATAGTCGAACCCGAGTTGGATTTCCGTCCAGCTCCGCACCCCGTTGTTGCACGAGACCGGCACGCGCCGGCCCGCGTGGCGGTCGAGCTGCTCTCGCCACCAGGCGTTGAAGGCCACGGTCGAATCGAACTGGAACTGCTGGAAATACTGCTTCAGTTCATCGCCCGCCCAGCGATGGAACGCGTCGCCGACCGGCGCGTTCTTCGCCCGCAGGTAGTCGCGATAGTTGAACTCGTCGAGGTCGGCCGCGCCCAGCCGCTTGAGCACGGCCGGATCGGCATGGCGGCGCAGCCATTCGGGGAAGGCCGCCATGCAGTGATCACAAAAGCAGCCGCCCCAGCGCAGAGCGGTTTGGTTCTGGGCGGGTTCGTCGCGCTGCAAGACGTCGGCGCCCGCCTCGATGGCGGCGATCACCGCGCGCACGTGCCCGGCGCGGAACTCGGGATGGTTGGCGCAGCCCCAGGGATTCGGCCGCGGCCACTGGCGCATCCAGGTGGCCACCAGCCGGTTCCCATCCAGATCGACCACGTTCCATTGCTCCACCGGCACGTCGCCGAGGTACGAGCCCGCCGCCGCTGCCGCGCCGTAGGTGGCGCCCAGTTCATGCACCTTGCCGATGAACGCCGCATTGTTACCGTAGGTCCATTCCAGCCAGGTGACGTGAAAGCCCCGCATGGCGTCGAGCGTATTTCGCGGATCGCGGTCGTTGATCGGCCGCGGGCGCAGCGAGCGCATGCAAACGTCAGCAGCCTTCGGAGCGCCGGGAATTGCCACCCTGGGCCGGGCGAGCTCGTGCAATCGCGGCGTGTTTTCCGCGGCCGATTCTTCACTGCCGACTGCGGTAGGCGGTGTGGATAAGGCGACCACAGCGGCGAGGAGAACGGCGCCAAACGATGAGTGCAGGAAGCGGAAGACCGAATGCATGGCGTTGGTCCTATGCGAGATGATCTACAGTGTGAATGTGGATGGCTCTTCCGTTTCTAGGTGCAGGCCGCGGCAATGTAGTAGGCACACGCCGCTGTGCCGTCCCCAAAACAAAGGCTGTCTGCACCTAGAAACGGAAGAGCCATGTGGATTATAGCGCGCGTGAGGGCTGTATTCAACGGCACACAAAGCGAGTTCTTGACAGCCCGGCCGAACAGTGATACCCTCACCTATGCCTTGCTCGGCTTGCGATCCCCGCCCAAGAACCTCGCGAAACCCTGCTGGAAGGATGGTGACCGTTCACAGGGGACTGTCCCCTTCGCATGCAGCGGAGAAAACAGTCTGCGACACCGGCCCGTGAACGCTTACGAAAGGATACTGCGATGCTGCGCGTCTTGCAAAACGGCGGCCGGTGGTCTTCGGCCGTCGCACTCGTGTTCCTCGCCGCATGGCCCGCCGGCGCCGCCGATCAACCGCAGTGGGGGCAGCGGCATTGGCGCAACATGGTGTCGGACGAGACGGGCTTGCCCGACGGGTTCGACCCGGAATCGGGCCGCAACGTGAAATGGACGGCCGCCCTGGGAACGTCCACCTACTCGACGCCGGTCGTCGCCGGCGGCCGCGTGCTCATCGGAACGAACAACAACCGCCCGCGCGATCCGAAACACCAGGGCGACCGCGGCGTGTTGATGTGCTTCGACGAGGCCGACGGCAGCCTGACGTGGCAGCTCGTGGCACCGAAACTCGCTGAGGACGTCTACTTCGACTGGCCGCAGGCCGGCATGTGCTCGCCGGCCACGGTCGAGGGCGACCGGGTGTACATGGTCACCAATCGGGCCGAAGTGGTTTGCCTCGACCTGCACGGACTGCACAACGGCAACAGTGGCCCGTTCCTCGACGAAGGGCGCTACATGGCGACCGAAGGCCAACCGCCGCTCGAACCCGGCCCGACCGACGCCGACATTCTCTGGCGGCTCGACCTGCGGGCGGAGGCCGGCGTGCGCCCGCACGATTCGTCGCACTGCTCCATCCTGCTCGACGGCCCGTACCTGTACGTGAACACGAGCAACGGTCTGACGAGCAAGCACGACGGCGTCGACCGGCCCGAGGCGCCCAGCCTGGTGGTGGTCGACAAGATGACGGGCAAGATGGTGGCGCGGGAGCGCGAAGGGATCAGCGAGCGCATCTTCCATTGCACCTGGTCGTCGCCGGCGCTGGGCGAAGTGGACGGCCGGCGGCTGATCTTGTTCGCCGGCGGCAACAGCGTCATCTACGGGTTCGAGGCGCTGCGGCCCAGCGGAACGCCCGCCGCGCGTCAGCTTGTCGACTTCACCGCCGACGCCGGCCGTGCGCCGCGTGCCGACGACCGCGTGCCGTCGCTGCGGTGCGTGTGGCGATTCGACTGCGACCCGGCGGCCCCGAAGGACGACATCCACCAGTACATCCGCAACCGGCAGGTGAGCCCCAGCACCATCAAGAGCATGCCCGTGTTCCACAACGATCGGCTGTACGTGACGGTGGGCGGCGACATCTGGTGGGGCAAGCGCGAGGCCTGGCTGCAATGCATTTCGGCCGCCGGCAGCGGCGACGTGACCGGCACGGGGCTGCTGTGGTCGTACCCGCTCGAGCGGCACACCTGCTCCACGCCGGCCGTCCACGGCGGGCTTGTATACGCGGCCGATTTGGGTGGCAAGGTCCACTGCGTCGATGCCGACACCGGCGAGCCGCGCTGGGTCCACGAGGCCGGGCACGAGATATGGGCCTCGCCGCTGGTGGCCGACGGCCGAGTGTACATCGGCACGCGTCGCGGCACGCTCTGGATCCTGGCCGCCGGGCCCGACATGCGCATCCTCGACGAAATCCGGCTCGACGACGGCATCTACGCCACCTGCACGGCAGCCAACGGCACGCTCTACGTTGCCACCATGTCGACCCTCTACGCGCTCGAGCGGCGCAATGCCGAATTCGCCGTTGAAGCGGCAGCGGGCCGGAGTGAACGGCCGGCTGCCCGCGCTGGTCGGCCACGGTAAGCTGCCCGGTGCGCGCGTGGGTGAACCCACCCGCTGAGAAACGCAAGGAGAAACGCAAGGGAGAAACGCAAGGACATGCAATGCGCTGACGGCCCGCGGTCGATTTGGTGCTCAAGAGAAACGCAAGGACATGCAATGCGCTGACGGCCCGCGGTCGATTTGGTGCTCAAGGCGGGCGGGACGAGTGGCTGCTGGCTGCGGCGGTGCCGTAAACGTGCCGGCGCGGTGTTCGTGTGCGTGAAAATGCCCAATCGGAAGGGCTTGGCGAGCGCGTGGGCGAGGAAAAGGGCAGGACTCGGGCGGGGCCGTCCGCCGGGCGGATGGCTGGCTGGGAAGAAATGGGTCGCGAGGGGCAGTTCGGGAAACTCGCTGGCTACGTGCGGCAACCGTTGAGGTTCGCCAAGTTAGAAACGCAAGGACATGCAATGCGCTGACGGCCCGCGGTCGATTTGGTGCTCAAGGCGGGCGGGACGAGTGGCTGCTGGCTGCGGCGGTGCCGTAAACGTGCCGGCGCGGTGTTCGTGTGCGTGAAAATGCCCGATCGGAAGGGCTTGACGAGCGCGTGGGCGAGGAAAAGCGCAGGACTCGGGCGGGGCCGTCCGCCGGGCGGATGGCTGGCTGGAAAGAAATGGGTCGCGAGGGGCAGTCTGGGAAACTCGCTGGCTACGTGCGGCAACCGTTGAGGTTCGCCAAGTGGTGGCAGCCGCGATGCGCCGCCGCCTCCCGCAATCGGTCGCGGTGGAAAGCAAACGCTACGCCCATGGATCGGCCAGGCGCGGCGAGCAACCGCTTCATCGTTTCCGACCACATCTCGCCCGTCGTTCCCAACCGGTCGAGAATCGGTGCCACCTCGGCGCTTACGCGCGCCTTGCCGTCACGGAATAGCCGGCCCGTCCAATCGACAAGCTGCAGGTAGCTGCCCAACGAAAAACCTTCGAGCAGGCCGACCCGCTCACCGCCGCAGGCACGCGCGTCGTTGATCGGGCACAGCCAGTGGGCATCGTCGAGTCCGGCAGCCAGCTTTGTCGCGGCAACGCTGCCCTGCCTCGCAGCCTGAAGATCGGCCAAACGCCCTTGTTTTCGGCAATGTTCCACCCGCTGATGCACGGACGTGTACGGCGACTCTTCCGGCAGTGTCGCAATGCCTGCCGCCACCGGGTTCAGGTCGATGTACGCACACGTGGCCAGCAGGGCCTCGGTATCGAGGACGGCCACGGACTTGTAACGGCTCCGCCAAAACGCCCCGCGGCAGCCGTCTTCGCGATTGGCGAGCCGGGCCAGCGGCTCCTTGAGCGACTTCATGAACCAGCCCAAGTTGGCCAGGCGTTTGCGTGCCTGCTCGATGAACTTCGGGTCGGCCAACTGCTGTTTCACCCACGTGTCGCTCACCGGCAGCGGCTTGCGATCCTTGCCTCGCAGCGGCACAAGCCGGCCCCAGCGTCGGACCACCTCTTCGTCCGACCACCCGTCGACCCGGGCAGGCGAGAGGTGCACGAGGATGTGGAGATGGCTGTCGAGCACGGCGAACCCGGCGACTTCAATCGCGAAGATCGAAGTGAGTTCTTCGAGCCGGTTTTCGATCCACGCCTTCCGATCCTCGCCACCCTCGCCCAGCAGCAGGGCTCCACGCACCGTTCCGGAAATCACGTGATACCAAGGAGTTACGTTGGTATCGACCAATTGCGAACGCGCCACAGTCATAGCAACACCTCCGTTGAAGTAA
>JAVEUP010000354.1:0-4123 GCA_034005525.1 Thermoguttaceae bacterium | reverse complement strand
AAGAGCTGGGCAAGCGATCTGGTATGGTAGTCTCCAGCGGCGGAAATCGGGCTGAGCGGGTGGCCCGCGTTTGCCCAACCGGCACGACCGGCAAACGGTTTTGCCGGGGGCCGCTGCCGGTACGGTCCCAGGGGCTTACCCGGCGGTTGTCGCCACTCACTGTAGGGGATAAACTGGGGCTTGTAACTGATCATTCAGAGGGTGGGGACGTTGGAAAAGGACCTTCGCTATCGAAACGGAGAACCGGCTCCCCGGTTACGGTTCGCTTCAGGCCCTGGGGGAACCGGGATGCGACACCTAAACGCCATGGAATAGAATGGAAAACGGACAGCTTAACTGGATTGCCGGGTTCATCTGGAACATCGCCGACGACGTGCTGCGTGACGTGTACGTCCGGGGCAAGTACCGGGACGTCATTTTGCCGATGACCGTCATTCGCAGGCTCGACGCCGTGCTGGAACCGACCAAGCAGGCGGTGCTGAAGCTCAACGAGCAGCTCGATAAGGCGGGCGTGGCCAACAAGCACGTGGCGTTGGGCCAGGCGTCCGGCAATGCGTTCTACAACGTGTCGCCGTTCACGCTTCGCGACCTCCGGGCACGGGCCAAGCAGCAGCAGTTGAAGGCCGATTTCGAGGCGTTTCTGGACGGATTTTCACCGAACGTCCAGGAGATTTTGGACAAGTTCAAGTTCCGCAACCAGGTGCCCACCCTGGTCGAAGCCGACATCCTCGGCAGCCTGATCGAGAAGTTCACCACGAACGACATCAACCTGGGCCCCAACCCGGTGTTCGACGCCGGAGAGATAAAGGGGACAGGCGCATATATTGGGTAGTCAGCACAGTCTGGGGCGTCATGACGATCCTCTGCGAGGGCGGCCGCGAACACGCAGTGTCGATTCGAGCCCCTATTCAGGACATGGAACAACATTCCCCCCGGCGCGACTCTGGCGGTTCGAGGCATGACGCAATCTTACCAAAACCTCCCAGAGTCGTCAATATATGCGCCTGTCCCCTGCCTCTCCTCGATACTACTGACGCGTAGCATTTGACCGAGTTCAAGAGCATGGCGTTTGCCATCGCGCGATACAAGGGACGTATCCTCGCGGACAACCCAGCAAACGTTAAGCGGGTAGTCCTGGTCAGCCGGGTCAGGGAACGGTTCTGCCAAAGCCGTAATGGTCACCAGCAGTAGGGTTTTCAAGCACATTGTTCATTGCCGCAATCGAGCTTGTTATGGAAGAAGGGCGGCAGGCACCAGAACTGGGTGATCCGGGACTTTCTGGGTGATTATTGGCTCGTTCTTGGTCACCCTCGTGGGCGAAGGGTCGATTCCAGCCCCAGGCTCCTGGCGGTTCGGGCAATCGAGTCTGGCGTCGCCGTGGGGACACCGGACAGGTAGTTTCAGTATCCGGGACGGAGAGAGGCGGGTCAACAGGAGCGGGCGGCGTCAACCGGCGCGGTCCTCCGTCTTCTACTGAATGGATTCAATGGCCTTGACAATCTCGGCTTCGGGGTAGGTCTCACTGTCGCCGTTGAAGAAGAACAGGACGAGATTGCCTTGCCGGCCCTGAAAGGCGCCGGAGATCTCGAGACGCGGCCCGCCCGTCTCGGGCGCCTTCGCCTTGACGAAGGTGAACGTCTCCGGCTTGCCGCGAACGGTGATCTGGCGCTGCTCGATCTCTCGCGGCCCGGTCGTTTCCTCCTGGCCGAGCCCCTGCTCGCGCAGGCTTTCTTGCATCTGCGCATGGAGCTGTCCGCGATTGGCGTCGGCCATGACCTCGCCGAAAGAGGAAAGCAATAACGTGCTGTTGGTTGGCGGATGGCGGTACATCACCCAGGTCATCGCAGGCTCGTCCGTGAAGGGAATCTTCATGTCCATCGAGAACATCGGCTCGAGCCCCTCGGGGACGTCGATCTGCACGATCCCGGCGGTCACCTGGCGCACGACCTGTGGATCGTCGCTGATCGATCTCGCCATGTACCGTTGGCCCATGAAGCCGAGGGTCAACAGCCCGCCGCAACACACCAGGATCAGAAGCAGAAAGATGACGCCCAAGATCAACAAGATCTTGGCTCCCGCGCTCATTCCCGGACGTGGTGAAGGCGGTGGAAATCCTTCCGGACTCTCGTAGGGTTGCGGTTGATCCATTGACATGACCAGGTTCTCCTTCATGTGATGGAACGTGACGACGGCGCAAGGGTTCGCGGCGCGGGTGGTTCAGAGCCGGAACTGGAACGTGTGGACGAGGAAGCGCCAGAGGCGCGTGCCGAGCGGAATCCAGCGGGTGTGGACTTTTCCTTTGCCGCGCAAGCCGATGCGCAGCAGGCCGTTTGCTTCGTCCAGCTTGTTGATCGCTTCGGCGTGGTAGTCGCCGGTCACTTCGCCCGGGCGGCCGCGCACTTCCACGAAATCGCCGTTGCGGTACCCTCGCATTGAGCCAAGATCGGCCAAGGTGACCATGCCCGGCTCGGAGTCGGTCTGCATGGTCGGCGAAACGTAGCGGAGCCGCCAGGGTCCGTCGTTGGTTTGCTCCAGCCGGCCGCGGAGCCAGCCATATTGCCGATCGCGGCCGTAGAGGCCCAGCGGGACGCGGGCCTGGTACGAGGTGCTCTGGGGTCGCTCGATGCCGGTCTCGGGATCGGTGATGGTGGGTAGTTCGCCGCCGGCTCGCGTCGAGAGCCGGTGGGGGCTTAAGTCCAGTTCCGATTCGGCAATGGACTCGATCCGGCCTTCAAGCACGACGCCCGGCATGTGGCGCAGCATGACCTCGACGCGCTGGCCGACGTCGATGTAGTTCCGGTCGAACTGGTCGATGATGAGCGTGGCTTCCGTCTGTCGTGGATCGCCGATTCGGCAGAACAACACGCTCGATTCCAGCAGCGCGCCCCGGTTGCGTTCCATCAGCGGAGTGCCCGACCACGAGGCCAACTGGCCCATGGGGCCTTCGGTACGCTCGGGGACCTCGGAAGGGGGCAACACAATTCCGGCCACCGGCGCGGTTAGCCGCAGCCTCGCCTTATGGTCCTCCTCTTCCTTCAACTGCGCCTGCGCGGTCGCCAGCGACTCCTGGACCTGGGGGATGGACGCCGCGGCGTCGCGGTCGCGGTGGCCGAGGCGGCGGAGCGTTCGAAGCTGTGTTTCGTACTTCTCCACCTCGCCCCGCAGGCGGACGATTTCCAGATCGACGTCCGGGTTGACCAGTTGGGCAAGCTGTTGGCCGGCCTCCACGCGGTCGCCGGGCGCCACGTCGATGCTCTCGAGCCGGCCGTCCACGTCGACGTACACCGGCCGGGCGTCGCGCGCCTGGATTTCCAGCGTGCAGAGAATCCGGTGCGGCAGCGGCAACAGCAGCACGGCCAGCAGCAGGGCCGAAATGACGGCGATACTCGTAACCATGCGCGGCTTCTTCACCTTTTCGATCCTCCCGGGTATGTAGAAGAACTTGACGAGCTTGTACAGCGGCATGGCCACCAGTCCGTACAGCGACATGGCCACAATCGCCTGCCCGATAATCTGGAGCTTGTAGGGTTTGAACACCTGGTACAAGAACCACAGGATGGAGGCCAGCACGAACCATCGGTACACGGCCGCCGCGACGGAATAGAGTACAAAGAGTATCTGGTTGCGTTGCGGCAGGAAGGGGTCTTCCGGCGGCTCGATGCCCAGCAGCCACTCGCCCATCTTGCGGCTGAGAATGGACGTGGCCTTCTGCCGGAGATTGGGAATCTCCATCAGGTCGGCCAGAATGTAGTAGCCGTCGTATCGCAGCAAGGGGTTGGCATTGAATAGCAGCGTAGTAACCGACGCGATGAACATAATGTTCAGGGCCAGGTAGTTCAGCAGCCCCGGCTCCGAGAACCACCACACGAAGGTGGCGACGGACGCAAAGATCACCTCCACGTACATGCCGGCGGCGCCGATGGCCGCCCGTTGCCACTTGCTCGGCAGCATCCAGGAGTCGGACACGTTGCAGTACAGGCAGGGCGTCAGCACGAGGATCATCACGCCCATTTCGTGGCATTCGCCGCCGAAATGCTTGCAACTGAGGCCGTGGCCGAACTCGTGAAAAATCTTCGTAACGCCCAGCGTCAGGGCCAGCAGCAGCGCATTGGTAGGGCTGAAG
>JAVEUP010000353.1:0-4166 GCA_034005525.1 Thermoguttaceae bacterium | reverse complement strand
GTATCGGTGGACTGTTTCCTCCACTCACCTCGTGCGGCGGAACCCTCGGTGGGGGCCGCCGCTGGGAAGGACGTCAACGGCAAAGGCTCCTCCGTTTCTAAGTGCAGGCCGCGCCAACGTTGGAGTCCCGCCTTTAGGCGGTATCGACTTTCCGGCTAAAGCCGGGACTCCAACAGAGCACCGTTTGCACCGAGAAACGGAAGAGCCAAAGCAGAAGCGTCCTTCGCACGCTGTTTCCACACACGCCGCGTCACCTCCGCGCGATTGGTGCGGGTGAAAGTGTCAGTTTCACAATCCGCTTTGCGCGCGCGAGGTGGCCGGGCTTACGACGCCGGTATACCGCCCCTTTCCAAGGTCTTCCGTTCGGGCTTACGCTGCCTTACAGGACCCCGAATATAGAGGCGCCAGAGTAGTAGGCATCCTACCACACTTCCTGGCACAATTCAAGCCCCCCGTTGTGCCGTATGCAGCAAACGTGTCGGGTGGGTGGTTCCGGCTGTTCGTAACCGATGGATACACGCTTGCGTTGCATGGGATGTTCGAGCGGAGGCGGCCGTTTGCGCCACGACACAGCCGGGTTCACCCGCGCGCGCGGTACGGCTGGCGGTGCGCGCGTGGGTGAACCCGGCCGCTTCGAATGAGCAATCGTCCGGCCGGCCCAACATGCGGGCATCATGGCCAACCGTTCGATCAATGCAACATCGCTCCTTCCCCGCCGGGCCTGTCCCCGGCAGGTCAAGAACTTGTCACACACGTTTCCTCCCCTTGATTCCCGCGGCGCGCGCAGCTAAACTCAATTATTCGGCTTTCAAGGCCATGGAGGCGCACCCCCCACCCTTCTGGCCGTAGCCACACTCCCCGATAGCTCAGTTGGTAGAGCGAGCGGCTGTTAACCGCTAAGTCCTAGGTTCGAGTCCTAGTCGGGGAGCCTTACCCTCTATTCCGAACGGTCTAGAGGGTCTTTTTTTGCGCCCCTCCTTCCGCGCAACTCCCACCCAAAACGCACTTTACCGCGACACGTTTGTAGACGGCCACCGGTCTCGCAGCTCTCTATCCTGTTAACCCATCCCTACCCAAACCCGCCTCTCCCGCCCGCGCTCTCGCACTCTCTGCCCGTCCGCCGGCCTGCGGTTAACGAGGTTGTTCGACTCGAACCGACCGAGAGACGCGAACGGTTCTGGACGTTCCTACCCTGATCACCGTTCCGTCGCTGACTGGTCGGGACGTCCCTCTCTAGCGATACTCTTCAGCTTCTTGCTACCGATCAACGGGGCTCAGTCGCTATTCAGCCTGCCACGATTCCTCTAAAATGGACATTTCAGATGCAATTGAATTCCTCTCTGTCATCGTGACGTCGAGACTGATGGGCATGAATCCATCGCAGCCAAGTACATCGCCTCGCGCCCTGATCCTTGCCGGCCCCAACGGCTCGGGGAAGACGACCTTCGCCACGGAATTCCTCACGGTTGAAGGGCACTGCCCGACGTTCCTTAACGCAGACCTAATTGCCGCCGGTTTGTCTCCGTTTGAGCCGGAGAGGGCCAATGTCACTGCGATGCGACTGATGGTCCACCGTATTCGTGAGTGTGTTGAACAGCGACTGGATTTCTCCGTCGAATCGACACTGGCCGGGAGAACCTATGCCAATCTGATCCGACAATGGAAGATAGCCGGCTACGTCGTGAAGATCGTGTTTCTGCGACTGGATTCTCCAGAAATGGCCGTCGCCCGTGTTCAGCATCGCGTTCGAATGGGCGGTCACAATGTCTCGGAACCGGTCATCCGTTGGCGCTACGAGCAGGGGTGGTCGAACTTTCAGAACATTTACAAGCTACTGGTTGATAGTTGGCAAGTTTATGATGCGACGAAGACCCCGCCAGTACTCATTGACGAAGGAGGCCAGGCATGATGGATTGGTCTGAAAGAAATCAGGATATGGCAGGTACGCAAGCCGCCATGCTTCGCGCTACCCGCAAGGCGATTAACGAAGCCAAGCTGCGGGGCGAACTTGTTCCCCAGTGGCGCGATGGCAAGGTTGTATGGGTTCGTCCGGAAGACGTCGAACTGCCCCCGGAAGACGACGATCCATCTGCGCCGCCCTCTAGTCGTTAGGGGAGAATCGGTTCTCGAGAAGCGAGTGAGAGCGATTGACTGTTGCTTATTGACTGTTGACCCCCGAAGCCGCCCTGGAACAACAGATCGAACGGTACCGGGCAATGACCGGTGAAGAGCGGCTGAAGATCGCGCTCGACCTGCATACCTTCGCTTGCGACGTCGCCCGCGCCGGGATTCGACGGCAGTTTCCAGACGCGGACGCTGAAGAGATCGAACGCCACCTGCGAAAACGCATTGAGCTTGGCCGCCGATGAAGAAGAGGCAGGGCAAGGTCATACACGTGCGCGACGTTGTTCCCTTTTTGTCCGTGGCCATGGCAACGCGCACCAAGTGATCGCTGAAAGCCTCCTGGTGATAGCCAACATAACTGATCTGGCTCGTTGGGCTGCCACCGGCACCCGAAACCGGGAATTCTAATTGTCGCTCAGCGGGAAAAGCAATTGTCGCCGAACAGACGAACCAAGGTACGGGTTTCGAAGACCGGAATTCGACCTTGAACTTGTAAGAAAAACGGGGTGTGATTTCTTACATGAAAACGTCCACCCCAACGCCACAAAGCATCGAAGCGAGGATTCTTGCGAGGATCACTCGTCGTGGTCGTGGCAGCGTCATGGTCCCTACTGATTTCATCGACCTGGGAAGTCGTCAAGCTGTTGATCTGGCCCTTCACCGACTCGTCCGCAGAGGAACGATCCGCCGCCTGGCTCGCGGCATCTACGACTACCCCAAAACACATCCCGTCCTGGGCCTTCTATTCCCCCCTCCGGACGCGGTCGCAAAAGCTGTCGCTGGGCGTGAACAGGCCCGCCTGCAACCCACCGGCGCCTACGCGGCCAATCTTCTGGGCCTCTCCGAGCAGGTGCCGGCCAAAGTCGTTTTCCTCACGGATGCTCAAAGTCGGACTGTCAACATCGGCGCGATGACCATTCAGCTTCGCCAGACCACTCCGCGCAACATGGCAACTGCCGGGCGACTCTCCGGCCTGGTCATTCAGGCCCTGCGCGACCTGGGCCAAGCCCACGTGACGGCCGATCGAATTGCCCTACTGAAACGTAAGCTTCCTGCGGACCAAAGGCAGGAATTGCTCAAGGACATCAAGTTTGCGCCGGCCTGGATGCACCCCATCTTCCGAACCCTCGCGGAGGACTGAATCATGCATCTGCAGTTACGGTGGCGTTGGCCTTGCATCCCATCGCCGGTCAGGCGATCAAAAACGTCGATTTGCGAGACCGAGTTGTCGAATGGAAAAGCCGCTTTTTCGGGAGCGGGTGGGCTCGTTATGACTTGGCCCGGCCTGGCACGTTTAGGCTGGTCCCGCCACCGGCGCGTTTGCCTGCACTTCGTCTCGACTACGATGCCATGCGGGATATGTACTTGACGACGCCCATTGGTTTCGATCTGATCATGAACACCCTCGCTGACCTTGAGGCACGAATCAATGACGTGGGCTAGGATCCCGATGGTGTCGGTAGCCGAACTGCGGCGATTCACTCATGGCCCTTAGGAGGATCGCGACTGGCAGCGGACGATTCCCGACGAGGGAACTTGGTGTCGCCGCTGTTAAGAACCGCCAATCATCTTTCCTAAGGTATTGCTGTGCAAGACCTTCCAACAAAGGATGTTCACCTCCCAGTCGCTGCTGAGTCAGGGCCGTTTTGAGCTTTTGGTAAAATAGCGAACTTCCGCGACCGTCCAGTTAACGCCCGGCACCGAGATAACGGTCGCCGGGCGTTTTGCTTTTACCGCCTTGGCCACAAGCGTTTACGCCAATCCGCCCGTGTGGCCTGCGCTCTCCGTTTCGAGCGAGAGCAAGTAGGTCCCGGCAGGAACCCCTATGGTTCCTGCCGAACCCCAGAATCTCGGCCCAAAACTCTCCAAATCTCTGGTTAATGACCCCCTCTGGGTTAACAGGCCGGTTCCTTTCGGTGGTCGGGAGGAACACGGTCTGGGTCGCGGCGACTTCCTCGATCTGCTAAAACAGGTGGCACTGGGGTGCCCCGAGATACCCCGCGTTCTTCCGGCACGCCAGACCGCCAATGTTGATTCGCGGG
>JAVEUP010000167.1:0-17790 GCA_034005525.1 Thermoguttaceae bacterium | reverse complement strand
GTACTACTCCAGATTACGTTGTGCGGAGTCGGGGCAGCATGATGATTTGATGCAACAGCATCGGGACGAGCTGGCCGTAATGCAACAAGCAGTTAGGATAGCTCTGCAGCAATATTCTCGCGAGTTGCACCAGCCGATGGCCCCGGTCGGCAGGGCGCGTTTCACTACCAGGGCAAGACGGTGACTGGGATTGAGAAGAAGCCGTGGCTGCTGCTGAAGCTGGCATGGGAGAGCCAGCCCAAGCCCGTCGACCTGGCCGTTGCTGGCGAGGAAGTATGGGGCAACGACATCATTGATGCGGGCAGGGTTCGTACTGCCGCATCGAAGGCAAACAGGGCGTTGATGGAGGCCGACATTCCCATCACCATCCACATCCAAGACGAGCAGGTCTTGCTCGACATCGGCGACTAGGCGTATTACGGTTTGTTTCGGAATTTGTTGCGGCATTTTCGAGCAGAACCGAAATACCCATCTGATATCCTGAACCTCGTTGGCACAGGCCTACGAGGTCTTTGATGGATTCTGGAAGGGTTGCTGGCTGACGCGGCATACCCAACCTTTGGTTACCTACTAACTACACAGAAAAAAAGGGGAGTCGAAACATGATGAACGCTTCTGCAACGGGCGCGGCCGACCCGCCGCGTCCCTTCTTTATTCCTGCCGGCGTCCAGTTCGACGAGTTGCCGCAGGACTTGCAGGCGGCCATCACCGCAGTGGTGAACCCCGCCTATCAGAAGCTGGTGCTCGAGGCCCGCGACGGCCTCGAGAAGTCCAGTGGGCTCACGGTCGCATATCTGGTTTGGCTGGAAATCCTCGACCAACTGGAGATGGCCAAGAGTATGCCGAACGTACCAACTCCGGAAGCGTCCGCGGAGCGGGACAAGCTGATCGCCCGCCATCTGCGGTTGATCGGCGCCAAGTCGAAGGCGAGCAACTTCCTGCTTCGGATCAAGGAGTTCCGCCGCAAGTGGGGCCCTGGCCTTGCGCCGCTTGAGCGTTTCCCTGTAGCGGACAACCCGTCCGACGAGCATCTCAAGGACCAGACCGGAGGGTAGCCGTTTGGAAAATAAGTATTTTTGCTGCAAAGAGTTGACATACTCCCCTCCCACCGTCATCTCAGCTACCAAAGGAGATACCCACCATGCAAACGCAAATGAGTCTGGCAGCATGCATTCTCTCGAGTCTGGTATTCTTCGTGCCGCCCGCGACTGCGGCCGAGTTGCTGGTTGGCGCCGCAACCGCGGATATTGCGCCTACGGGTCCGGTGGCGCTGTGGGGGCAGTTCTACCTCCGGATTGCCAAGACGGCCGAAACGCCGCTGTTGGCGAATATCGTGGCCTTGCAGTCGCGGCAGGACGACCAGTCGCTCGACGCGGCCGTCACGGTTTCCTGCGACCTTTGCGCCGTCCCCGACGAGGTCCTGGCCCTGGTGCGGGAATCAGTCGCAAAGCGGGTTCCCGACCTGGACCCGAAGAAGATCTTCCTCAGCGCGACCCATACGCATACGGCGCCGATCCTGCACCCTGATGGCTGGCACGCCATCCCCAGAGATGGCGTCATGCCGGTCGAGACGTACCGGGCCTTCCTTGTTGAGCGGATTGCCGAGGCCATCGAAAAGGCCTGGAAATCGGGATTGCCCTTGCAGCGCCCGAATGCCAGGTCGTGGCCGTGTGCGACGTGCGCCATCCCAGGCTGCTCTTGGCGCAAGATCGCTGTAACAAACATTATGCGGGGGCAGGTTCCTACAAGGGATGCGAGGCCTATCACGAGTATCGAGAACTGCTCGCCCGCGACGATATCGACACGGTTATCCTAACGCCGCCGGACCATTGGCACGGCGTCATCTATGCCGACGCCATCCGAGCGGGTAAGGATATATACGGCGAGAAGCCGATCACTCGCACCATTGCCGAGGGGCAGGCGCTCCGCAAGCTGATCAAGCAATACGGCACGGTCTTCCAGACCGGCACGCACAGCCGGAGCATGGCCAGGGTGCGTCATGCGTGCGAATTGGCGCGCAATGGCTACCTGGGAAAGGTCCACACCGTCGAAGTCTCGGTCGTATCCGGCCGGGAGTATCCGACCATCGCACCGTGCGATCCGCCCGGAGGGTTCGACTACGACCGCTGGACCGGTCCCGCGCCGTTCATCCCCTTCGACACGCAACGGTGCGAGTGGCTGGCCATGTACATGATTTCGCACTACTGCGCCGGGTTCATCACGAACTGGGGCGTCCACTTCCTCGATATCGCGCAGTGGGGATGTCCCGAGATCACGACGAAACCATTCGCGATCGAAGGGGAGGGGGAGTTCCCGACCTCGGGCATGACCGATACCTGCTGCCGGTGGGACACCATGCTCAGCTATGAGTCGGGGTTGAAGGTCCATTTCACCGATCATTCAAAGCAACCGAACGGCTGCCGGTTCATCGGGGACGAAGGCTGGGTGAAGGTCAACTGGAGCCGGCCGGGTTTCGAGGCTTCCGATCCGGCTCTTCGCAATGTCCAGTTCAAACCGTCCGATACGCGGCTACAAGTTAGCCCGGCCGAAGGCATGACTGGCCACACGCTCGATCTGCTGCACTGCATCCGAACGCGGCAGGAGCCAGTGGCCCCGTTCGAGCAGGGGCATCGTGCAACGACCATCGGCAACGTGGCCGACATTACCGTGCGGCTTGGCCGCAAGCTCCGCTGGGACTGGGAGACCGAAACGTTCGACGACGACCAGGCCAACGCCATGCGTTCCCGCCCGATGCGCGAGCCGTACACGATCTGACCAATCATGTAGGGTGGGTGGTTCTGGACGCGTAGCGTCCAGGTTCACCCACGCGGACTTGCCTCAATCCATAAGGAGCAAGCAAGCTCTTTCCCCAAGAATAACGCGGCAGAAAGGAACCCATCCCAATGAAGACCATCCTATGGACTCTTGTTGCCCTGGCCATCCTGGCGTCGCCCGCGCTGGCCGCCGATGCCTTGTCCGAGTTGGCCAGTTACGAGTACGGTCAGGATCAGACACACCTGCTGGCACTCGAACGCGAGGTGGAGCAGTCCATGGCCGATCCTGCACGGCAGGCGGCAATGGCCGCGAAGCTTCTGGCGGTCATGACCGCTCCAGACGCAACCCTTGCCGGGAAGCAGCATGCCGCCATCTATTTGCGCATGTGCGGCGGCGAGGCCGAGGTCCCGGCACTGGCCGCCATGCTCAAGGACGATGCCCTCCGTGAGTTCGCTCGCGGCGCCCTCGAGCGTATTCCCGAACCGGCGGCAGGCAAGGCGCTGCGTGACGCGCTGGCCGACTTGAAAGGTCCTGCACTCTTAGGAGTGATCAACTCGACGGCCAATCGTGGCGACCGCGAGGCTGTTGGTCCGCTCATGGCGCTTACGGCCGACGACGATACGACCATCAGGATGGCGGCCGCGCACGCGTTGGGGCGGATCGGCGGCGCCGAGGCGACTTCCTGCTTGAAAAGGCTCGCGAAGCCCGATGCAGAGGTTGCCTTCGCCCATGCGTACCTCTCCTGCGGCTTCATCGCCTTGGAAGAAGGCGACCCGGCCGCAGCGGCCGCCGTGTTCGACGCGTTGGCCCAGGCCGACTATCCCACGCCGGTCCGGCGCGGCGCGCTGGCCGGGCAGCTTCGCCTGGCGCACGATCCGGCCGCGCTGCTCGCCGGATGGCTTGCCGGAAATGACTAGGCAGCAATCCGGGTTGCGGTCGACCATCTCAACGGCCAACCGGCCGAGTGGCTGCAGGCGTCGAGCAAGGACAAACCGGTGGGCGAGGCAATCGCTTTTGCCGAGGTGCTTGCCGAGCGGGGCAATGCAGCGGCGCTGCCGATTCTCGTCGCAGCGGCTCGACAAGAAGACGACCCGTCGCTCCGCATCCGCGGGCTTATGGCACTTGGGCGTGTCGCCGATGCAGAGGCCGTTCCCCTCTTGATCGATGCCCTCGGGGGCGACGTGCTCATCAGGCAGGCTGCAAGCACCGCCCTGACGTCTCTTCCCGGTACGCTGGTCGATAAGCCGGTGGCCGAGGGCCTGCGCGAATCGGACGGGCGCAGGCGGTCCGAGCTTCTGGATCTGGTGGTGGTGCGTCGTATGACAGGCACGATCCCCGTCCTGCTGGAATTGGCAAAGATCGAAGACGACGAATCGCTGCGCGGCGACGTATCGTCCGCCCTCGTCGAACTGGGCGACGAGACCACGCTGCCGGGGCTTGTCGCCGCCGTACTGGCCGCTGAAGATGGACAACACCGCGATCGGCTTGAAACGACGTACTTGGAAATCGCCAAACGGCATGAAGACACAGTCGCTCCCATTATTGCGGCCATGACCGACGACCCCTCAACCGACAAGCGGCTGCCCATGCTGGGCCGCGTCGGCGGCGAGGCGGCCCTGGCCAGGATCGACGAGGCCCTGGCCAGCAAGAACGCGGACCGAAACGCCGCCGGCATTCGCGCCCTGTGCAACTGGCCCGACGCCGCCGTGGCCGACCGGCTAGCCGCACTGGCCAAGGACGGCGACGACCGTGGCATGCGCGTCAGTAGCCTCCGCGCGTACATTCGCGTGGTGAGTCTGGAGAGCGACCGGCCGGCGGCGGAGACTCGTGAAATGCTCCAGTGGGCGTTCGAAAAGGCCGAGCGGCCCGATGAACGGGCGCTGGCCGCCCAGCGGGTAAGCACGGTGCGCGAAATCGAAACACTCCGCTGGCTCGTGAGCCTCCTGGACCACGAGGAGGCCGTCTCGCAAGAGGCCTGCCGGTCCATCGTCGAGTTGGCGCACCACCGCTTCTTGAGGAATCCGAACCGCGACGAGTCTGATCGGGCGCTAAAGCGGGTTATCGACACCAGTAAGGACCGGGAAACGGTGGAACGTGCAAAGGGATACCTGGAGGGCGTGTAACACCCCGGGTCAGCCCCGGCCACTTGCCTGGCGACGGTACGCTTTGGGCGTCATGCCGACAATCTGGCGGAAGACGACGGCCATTCGCTCAGCGCTGGAAAAGCCGGACCGGCGTGCGATAGCGGGCATCGCCAGATCGGTTCCAGCGAGGAGTTCCTTCACGCGCTGGATTCGCACGCTGCGGATATCGTCGAGCACGGAGCACCCGAGCGCTTTGCGGAACCTCCGTTCGAGATCGCGGCGCCCAACGCCCGCCGCTCCGGCAACCGCCTTGATCCGAAGCTCCTCAGCGATGTTCGCCCTGATGTAGCTTAGGGCCGCCGAGATGAATGGGTCGTCGGTCGCGCGCGTGTCGCTCGACTGCCGAACGATAACGCGAAACGGCGGCAGGAACCGTCGCGGTTCGACGTGTTCCCCGGCCATCATCCGATCGAGCACGGCGGCGGCCTCATAGCCCACCTGCCGGGCGGGAATGGCAGACCTCGAATCGCGAATGCCGTGTCAACTGTGGGTCGGCGCAAACGAACCAGCGCCCGGGCCGCTTCACGATCGAACACGGTGGCGATAACACCGTCCGGCTTCCACTCGCGTACCCACGGGATCACTTTCGGATCGCACGGTGAATTGCGCAGAAGCCAGCCCTGTGTTTCGAATGCGTACGCGTGAATCCCGCGGATCAGGTTCCGGCAGCACCCGACGTCCAGCCCCATGAGAATGGCCACCCGGCGCGAGGTGGACCCGGCGCGGCAATAATCGGGTTCCACGTCGCCGCCCCGTCTTTGTGTCATCTCGACCCTCGCGATCGACCCCCAATTGGGCGCTACCGTTCCGCAGGCTCAGTTCCGATTTCGGCCGGATTGACCGGCAGCTTACACGTCATCTCGCGCCACATAGACCACGACGGACCGTCCGGCCAGTTCAATTTCGCCGCTGGCGGGCGGAGCGGGGCCGTCGAGGCCGGGGTGGATGTCGCGCGGGCTGAGAAGCCCGGTATTGATGAACTGCCACCATGCATACCCTCGCGTTATCTCGGGCAGTACAAAGCGCCGAGGCTCGGCCCCGGCGTGGAACATCATGAGCAGATGGTGATTCGGCGCTGACATCGAATTACGTTGCGGGACCGCGGCCAGCACGCACTGAAGGCCGCGTTCGTCGAGTTGCCAGGCGACGGGCCGGCCGTCGGCGCCGTACCAGCTTGCATCAGGCAATCCGCCGGGCCGCCGCGGCAAGCCCCGCAGGAAGTCCGTTTGCCGTACGGTGGGCTCCCGGCGCCGGAACTCAATCAGCGCGCGGACGAACCGGAGCAAATCGCGGTGCTTGTGGGCGCGGCGCCAGTCGAACCAAGAGATCGCGTTGTCCTGGCAGTAGGCATTGTTGTTGCCGCGTTGCGTGCGGCGGCACTCGTCGCCCATCAGGAGCATGGGCACGCCCTGGCTGAGCATGAGCGTGGCCAGCATGTTCTTGATTTGCCGCAAGCGCACCTGCTCAATGGCCCGACGCCGCGTGGGACCCTCCACGCCGTAGTTATAGCTCAAGTTGTTGTTGTCGCCGTCGCGATTGTCCTCGCCGTTGGCCTCGTTGTGCTTGTGATTGTAGGTAACCAGGTCATTCAGCGGGAAGCCGTCGTGCGAGGTGATGAAGTTGATGCTGTGGTACGGCTCGCGCCCGCTGGGCTCGTACAGATCACTGGAACCGGCCAGGCGCGTGGCCAGGGGCGGCACCATGTGCGGATCGCCGCGCCAATATCGGCGGATATCGTCGCGGTAACGGCCGTTCCATTCGGCCCAGCGGAGCTTGGCGAAGTTGCCCACCTGGTAGGCCCCGGCCGCATCCCACGCCTCCGCAATGATCTTCGTATCGGCCAGCAACGGGTCTTCCGCGGTCGACTCGACTACGGGCGGATTCGGCAGGATGTTCCCGTCGCGGTCGCGGCTGAGAATGGAAGCCAGGTCGAACCGGAATCCGTCAATGTGGTAGTGATGTACCCAATAGCGCAGGCAATGGAAAATCATCTCACGCACGACTGGGTGATTGCCGTTGAGCGTGTTGCCGCAGCCGGAAAAGTTGCGGTAGTACCCGCCGCCGTTTTCGAGCATGTAGTACACTCGATTCTCAAGGCCTTTGAAGTTCAAGACGGGGCCTTCATGATTTCCTTCGGCCGTGTGGTTGAATACCACGTCGAGGATCACCTCGATTCCGGCCTGGTGCAGCGCAAGCACCATCTCCTTGAACTCGTGGACCTGGGCTCCCCGCTCTCTACTGTGGGCATAGCCGCGGTGAGGGGCGAAAAAGACCAGCGGATCGTAGCCCCAGTAGTTGGGCCGGGCCAGCCTCTGGCCCAGACAGTCGCAGATGGGGAACTCGTGGACCGGCATCAGTTCCACTGCCGTAACGCCCAGCGACCGCAAATAGGGTATCTTCTCGATCACGCCCAGGTACGTGCCCGGGTAATCCACGCCGCTGGACCGAGACTTCGTGAAGCCGCGCACATGCATTTCGTAAATGACCGTCTCCGACAGGTCGCGCCGCAAGTGCCGGTCGCCTTCCCAATCGAACTCGTCGTTGACGACAACGCACTTGGGCGGACGGATGATGCCGCCGTCGGCAGGAAGGAACGTCCCGGCAAGGGCCTTTGCGTACGGATCGATCAGCCGGGCCTGTGGATCGAACCGATGGCCGCGTTGCGGCTCGTGCGGGCCGTCGGCCTGGAAATGGTATAACTGGCCCGGCCGCAACCCGGGGACGAAGATGCTCCAGATGTCGCCCCACCGGTTCAGCTCCGGATCGAAGTCGATGATCTCGGTCGGATCGGGCTGGTCCACCTCGTCGTAAAGCAGCACGCGCATCGCTGTGCCCGAGCGGCTGAATACCACGAATTGAACCCCTCCGTCGTGGACAAGAGCCCCATACGGAAGTGGGTGGTGAAATCGGAGTACCGAGGGCCGTTCGGTCATCGACAGAGGCTCGCTGGGAAGCCCAAGGGGAACCGTTACTTCAGAAGGATACCACGGAGAAACGTCAAGGGACATGCCGAATGTGCGTCTGGGATGAATGGGGTGATTTGGCAAGTGCGAAGAACGCGGTCTCTACATTCTTCGGCCACCAGGCGCACGCAGGTGGAGAGACAAATCTTACGCCGGACCAGACGAAATGATCGGCCAATCGCGAAGCAAGTTGGGCAAACGGGGAGAAGATTGCGGGGGTTAGGCCGTGTGGCCGAGCAGTTCGGCGGCGTTGCCACTGCGAATGCGGTCCTTCACTTCCGTTGTGGCGTCGAGTACTTCGAGCTTCAACGTCGCGGGGTCCGGATATTTCAGCGGCATGCCGGTGCCGAAGACCAGGCGATTGGCCCCCAGTTGGCTGACAAGTTGCCCGATTTCGTTGGCCATCAACGCACTGAGGCGGGATATCTCGATCCAGTAGTTCGTCGGCAGCTCTTCGCTCGCGCGCCCCAGTGCCGAGCTGCTGAAACCGGCGCCGTTGACCAGGATGAACTTCGCGCCGGGGTGCTTCTTGACCAGGTCGACGATTTCCGCGTGCGGAACGTCCGGAACGTCCACAAGCCAGCTCCGTTGCCGGTAATCCTCCACCCGAAGTGGAATCGACAGCAGCATGCCTCGCTCTGCGGCGGTTGACACCAGCTCGTTCGCGCAGGCATCGGCCAAGGCGTAGTTGTGCCACTTCGGATAGAGCCGCAATCCCTTCATGCCGAACTCGTCGTGGCACATCTTCAGATCGTCCTGCCAGCCTGCATAGGACGGGTTCACGACGCCCAAGGAAATGAGCCGGTCCCGGTAAGGTTTGACCGCTGCAAAAAGGTCCTCGTTGGCAGGTTGGGTGTTGCGGTACGTTACAGCGCTGATGCTGGAGACCATGGCCTGCTCGATTCCCTTGGCGTCCATCAATCGCAGGAGTGCGTCAGGGGTGTTGTGTCGCAACTGCCGGAAGGCGAAGTGGCCCAGGTAAGCGTTCACGTCGATCATCACGAGGGTCTCCGCTTTGCGAGGATGCGCTGCATGTTGCCGCCGAGGATCTTTGCCTTGTCGGCGGTGCTAAGGTCGGCGGCACGGATCTTGCCCACACCTGCGGTCATCGACATGTCGCAGCCGAACAGGAGGCGGTCGGCGCCGAGAGCGTCAGCGGCCATCTCGATCATGCCTTCGTCGGTGACGCTCCCGCTGGTATCCAAGCAGACGTTTTCTGCGTGCCGGAGCGCCTTGATGGTCCATTCCCAGTCGCCGCCGCCGCCCACGTGGGCACAAATCAGTTGTGCCTCAGGGTAGCGCCGGCCAAGTTCGGCAAGGTGCCCGCCGTCGGAGATGTTCGGCTGTCCGGGAAGCGGGTAATGGGCGTGGCCGGCGTGGTGCAGGATCGGCACCCGCAACTCGATGGTCAACTCGACGACCGGCGCGACGACCGGGTCGGTGCAGACGTGCTCGTTGTAGAGCTTCACACCGATGAACCCATGGTCCTCCACGTAGCGGCGCACTTCATCCACGGCCTCGCGAGTATAGCCGGGGTTGACGTAGCAGTAACCCAAAACGCGGCCGGGAAACCGGCCGATTGCCTCGGCCAGCGATCGGTTGCACTCGCGAAAACCATCGACCGTGGCCGGGCGCTTCGGAGTCAGGGTCGAGCAACAAAGCTGGTCGATCCCCAGCTTGTCGGCCGCCTCGATCAGCAGGCGGTCCCTTTCCTGGTAATCGGCGCGTGCCGGATTGTGGAAATGCGCGTGGCAGTCGATGACCACCGTCTTGACCGCCGGCGGTTGGTCAACGAAGCCTGCCGCACGGCGGGCCAGTAGGACACCTGCCGCGGCTGCCGAGCCTTTCAACCAACTACGGCGTGTTATTCCCTGCTCTTGCTGCATGATTCCTCCTCCGCGCCCTGGTGACCGACGGACAACGCAATCCTATTGGCCGAGCTTACAAGGAATGCAGCGAGGAGTCAACTTGACAGTTGCACAAATCCCGGCGAGCGGGGGCCGTGAGGCCCCTGTTTCTGCGAGACGTTGCCAAGCCCCTGGTGGGCCTTCGGTCGCTTGGCCGGGCCTGCTTCCAGCGCACGACGTGCAAACCACCCTGGGCGTGGCTTGCGCCGGCCCACCAAGGACTTACGCGACCTTGTCTCACCCGACGTGAATAATCCGGGCTATACGCTCAGTCGAATGTTCCATGAGCAAACCAGCGCCCGGTATCGAGCCGTCGGAACAGCCATAAGCAGCGGCCGGCAGCGGTTTCGACACGGTGGTAGTCGCGGGCAATCTGCCGGCCGCGCCACCAGCCGGTTTCAATGCGCTCGGGTCCCCAGCTCTCGGTCAGGCAATGTTCTTCCCCGTCAAAATGGATGCGAGCGGGGGAGATTGCCTCATCCTCGGGGCTGGGCAGATGCAAAGACGGCGCGGCCCGCAGTGCCAGGGGCCGCGAAAACAGCGTTAGCGGCCGGAATGGAAGTTCACCCGCGAATGGCTTTCCCGCGCGTTTCCGGCGCGGACCACCCACCAGCGATTCGCCCCGCCAGGCGCGCTCCGGCTGAGCGTCGGGCAACAGGCATACCGTCAGAACTGCCTGCCGCCCCAACCGATTGCTGAGCCGTTCGATAAGCTGCTCCAACTCGTGTCGGCCGGGTTGCCCGTTATCGTCGGCGGTATCGCGAGTGAACAAGGACAGTTGCCGGTGCACAAGCGGCCCGGTTTCCAGGGCCGCAACTTCAACACCGGCGACCGGTCCGGAAAGTTGCTCCTTTTCAAGCTTCAAATGCAGAAGTCCCAGCAAATGCTTTGCGTCGACGGTGGGCCGGAACAGGCCGATGACGAACCGGACGAGTGCCCGGGAAGAGGGCGGGGCCATGTCCCCGGCTTGCGACTTGTTTGAGAAATCGTTGCCGCCCTGCCGGACAGCGGCCCGGTCCCCGTGCCACTCGCCCGGCAGGCAGTAGAATCGGCATTCGACCCGAGTGGCGCCACGGCCTGCGGCGCGCAGATCGTGCCCGAGCTGCTCCACAACCTGTTCCAGCGCCGCGTGGACCGTTTCCCGCCGGCGCGTGGGCACTTCGGCTTCCCAGCTTGCGGTGAACTCCGACCGGAGCCAAACTGCGCAGATCGGCTCCGGCTGTACGCCCGTGGCCCGGTCCCAGCACCGCAATAATTCCGGCCCGAATCGCGAGGGGAGTTCGTCGCGAGGGAGTAAGGCCAACTGGCCGACCAAATCGACCCCCAACTCGTGCAACAGGGTCAAAGTCCGCCCCGGCGGGCGCAGCGACTCGATGGGCAGCAGGCGCAGTGCATCAGGTGTTTCGCCCGGGGGAATTTGCAACAGCGGTGAACGCTGAATGAAAAACGCCCCGTGGAAATGCGCAACCGCCCAAGCGCCGGCCGAGGTGTCGGCCACGGCCGCGCGGACCCGAAGCCGTCGGCGGGCGAATGCAGCAACGACCTCGCCGGCTAAAGCGGTTTCGCCACCGAAAAGCCGGGCCGTGGCCGTAATGTCCAGCAGCAGGCTGTCCGGTTCCGGCGTATCGTCCACGCCTACCAGCGGACTGAACCGATCGCAATGCTCCGCCCATTGTAAGAGGGCCGCACGGTCGGTATCGGGATCGTGTGGGAGCACCGTCAAGCGGCCGTCGGCAGCAAGCCCTTTGACCTCGGCAATAGGCTGCCGGCGTATCACACCCAGTGCGGCAGCCTCGTGCGAGCAAGCAAATACCCGCTCTACACCGCGTACTTGCCGGCTGAGTATCAGCGGCCGCCCGTCAAGCTCGGGCCGCACGGCCCGGAGCCGTTGGACTGGCCAGTTGGGAAGTTGAATGCACAGAATGCGTTTCATCGTCCATTTCCACGTCGAACGTCTGTACCCCCGTCAGACCCCGGCAGCGCAACAGATGCAACCGCAGTCGGCGGCGGCCTTTTGGGCTGCTGGGCAACGGTTCAACCAACAGGCGAACCTCGGCCCAGGAGGGTTCTTTCCTCGCTACCGCGGGCCGGATCAGCAGCCCCAACACATCGCCCTCCTCGGCCGCAAGCTGCCAGCGGCGGAAGGTGCGAACATCCAACCGGCGCGGCCATGCCAGCACTGCGCCCACTCCCCGGCAGCGAAGCGATTGGTCGACCGCCCAAAACTGATCGGCTTGCGTGTCGGCCCGAACCAAAATCAAACGCTTCGGATCGAGTCCGATTCGCACTGCCGCGGGTGGATAAAACTGCCCGCGACGGTCGACCACGACCAACGGCCGGCGGCTGTGCGTCGCCTGCCGGGCGGCCAGGACGGCTAGAGTTACAGCTCCGGTTCCCGCCCCTTCGGCCAGCCACTCGACCAGGGTTCCAGGCAGAAACCCGCCATGCGGCAGCAAGGCGTCGAGTGGCGGACAGTTGCTGGAGACTACCTTTACCCCCCCTCTTGGATGAAGCGACTCCATTTGCGCAATCTGCGCCTGCAATTGCGTGATCTGAATTGTTTTGGCAGAGGATGGATTCATGACAGCGGCCCAGATAGTGTACAAATATACACCATCCTTTCATCGCTGTCAATTGGGACAAGGAGGCATGCGGCTGGGCTTAACCCACCCGACGTTGCTTGACCTACCCTACCCATCTTTAATAATCCAAGCTAGACTGGTCACTGCCAATTGGGACAGTCCCCGTAAATCGTTATCGTTTGAGTTCCCTAGTTTTCCCAAGGAGTTGTGCTATGCTGAACCGACGTCTGTTTTTCGCTCTGGTGGCTTCGCACGTTCTCGCCGTCGCGGCCGCCACGGCGCTTGCCGCCGACGCGCCGCTGAAGGCCCTGATTGTCGATGGCCAGAACAATCACAACTGGCAGGCAACCACACCGGTTCTGAAGGAGATTCTCGAAGAGACCGGTCTGTTTAAGGTTGACGTGGCCACCTCGCCGCCGCGCGGTGAGGACATGAGCAGCTTCAAACCCGACTTCACCAAATACGACGTCGTGGTAAGCAACTACCAAGGCGACGAGTGGCCCGAGGAAACGAAGAAGGCGATTCTCGATTACGTTCGCAACGGCGGCGGACTGGTCATCTACCACTTTGCGTGTGCGGCCTTCCCGAACTGGCCGGAGTGGAACGAGATGATCGCCCTAGGCGGCTGGGGTGGCCGCAACGAGAAGCATGGCCCGTACGCCCGCTGGCGTGACGGCAAAGTGGTGCTCGACCACTCGCCGGGCCGCGGCGGCGCCCATGGGCCCATGCAGGAGTTCGCGATCGATGTGCGGGACCCGGATCATCCGATCACCAAAGGGCTTCCGCCGCGGTTCGCCCACGTCGAGGACGAGTTGTACGGCTGGCTCCGCGGCCCAGCGAAGAACCTTTCCGTACTCGCCACCGCCTTCGCCCCGAAGGAGAAAGGCGGCGCCGACGAGCACGAGCCGATCTTGTTTACCGTCAAGTACGGCGAGGGCCGCGTGTTCCAAAACGCCCTGGGCCACCTGCCCGAACAGCTTAAGAGCGTCGCATTCATCGCCACGTTCCAGCGCGGCTGCGAGTGGGCCGCCACTGGTAAGGTTACCCAAGAGGTCCCCTCCGACTTCCCCGGCCCCGACAAGCCGTCAGTCCGGGATTGAGCGAGTGGCCATGAAAGTCGGGTTTGGATGCATCGACATTACGCCGCCGCCGGGATTGCCCCTGATGGGCAACTTCCGCGACGACTACGCCGCCCGCGGCGTCCACGATCCGTTGCTGGCCAAGGCGATGGTCTTCGAGGACGCCGGCGGGCACAAGGCCGCGGTGCTGGCGCTCGATGTTTGCATGCTCGACCGTGCCAACGCCGCATTCCTGCGTGCCGTGATCGGGTCCGAGTGCAGGGATATGCCGCCGGAGAACGTGCTGATTCACGCGACGCATACGCACAGCGCGCCGGCCCCGTGCGACAAGTATATCTTCGGATGCGACTTCGAGCCGCATCGTCCCGCTGTGGAGGCTTTTCTCACCAAGGCCGCCGGCGCGGTGGCCCGGGCTGAAGCCGATCAGGCCGATGCGTCGCTGGCTGTCGGATATGCCGCCGAGGACCGCGTCTCGTTTAACCGCCGGCTGCGGCGCAAGGATGGCGGCACGCAAATGAACTGGGAAGCCCTCGCGCCGGGTTTTCGCGCCGACGAGATCGATGCCCCCTGGGGACCGACCGACCCGCGAATGACCTGCCTGGTGGTGGAACGCGATGGCCGTCCTTCCGCGGCGCTGGTAAACTTTGCCCTTCATCCAGCCATCCTCGCCGGCGACAATTGGTTCTATTCGGCCGACTATCCCGGTTACCTATCCGAGTGCCTCCGGCGTACGATGGGCGAGCCGTTTGGGTGCCTGTTCCTTGGCGGCTGTTCCGGCAACGTCAATCACGTCGACTACCGCGAACCGCTTCAGGGACGCGGCTTCACCATGGCACAGCGGGTCGGTTACATGCTGGGCGTGGCGGCGCACCAGGGGATCACAACCCGGGTGCCGCTTGCCGGTGATCGGGTGGCCGTGTCCAGGGAAAGCGTGGCTCTGCCGCGAATCAGCATCAGTATCGACGAACAGGCCCGATGCCGGACACTGCTGGACGATGCCCGCAGCGACGCGCCGCCCGGGCAGGTGGATGGGTTGCCGGAGGCGTTCTTCGCCAAGCTTCGCCTTGAAATGGCGGCCCGGCAAGATGAACCCGACCGGATTGAAGTGATGACGCTGCGGCTGGGCGACTTGGGGCTGGCCGCATTTCCCGGCGAAGCGTTTTGCGAACTCGGTCTGGCGGTCCGGACTCGTAGCCTCTCCCCGCACACAATCACTGCAGGTCTGAGCAACGACGCCATCGGCTACCTGCCCACGCGCGACGCATTCGGCCAGGGCGGCTACGAGACCACGGTCGGCAGCACGTTCTATGAGCCCGGTGCGGGCGAGCTACTGGTGGATTCTTGCGTCCGTCAGCTTGGCGGCCTTTTCTCGCGATAGGCTGCCGGAACAACCACGCGGGGACCGTCCTGGCTCAAACGCCGCAAACCGACTGGCGAGCGGGGCCGCAGGCCCCTGTTTCTGCCCCGGCCTCCACACGGATCGTCGTCCATGTGACCGTAAGCCATCAACCCATCGGAGGGGTCGCGAGGGCGATCAACTGTGCAGTGCTTAGCAGAAACAGGGGCCGGACGCCCCCCGCTCGCCGTAGCAGCGGGGCAGAACGCGGGGCGGAATACCCATTGCTTGATCTAAGTGCTTACCGAATAAGCACTTGGGAGACAGACGAGGTCGGTGCCCACGAAACGCCTGCAATCGGAAGAAACACGGGTAAGAATAGCGAGTTTGATCGCCGGCGATCGACGTTGATGGGTGTGGCTCGCTATTTTGTGGGGTGTTTGTCTGCAAAGAGGGGCGAGCCCTTTTTTCGGGGCTTCCATTATTGGATACAATTGGATACAATTGGATGCAATAGCAGGAGGGAGCCTTGGATGCGAGGTCCAATCGCTTTGAACCAGAAGCAGGCAGAGGGCATGGAGAACACGCAGTATCGCATCGACGGCGCGAAGCCGGCCGACACCTACCAACGGGTCGTCCGTATGATTGGCGAGGGGCGCTTCCCGCCGGGCAGTCAATTGACCGAGGAGGGAATCGCCGCCGAGTTGGGCGTTAGCCGCGCGCCGGTGCGCCAAACGCTCGCTAAGTTGGTTGGGCAGGGCGTGCTGGTAGGTGGCGGGCGCGGGCAAGGGGTCCGAATGCGCGAATACACGGCCGAGGAGACCCGGCAGCTTTACGAGTACCGCGAGGCCCTCGAGGGCGCTGCCGCGGCTGCCGCCGCCCGACTTGCCACGCCCATCGACCTTGCCCGAATGGAGTCGATCTGCGCCGCTGAGACTGCCGAATTGCCCGAGCCATCCCCTGACCGCTGGGTGGAACTCGACAACCAGTTCCACAAGGCCCTGGGTCAGGCAAGCCACAACACTCGCGTCGCGGCGCAACTGCGCCTGTTGGTTGACGAATGCCGCGCCCTGTTCTTCGTGTATCCGCAATTGCCCACGGGCATTATGGGCATCGATCTCGATGGGGTGGTGGCCAACCACGAACGGTTGCTCGGCCTCATCCGCGCCCACGATCCGCAGGCAGCCGAAAACGAGGCCCGGCGCGTCATGCGAGAGTCGGCTCAACGCGCTATCGATTTGGCGCTTGCCAAGAAGTTGCCGCCGCGGGAAGCATCGGGCAACACGCGGTCGGAGATGGTTCATGCTCCGTCACAAACCAGCATAGAACTTCCATGATCCGTTACTTCCCCATTTCGTCAGACGCACACATCTTACAGGAGCACGAACATGACGGCAGGTACGAGAAGGTTCATCGCGAGTTGTCTGGGAATGGCCGTGGCCGTGGCGGCCGGGTATTGCCCGGCCGCCGATCCGGCGAAACCCTTCTTTCACGTGCAACAGATCTACGAAGGCCAGCGGTTCCCAAGCGTCGTTGTGGCCATGGACGGCACGGTGTTGGCTTTCCGCGGGCAAGGCGGCCCGGTCCAGGTGCGCCGAAGTGAAGACGGCGGCGAGACATGGGGCCCGATCATCGAAGTCGGCGGCGGAACCGCACCTGCCGGCCCGGCGTTTACGCCAGGGCTGATGGGCGCAGCGGTGGTCGATGAGAACAGCGGCGACGTGCTCGTCTTCCAGGGCTTCAGCATGTTCCGCAGTACCGACGCCGGCAAGACGTGGGCCGAACAGGAAGTCGAGGTGAAGCCCGATGGCTTCGGAGGCCCCGGCGATACCCACGGCTCCGATTCGGGTGTCACGCTCCGGTTCGGCGAGCACAAGGGTCGCTTGCTCATGCCTGCCCGCGTGACGCCGCCCGGTATGAACAACGACCTCCCTTGGCGCCCCTACCTCTACAATTCGGCCATCTTCAGCGACGACGGGGGCAAGACGTGGCAGACCAGCCACCCGTTCCCCGTGCTGGGCACCGGCGAGGGCACGCTGGCCGAATTGTCCGACGGGCGGGTCTACTACAACTCCCGCAGCCACATGGCCACCGACGCCCTGCGCCGCATCGCGTGGAGCCAAGACGGCGGGCTGACCTGGAACAACCCGGAAACATCCCGCGTGCTGCCCGACGGAGTGCGCGGCAACAATTACGGTTGTGCGGGCGGTCTGACCCGCATAGACGTCGATGGTACCGACAACCTTGTGTACAGCAACATCGACACGGACAGCGGCCGTCGCGACCTGACCGTCTGGGCAAGTCTCGACGGGGCCGAAACCTGGCCGGTCAAACGGCTGGTGCATCCGGGGCCCGCGGCCTACTCCTCGCTGGCGTCCGGCCGGCCCGGCACGCCGAGCGACGGCATGGTCTATCTGCTGTACGAAGGCGGCGAGGAGCAACGCTACGAAGGCATTCGACTCGCCCGGTTTAATTTGGCCTGGATTCTCAAAGGGGAGCCAACCGGAGACGGAGAGATTCCGGAATAGGTGTCAGGTGTCAGGTGTCAGAGAATGGAAGAAACACTTTCCGTTCTTGGTGATTGACTGTTATGGAGACCGCGATGTTGAGAACATTTGTATGGAATCGACTTGGTTGCCTCGTATTGGGATGCATGCTGGCAGTTGCCGGCTGCGGCCGGCAGGGACCGCCGCAACTTGACGTCAGCGGCGAAGTTACCTGGCAAGGCCAGCCGGTACCGGCCGGCATCATCACCTTCACGCCCGACGTTCGGCAAGGCAATTCGGGAGCGCAAGGAGTTGCGAAAATACGCAACGGGCGTTACAGCACGCGCGACTCGGGTGGGCGCGGGGCTGCACCCGGACCGCAAGTAATCACCGTCCTGGGATACGATGGGCAGAACCCAACCGACGAATCGCCTCTCGGGCAAATGCTCTTTCCCGAATACCAGTTGGAACGCGACCTGAGCGAATCGCGGTCGACGCTGGACATTGCCATACCCTGA
>JAVEUP010000352.1:0-4243 GCA_034005525.1 Thermoguttaceae bacterium | reverse complement strand
CGTTGAGGCATTGCGGGCCGAGGTACCCGACGTGGTGCTCTCCTGCGAGGCGACTGCGGGCTTGAGTCTTGGCGAATACACCGCCATGGTCTTCGCCGGCGTGATGGACTTCGAGGATGGACTGCGGCTCGTTCAGAAGCGGGGAGCTGCCATGCAGCAGGCCGCCGACGCCACCCCCAGCGGCATGGTCAGTGTTCTCGGCCTGGAACGTGTCGAGGTTGAGCAACTGTGCGAAAAGGCGCGAGGCGACGACGTACTCGAGATTGCCAACTTGCTTTGTCCGGGCAATATTGCCATTTCCGGCTCAAACGCCGCATGCGAACGGGCCGCGGAAATGGCCCAATCGTTCGGCGCCATGCGAGCGATGCCTCTGGCAGTGGCGGGCGCGTTCCACACCGTCATTATGAAACCGGCGGAGAGCAAGCTGGCCGAGGCACTGGCCAACGTGCCCATGCAGCCGCCGCGAATCCCGGTGGTGGCCAACCTGGACGCTCGTCCCCACGACGACCCGGAGGAAATCCGCAAGCTGCTCATGCGGCAAGTGCTCGAGCCGGTACAGTGGGAGGATTCCATGCGTTACCTGCTTGCCCAGGGATTCGATCAGTTCTACGAGGTGGGGCCCGGCCGCGTGCTTCGGGGCCTGCTGCGGCGAATTGACCGCGGAGCATCGTGCCAAAACGTCGAAGTGTGACGAAGAAACTAAGGAACAGTTCCCGGGAAAATGCCCCGGTCTTCGCAGCATACTGCTCGGTATTCGAACGAATGGCCTCCGGCTATGAGAGTCTGGCAGTTTCCTTTGCACGGAGCTTGAAATGAGTGAAGCAACAAGACCTCGCATTTCGGTCGATTTGACCGGGCGTGTGGCGCTGGTAACGGGAGCCGGGCGAGGATTGGGCCGTACCATTGCCCAGTCGCTGGCCGCTTCCGGCGCCTCGCTGGCCTGCGTCGACGTTGATGCCGACGCGCTGGCCGAGACCGTCGATGCCGTCCGGTCCGGCGGCAGCCGGGCTGAAGCGTTCACGTGCGACGTGACCGACAGTGGGCGAGTGAACGAAGTGGTGGACCAAGTCGTCAAACAGATGGGACGGCTGGACATCCTGGTCAATAATGCCGGAATCACGCGCGACGGCATGATTATGCGAATGAAGGATGACCAGTGGGACGCCGTCCTTGCCATCAATTTGCGGGGTACGTTCCTCTTCACTCGTGCCGCTGCCCGGCCCATGATGAAAGCCCGCGGCGGGCGGATTATCAACATAGCCAGTGTTTCCGGGCTGATGGGCAATCCGGGGCAGGCAAATTACTCAGCCTCAAAGGCGGGGGTGATCGGCCTGACGCGCACAGTTGCCCGCGAACTCGCCTCGCGAAACATTACCGTCAATGCCATCGCCCCCGGCTTCATCGCCACGGAAATGACGGCCAAGCTGGGCGAGGAGATTCTCGCCCAGGTCCAGAAGGAGATTCCTCTGGGCCGGCTGGGCGAGCCGCAGGACGTGGCCGATGCCGTGCTCTACCTGGCTGGCGATGCTGCCGAGTTCATCACGGGCCACGTCCTGACCGTTGACGGAGGGCTGACAGTGTAAAAAACTCGGAAATCCTTGCTTTGGGAAGGCTGAAGATATAGACACGGCGCGGAAAAGTCGGTATATCTTTCCAAATCGGGTTGCGACCACAGCGGCCCAAGGCACAGCAACCCCTCGTAGGGGCTGGTTTTATGTTTGCATACACCAATGGGGCCCAACGGGGCCATTGACCACAAGGCTTGATTTTCAGGAGGACCTTTACGGTGGCCTCAGTCAGTGAACGTGTAATCGATATCGTGGCGGAACAATTGGGCGTCAGCAAGGACCAGATTCAGAACGAGACCTCGTTCGTCAACGATCTGGGGGCCGACTCGTTGGACACCGTCGAACTCGTCATGGAGTTGGAGGAGGAGTTCGACATCAACATCCCCGACGACGTGGCCGAGAAGATTCAGACCGTCGGCCAGGCCATCGAGCACATTGAAAAAGCCATCGAAGACAACTAACGGATTGCAATGAATAGGCGCGTCGTCGTCACCGGATTGGGCGCGGTTACTTCCCTCGGCTGCCAGGTCGAGGAACTCTGGTCGCGCATTCTTCAAGGCGAAAGTGGCGTTCGCTCTCTTCGGACCATCGACACTGCGCGGTTTCGATCCAAAATCGGTGGTGAAATCGTTGACTGGTCGACCGACGGGTATCTGGATCCAAAGGAGGCGAAGCGTCTCGACCGGTTTGCCCAGTTCGGTGTAGTGGCCGGAATCGACGCCGTGCGCGATTCGGGAATCGACTTCACTCGCGAACCTTCGTATCGATGCGGCACCATCCTCGGTTCCGGAATTGGCGGCTTGCTCGAAATCGAGGTCCAGCATGTCCGGTTGTTGGACCGGGGACCGGAAAAGGTCTCGGCCTTCACCGTGCCGAAGATGATGACCAACGCCGCGTGCGGCTACATATCCATCATGTATGGGCTTCGGGGCATGAACCAGGCCGTTTCGACCGCTTGTGCCAGTGCCACGAACGCTATGGGTGATGCCGTTCGCGCGATTCGTTATGACGAAGCCGACGTTATCGTCACCGGCGGCACTGAGGCTGCGCTGACTCCGCTGGGTCTCAGTGCGTTCTGCGCCATGCGTGCGCTTTCCGAGCGCAACGACGATCCTCAACATGCTAGCCGGCCCTTTGATGCTGGCCGTGACGGATTCGTCCTCAGCGAGGGCGCTGGGATTGTCGTTGTCGAGGAACTCGAACACGCCAAAGCGCGCGGCGCCAAGATTTATGGCGAAGTGCTTGGCTACGGTTGGAGTGCCGATGCCGGCCACATCACCCAACCCGACCAGAACGGCGTTGGCGCCGCGTACGCCATGCAGCAAGCGCTCAGAAATGCCAAGCTAAATCCCGAACAGGTCGGCTATATCAACACGCACGGCACCAGTACCCCGCTGGGCGATCAGGCCGAAACCGCCGCCATTAAGAACGTGTTTGGGGACCACGCTCGGCATGTGAGCATCTCAAGCACAAAGAGCCATCTCGGGCATCTGCTCGGCGCTAGTGGCGGAGTCGAACTGATTTTCTGCCTCCTCGCATTGCGCGACGGTATTATTCCGCCCACGATCAACTACGAAACGCCCGATCCCTTGTGCGATCTCGACTACACGCCCAACCAGGCGCGGGAACGGGAGTTCGAAATCGCCATGTCGAATAGCTTCGGTTTCGGCGGGCACAACGGATCGCTCATCGTCGGCAAGCTGCAGTAGTCCGGATTGTCACGTAGGGTGGGACAACGTCGCGTAAGTCCTTGGCGGGACTGCGCAAGCCACGCCGTGCTGGTTTGCACGTCGTGCGATGGAAGTGAACCCAGCCAAGCGACCGAAGTCCCACCAAGGTCCTGGCTTGCTTGTCACCACCCTGCATCCTCAGCGAATTATCCGGGGTAATTACCACCAAGCGGCCTCTTGCCGCGCAGGTACGACGCTGATGCCTTCTCGCAGGCACAATCTACTCTACTGTGCGGTTAAAAAACGTCATAAGGATCTTCGAGAGGATCTGCTCGCCGTATTCATTCGCATGAACGCGGTCGCGGTAGAAAACGTGGGGATGCACGCCGGCCGACCGGATATACTCCGCCCAGGGCGTGGTCATATCCAGATACGCGCAGCGCTGCTGCTCGGCCAGCTCCCGGAGCGTCTTTCCATACTCGCCCGTGCCAGAATGCCGCGCTTCAGCCAATGCCTCGGGGTCGCGCGGATCGGTGGTACCGAACGTGCCGGTAAACAGCAAAATTTCCACCTCCGGCAGCGCCTCGCGAAGCTGGCGAATTACCTCGTCGATACTTCCGATATCGCGCTGGCTGATCCCGCCAATGAGCACCAGGTCGGGCTTGCGCGGCACCACGTGCTTCGCGACGCGTTGCTCTTCCCGGTAATGCTGGCAGCCGCCGCCGCCCCGTACGTAAACGGTTCCGCGGATTGCGGCTTTCGGATACGCCTCGCGCAGTTTGGCCACCCAGCCGGAACGCATCGTATCGTTGACGATGCTGTCGCCCATGGCCAGCAGGTGGAGCGAGCCACCCTCGGCGAGAATGCGGCGCGTGCGGGACAAGTGACGCCAATCGGGCTTGGGCGGCGTGAACTGCCCTTCGGGCATTTCGGCCTGAATAGCCGCAATCTGCTCGAGCGACCGGTTGGGCGTGCTGAAAATACTGTAGTCCGGCTCCGGCGATT
>JAVEUP010000351.1:0-4251 GCA_034005525.1 Thermoguttaceae bacterium | reverse complement strand
AAGCCGGCCGGTGGCGTCCACGACCTGTGTCCAACAACGAGCGCGTTGCCCACGGGCTGGAAGAACGACGCTCCTTCGCGGCGGAGTTCGTATCGCGTCACAAGGAACCGAACGCGTCACCCATGTGTGACGCCAAACCGCCGCTTTTCCACCACCCCCGGGTCGGCCATGGTCGTCTTCAAGTCGTGATGAGGCAAAGCCTTGCTCCTTTCCGGCCGGGGTGCTTGCCTCGCCGCCCCAAACGGGTAAACTCATAGGAGTTCCAGGACCGCCCTGTCCGGACCTCGGCCATGCCCCCAGCGACTTCGCAACGCCGTTCGCTCTTGAATTTGTCTCCCGACAAGCCCGCGCCCGCCGGAACGACCGCGTCGTTGAGGGTCGGCGCGTTCGGCACGACCATGATTTACGCGCATGTTTTCAGCTGAGGCGGCCGCAGTCTCGCAGACCGGTTGGCTCGCCAGGCCCTTTGCGCGCTAGGCGGAAACAGCCTATCACGCACGACATAATTTGACAGCGACACAACCGATGGCTACTAGTCGACCTACGATAATCGGTGACCTACACGGTAGGCTGCACACTTGCCGTCTACAGGCGATATCGGGATCATCTTATAAGCAAGTTGTGCATCTGAACATGGCGCGAATTGCCGTTCTTGCGGTTCTCGTGCTTCTGCTTGGATGTGGTCGCTTGGAACCGCGGGTTCATTCGTCAATGAGACTATCCATCAGCAACGGTACGGAAATCATTGGCCCGTCTGACGAGCAGATTCGTGAGGCTTTGAGCAGTCTTGACGTGGGTCGAGACGGGGAAGGCTTTGCGATTCTTGGCGCATCCGACATGGCTTACGTCCAAGTCGGCGGAGATTCGGAGCTCGGGTTCGATATTGAGTACCAAGAAGGACGCGTCTCCGCGCATTATCGAGCAGTGCGAGAAGACTACACGCTCGATGATGTCGTGGCTGTCCTGATCGCCTACCGCGACGGGAACATTGATTGGGCAGAGATCGGTGAGTTCAGGCGGATTACATGGTGATGGATCATTCAAAGAAACAAGTTAGGCGGAGAAGACATGTTGTATCGGCTCCGGGATGGGCCGGGAGTCGTTACTCCTGCCTGATTGACGCGCCCGGCTTGAACCGAGGCGGCCGCCACTGGAACAAGATAGGCGGATAACAGACGGGTGAAGCAGAGCAGGCTGGCACAATATCGTCGGTCCAACAGGGCAAATCGAACACAGCCGGTGAATTCTCTCGTATGATTACCGTCGGATTGACAGATTACGGCGCGGGGATGGCTTTGATTCAGGAATTCCTGGTTGACAAGGAGGCACCAGTGGGCACGATCATTCAATCGTACGAGTCCGATGGGAACCGTCGCGATGTCTTCGTGCTGGGGCCGCCGGAATTCGACGAATGATGAGATGCGTTTCTTCCCTCCCATCTCCCACTGGCCTGTTTTTTCGCATTGCAGTCCGGCGTCCAATCTGCCAAACTTGAATATCTATACATATATCCACATCCCGGCCGACCCGAACGGGACTTGCCATCTCACCCGGCTCCGCGAGATGCGACGGCGGTCGGAAACGCCGGCTGAGTTGCAACTGCGACCGAGGTGCAGGGTCGCGTGCCTACGAGTGCTAACGGTGCCCTGCTGGAGTCGCGGCTTCAGCCAACACGACAAGACCGCCTAAAGGCGGCACTCCAACCCTAGCGGCCTGAACCTAGAAACGGACGAACCCGCAGAAATCGGCCAGCACACCCGCCAGGGCTTGACAAAGAGCCCCGTCGAGGTAACAAATGGGCTTTGTGGGATGGAAACCTCAACCCATATTCCAGCACAACGGCCCCCGCGGTCCCGGCCGCCGGCTGCCGGCCGCAAGGGAGACATCCTGCGATGCGACGGACGATCACGGTTGTGTTGTTCTCGGCAATGGTCGTTTTCGGGTTCTCGGCTCGTCCGGTCCAGGCAGCCGAGCCGGCCGGGCTTCGCGTCGCGACGTTTCACGCCGACGTTACGCCGCCGCCAGGCAGCTTCATCTACGGGCTGCAGCCGCTGGAGACGATCGAGCACCAGCTGTTGGAGCGATTGCGTCCCGACGACTTCGTGGCGGTGGCCGGTTACGGCGAGGGCAGCCCCAGTTACATCTGCACCGAGAGGGCCTTCGCCGAAGGCGGCTACGAACCCGCCGCCTCGGCCGTCGCGCCCGAATCGGAAGGACCGTTGAAGGCCGCCATACGCCAATTGCTGGACGTTGAATGAACCTGTTGTGCAATCCCGCGGGATAGACGCAACCAGAAGGAGGACCGACATGAAAGCTGTAGGTTTCGCAACCGTCATCTTGCTGCTGCCGCTGACTGCCGCATTCTCTGCCGCCGACCCCGATCCTGCCAGGCCCAATATCGTCGTCTTCCTCGTCGACGACATGGGCGTGATGGATACGTCGGTGCCGTTCCTGACGGACGCCGAGGGCCGGCCGAAGCGCTATCCGCTGAACGACTTCTACCGTACGCCGAACATGGACCGGCTGGCGGCGCGCGGCATTCGTTTCAGCGATTTCTATGCCATGAGCGTGTGCTCGCCCACGCGCGTGTCCATCATGACCGGCAAGAACGCCGCGCGGCACCGTACGACGAACTGGATCAACCCGAACAAGGACAACGCCGGGCCGCACGGCCCGCCGCAGTGGAACTGGCAGGGACTGAAGCAGAGCGACGTGACCCTGGCCGGCCTGCTGCAAGGGGCCGGCTATCGGACCATCCACGTGGGAAAAGGGCATTTCGGGCCCCGCGATTCGCAAGGGGCCGATCCGCGGAACCTGGGCTTCGACGTCAACGTGGGCGGCGCGTCGTTCGGCGCGCCCGGCAGCTACTACGGCCAGGAAAACTACGGTTTTGGAACCCGGCGGGCCGCCAGCGCCGTGCCGCACCTGGAGAAGTACCACGGCAGGGAAACCCATTTGACCGAGGCGCTGACGATCGAAGCCAATGCCCGCGTACGCGACGCCGTGCAGGCGAGCAAGCCCTTCTTCCTTTACCTCGCTCACTACGCGGTGCATGCGCCGTTCCAGAGCGATCCGCGCTTCGCGGCTCACTACGCCGATTCCGACAAGCCGGCGCCCGCGCAGGCGTTTGCCACCTTGATCGAGGGCATGGACAAGTCGCTCGGCGACGTGCTGGACCAGCTCGACGCACTGGGAGTCGCCGACAACACGCTGATCTTCTTCCTCGGGGACAACGGCTCGGATGCACCGCTGGGTCATCAGCACGAAGTGGCCTGCGCCGCGCCGCTGCGGGGCAAGAAGGGCGCGCACTACGAGGGCGGCATGCGCACGCCGCTTATTGTCGCATGGGCGAAGCCAAACGCCGACAATCCTCACCAGCGACGCCTGCCCGTCGCGGCGGATATCATCCAGACCCAAGTGGCCAGCGTGTGCGACCTGTTTCCAACCATTCTCGCGCTCGCGCGCATCGAGACCCCGCCGGGCCATCCGGTCGACGGCAAGCGTCTCGATGCGCTGCTGACCGGCCGGCCCGACGGCGGCCGGGAAGAAATCTTCCTGATGCACTACCCGCACGGGCCGCACCGCAGCGAGTACTTCACCTGCTACCGCGAAGGGCCGTGGAAGGTGATCTATCACTACTTGCCCAGCGAAGTGTCGGGGCATTCGCACTATCAACTGTTCCACCTGGCCGACGATCCGTTCGAGCAGCGGGACGTCGCCGCATCGCAACCCGAACAGCTTCGCCGCATGATGCAGCGGCTGATCGCCGCCCTCGAAGCGCAGGGCGCCGTTTATCCCGTGGACAAGGACGGCATGACACCGCTGAAGCCCAAATTGCCGTAATCTGCAAATCAGTCGCGCTCGGTGGCACTGCCTTCAACCACCGGTCGCATCTTGGTGATCAGTCGGCAAGGAGAATGTCATGCGAACAAGACTTTCTCTGGCCCTGCTAGCCCGGACTATTCACGTAGGGTGGCATTCCGAGGAGACAGTCCGCTGTGAATGGTTACGGTTCATATTTCCGCCGGGCCCTACTTCCCCAGGCAGTACAGGTACTTGTCGGAGCGGATCAGCAAGCGATTGTCAGCCACCGCGGGGCTGGCGTTGAATACGCTGCCGTCGGAGAGGTCGTTCAACGCGAGTTGCTCGAACTGCGGGCGGGTGGCCAGGACGAAGGTCTTTCCCTGACGGGTCAGGTAGTAGAGCCGGCCGTCGGCCAGCAGTGCGGAGGCGTAGAACTGCCCGGCACGA
>JAVEUP010000350.1:0-4308 GCA_034005525.1 Thermoguttaceae bacterium | reverse complement strand
TGCGCGCACCACGGCGTTTTCGGGCAACACTGGATCCTTTCCAAGCGAACGCTGGACGTATGCGCCCTCCTCGCCGCCGAACCACGGCATGGTGCTGCCTTCGGGAATCCTGCCCATCCACGGGACCGGCTTCGTGAACTGCCACGCAGGCCGGGCCGAAACGGTGTGCGTGGTAACCTCAAGGCCGCGCATTGCCGCATAGGCCTCCAGGGTACATACCAACAGCGCACCCTCTGGAAGCGACTGGGCAATAGTCGACGGATCATCCAGCGCCAGTACCACTTGCTGCTTCTCCTCCGGAAGCGCGGCAAATCGTTCCGGGCCGTCCGCTACGAGCATCCCGCTGCCCAGTAGCGCCCGAGCCTCGCTGATCAGCGGCGCATCTGCCTTCAACGAGAACACGGTAACCGATCGGGCAGGCGATCCAGCGGCGACCAGCGAGGCGCCGTCAGGGCGTATGCCGGCGACGACTGTAACTTGCCCGTCTTCAGCCATCCGGGCAAAACCCACCAGCCGGCTGTCGTGCCATATTTCCGCCGGCCCAGGCACAGCCGCATCACCGGCCGATGCACAGGAAGAAAGGATGAAGATGCCCAAGGCAATTCCACATGGTCCACGCAACATCATCAAGCCTCATGTCGGTATTCTGGCTCCACAGTTCTATGGTCGCGGCTGGGCCGCACTACGAAACCCAGAATACTGTACCGGGCGACAAGTGGCAAGCTCGCGTGGGTTGCTGTGTATCGGGCTACCTTGCAAACCGCTGGAATTCGCGACATAATGGGTCGTTTGCGAAAGGACCAGTCTGCCGTGAGCGGTTGCGCTGCCTGCTTGACTGATTCCCACCTGGATCGTTATCCTAACCTTCACCCTCTGCTGTGAGGTCCACGATGAAGAGCGAATCGAGAATAGTTCCTGCTTCCGAGAGAAGACCCTCGCGCCGTGATTTTGTGAGAATCGGCGGCGGGCTGGCCGCCGGAACGGCGTTGGCCGGGCTGTCGATTCCGCACGTCCATGCCGGTGAGGACAACACGATACGATTGGCGCTGATCGGCTGCGGCGGACGCGGCACGGGGGCGGTGAACAACGCCTTCCAATCGCCCAACGGCCCCGTGAAGCTTGTGGCCATGGCCGACATCGTGGAGCCGAAGCTTCGGGCTTCTCATGCCAATCTGACCCGCATCGCGGAAGACAAGGTCGACGTTCCCCCGGAACGGCAGTTCATCGGCTTCGACGCGTACAAAAAGGCGATCGACTGCCTGCGCCCCGGCGACGTGGCGTTGTTGACCACGCGAGCCGCCTTCCGGCCGATGCATTTGGATTACGCGGTCGAAAAGGGCGTGAACGTCTTCATGGAGAAGTCGTTTGCGACCGATCCCGTGGGCTGCAAGCGCATGATGAAGGCCGGCGACGAGGCCGAGAAGAAGAACCTCAAGATCACTGCCGGCACGATGTGCCGCTACTCAAGGAACCGCCAGGAACTGATCAAGCGGATCCGTGACGGCGAGATGGGCCAGATTCAGCTCCTCCGGGCCTACCGCAGCGAGCACTTCGGCGGCCTGGGGCGCAAACCGGAGGGCGAAAGCGAACTCTACTGGCAACTCCGCAGCATCTTCCACATCTTCTGGGTGTCGGCCGGGCTATGGTCGGAGGCCGATATTCACCAGATCGACGAGATGTGCTGGGTCAAGGACGCCTGGCCCGTCTCGGCGCACGGGGTGGGCGGCCGGGCGGTCAACAGCACCGATTGCGGGCAGAACCTCGACAACTGCTCGGCGGAATGGACCTTCGCCGACGGAACGAAGGCGTACTACGTGATGCGCAACCTGCCGAACTGCCACAACGAGTTCGCCACCTACATTCACGGCGCCAAGTGTGCCGCGCAGTTTTCCGGCCATGTCCACATCGCCACCACCCGCCTCTATAAGGACCAGCGCCTTGCCCCCGACAACCTCGCTTGGGAAGCGGCGCCGGAACCGATCAGCATGTACCAGGCCCAGTGGAACTGCTTTCTTGACGACATCCGGAACGACCGGCACGTGAACGAGGCGCGCCAGGCGGCCATGTCGCAGGTGGCCGACATCATGGGCCGCGCAGCGATTCACATGGGCCGTGTCGTCACGCTCGACGAGGTCCTGGCCTCCGATTTCCAGTGGATTCCCGGCGGAATTGACAGCATCGACGAAAACAGCACGCCACCCATCGCACCCGATGCCGACGGCCACTACCCGGTGCCCATCCCCGGCCAATGGGTCGAGGTGTGATCGGCAGACCGTACGGCAGATTCCGTTAAGCGTTCACAGGGGGACTGTCCCAATTTTCGCGGCACAGAGGGTGTTCTTGCCCAATCATCCACCGTTTCCGCCGCGAAAATGGGACTGTCCCCTTCGCGTGTAGCGGAGAAGACCGTCTGCGCCGGCCCGTGAACGGTTGCAGATTCCATGAGACTCGGACCGATACGACTACTGCCGCGGCGGCGCATCCTCAGTCAGCTCGTAACGGCGTATCTTTCGGTCGAGCGTAGACCGTTCGATGCCAAGAATGCTGGCCGTGCGGCTCTTGTTCCAGCCAGTGTGGTTCAGTGTCGCCCGGATGTGGTCGCGCTCGACGTCGGCCAATGAGGCCGGTGAGAATGCTTTGCCTTCGCGGGCTGCTGCGCTGAGGTCGGTAGTATCACCGGCCGTTGCCAGGTTCGTCAGCAGCAGATCGTCCTGGTCGATTTCCTGGCCGCGGCACAGCACCACCGCGCGTTCGATGACGTTCTTCAACTCGCGCACATTCCCGGGCCAGCGGTAGCGAAGGAGCTGCTCGCGAGCGGCCGAGGTGTAGCTGCGGATGCGGCGGCCGGTTTCCTCGTTGAACTTGCGCAGAAAGTAATTGGCCAGTTCAACAATGTCGTCCGGGCGCTTTCTGAGGGGCGGCACCACAATCTCGACCACGCGCAGGCGGAAGTACAAGTCGCGGCGGAACCGGCCCTCCGCCACGTCCTTCTCCAGGTCGCGGTTCGTCGCGGCAATGACGCGCACGTCGACGGTTACCGGTTTGCTCCCCCCAACGCGCTCGAAAGGATGCCCCTCGAGCACGCGCAGGAACTTTGCCTGGAGGTTGGGGCTCATCTCGCCAATTTCGTCGAGCATGAGCGTGCCCTTATGGGCGGCCTCGAACTTGCCGATCTTCCGTTCCGTGGCGCCGGTAAACGAGCCCCGCTCGTGCCCGAAAAGCTCGCTGGCCAGCAGGGTCTCGCTCAGCGCCGCACAATTCAGGCAAACGAAAACATTGTCTTTCCGCGTGCTGTTGAAATGCACCGCGCGGGCGACCAACTCCTTGCCAACCCCGCTCTCGCCACGCACCAGCACGGTGGCATTCGTCCCGGCCGCGCGGCCGATCTCTTCCGTGACGGCCTTAATGGCGGGGCTGCGCCCGATGATCTCACTCCGCACACCCAATCGCTCACGGAGCTGCACGTTCTCCGTCCGAACTTGCGTGAGGTTGTCGGCCAACTCCTGCCGCCGGTGCAGGTTCTCCAGCGCCACGGCTACGGTGTCGGCCACGGCAAGGGTGAACTCAAGGTCGTCGGGATCGGGGACGAGCCGCTCGTCGGTCGAGTAGAGGTGGATGACGCCGAACACGCGCCGGCCGCGACGGATAGGGGCACAAATGACGCTCGTGGTGTAAATCTCGCCGGCACTGTCGCGGCTGCCGAGCGTGCTGTCGCCCAGCACGTTTCGGGCCATTACGGCCTCACCCTCGCGCATGACGGTGGTCGAAAGCACATTGGACACCCGGTGGTAGCGCCGGGACGAAGTCGACTGCGAAGCAATCACCTCAAGGTCGTCACCCGTGGCCTCCCCCTGAAAGTCGCGCGGCACCAGCAGCAGGGCCACGGTATCGGTCTGGGTCCCCTCGATCAGCCCATTCAGCGTCAGTTCGGCCAAGGTGATCAGATCGGGCGCCTTGGCCAACTCGAAGGCCAGCCGGCACAACTTGGCAGCCGCAAGGCCGATCTTCGACGTGCCGCTGACGTCCTCCTCACCGGCCTCCAGGAACTTCGTTTGGCCGCGGCGGTGGGTGATGGTCGTCGGCTCGCAGGCTGCCAGCACGCTGGAGTCGTCGTCGCTTGGCGGCTGCACTCCATGTTTGGCCCCCAACGGCCGCGTGATGATCGTGCTGGAATCAGTGAACGCGTCGGCCAACCGGTGGACAAACACCAGTTGCGACCGGCCAATGCGAATAATGTCGCCGGGTGTCAGGGGCCAATCGCCGGTAACCCTGGTGTCGCCAACGACGGTTCCGTTTCGGCTGTCCAGG
>JAVEUP010000166.1:0-18348 GCA_034005525.1 Thermoguttaceae bacterium | reverse complement strand
TGAAGGCGGAGCAGAAGGCGAAGGCGGTGGCAAGGGCGAAGGGGAAGGCGGTGGAGAAGGCGGCGGTGAAGGAGGTGGAGAGGGCGGCGGTGAAGGAGGCGGTGAAGGAGGCGGTGAAGGCGGCGGCCAGGGCGGGGAAGGCCAGCAGGGCAGCTCCGCGCCGCGTTCCGCCCGCGAACGTCTCGAGCGCGCCCAGCAGAATATGAAGGACGCTGAAGAGAAGCTGAAGAAGGCGGAGCGCGAAGGCGCCGTTGAAGACCAGGAAAAGGCCCTGGAGGAACTCCGGCAGGCCAAGGCGGAACTCGAAGAGATACTCCGGCAGTTGCGCGAAGAGGAAATGAAACGCATGCTGGCCATGCTCGAAGCGCGGTTCCGCCAGATGCTCGATATCCAGATCGAGGTCTACGAAGGCACAAAGCGGCTCGACGCCGTTCCGGTCGGCCAGCGTTCGTACAACCACGAAATCGAGGCGACCCGATTGAGCAGCCGGGAGCACGAAATCCTCGTTCTGATCGAACGCGTCTGGTTGCTCTTGCAGGAAGACGGCACCACGGTGGCGCTGCCCCTGGCAGTGGACGAGTTGCGCGACGACGTGCAGGACGTGGTCAATCGCCTGGCGGAGGCCAAGGTCGACAAGATCACCCAGGGCATCGAGGAAGATATTATCGCCGCGCTGGAAGAGATCATCGAAGCGCTGAAGAAGGCGATGAAAGACCTTGAGGAGCAGCCGCCGAGCCCGCCCATGGAGGGCCAGCCGGGCGAGATGCCCCTGGTCGATCTGCTGGCGGAACTGAAGATGATCCGTGCACTTCAGATGCGGGTGAACCAGCGCACGGAGCGGTACTCGAAGCTGATCGAGGGCGAACAGGCGGAAAGCCCGGAAATCGTCGAGCGGCTCCAGCAGCTTGCCGAACGGCAGCAACGGGTTTACCGCGTTACCCGGGACCTCCATTTGGGGAAGAACCAATGAATGTACGAACTGGTTGTATTGTTCGGTTTGCCGTCTGGTCGTGTGCCTTCTTGTGGCCCGTCCTGGCAACGGCACAAGTGGACGACATTCTCTCGAGAACCGCCGATTGGCAGTCGCCGAAGGCCGTGGACGTTCAAGCCCGCGCCCTGGAATGGCTCAGCGAGCGCAGTACCGATGAGGCAATCCAGGCCCGCTTCGCCGAGATTTGGGCGGATGGGCAACCGGCTGTGGAAACCGCATTGCTTGAAAAGCTGGCTCGGACGTTTGCGTTGCTGAAACCGCAAGCTGCGGAACTCGTCGCATTGTGCGCCGCGCCCCGCGTGCAACTGGTCGCGCCCAGCCAGCCGTGGCTGATGGATTCCGAAGTGCCGCCGTTCGAGGCCAACAATCTACGGCTCCTTTTCGGTCGCTGGCTGGTGCATGAGGGAATGCACGATGAAGCGCTGGAGCAAATCGGCAACCTGAACCCGGAAGACGTCGTTGCGCCGGCCTCGCTGCTCTTCTACCAAGGCGTGGCCTACCATAACCTGCTGGAAAAGGAAAAGGGGCTTGCCGTATTGGACCGGCTGCTCGACGGAGCAGAGAACAGTCCTCGCCGTTACGTATCCGTTGCCCGCCTGATGCGCGAAGACCTCGGCGGCGTCAAACCCGACACGCTCGACCACATTGCGCGCCGTATGCGCGACATCCACCGCCGCCTCGACTTGGGCAGAGCGGGCGAGAAGGTTCGCGGTATTGAGGACGGCGTGATCGAGTCGCTGGACAAGCTGATCAAAGAGCTGGAAGACCAGCAGCAGGCGGCGGCAGGAGGCGCCGGGGCAGGCGGCAGCCAGTCCAGTTCACCGGCCCCAGACAGCCGTATCCTCGGCGGCAAGGGGCCGGGGGATGTAGATCGGAAGAATATCGGCAGTGATTCGGGCTGGGGCAGCCTGCCGCCGAAGGAGCGCGAGGAAGCGCTACAGCAAATCGGCCGGGATTTCCCCTCCCATTACCGCGACGTGATCGAAGAGTATTTCCGCCGCAAGGCGGCAACCGAGGAAAGCCCGTAACGGCCGACGCAACCCTCCCCAGGAGACTGGCCGCTTCAGATTTAGTACGACGATAGCCACCATGAGAAAGACAAGTTTTCCCGCCGTCCTCGTTCAGGTTGCCGCCATGGTCGCGGCGGCTGCGGTGACCCGCGCGGAACCGCTCGAGTTTCAGGCCGAAACCTCCGATGACCGCAAGGTTGTGGGAGCGATCGAGGCCCTTGACACGGAAAGCGTTACCCTTCGCACCTCGGACGGTTCGACGTTGCTGCCGGCTGCCGACATTGCAGCCCTTTCGCCTCCGGAGCCCGCCGCCCGGTCAGCCGGCGAGCCGGCGGTTTGGATCAGCCTGGCCGACGGTTCCACTTTGAACGCCGCGCAATGGGTGTTAAACGGCGCGGTTGGCCGGGTCACGCTTCTGGACGGCCGCCAGATCGACGTGCCCCGGCGGGCACTTGAGTCGGTTCGTTTCCAAAGTGCGGCCGAGGCGGTTGCCGAGCAGTGGATTCGCCTCGTTCATGCGCAGTACGACGGGGACATTGTGATTATTCGCAAAGAGGACCACTTGGATTTTCTCCGGGGCATTGTCCGCGGCGCGAGCGAGGAAACCGTCGAGTTCGATATGGACGGCGACGTACTGCAGGTCAAGCGAAACAGGCTTTTCGGCATCGTCTTGTTTCGGCCTGCCGGAAGCCGCTTGCCGGAGGCTGTCTGCCGGATCACCGACCAGAGCGGGTCCGAGTGGTTTGCTCAATCGCTTGCCCTTCAGGGCGAACTCGCTTGGACGACGCCGGCGGGCGTGGCGGTCACACAGCCGTTGACCGCCATCGCCCAAATCGATTTCTCGTCCGGAAGGATCGTCTACCTGGGCGACCTTCAGCCGCAGTCGGTTGACTGGCAACCGTTCTTCCCGATGGACAAGGAATTGGCCTCCCGACGCGGACTCTTCCAGCCGAGACGCAACCGCGGGCTGGAGTCTGAGGTGCTGGAACTGGGCGGTACCCAGTACAAGCGCGGGCTGGCCATGCGCAGCCGTTCCGAGGTGGTCTACCGGCTGCCCGACGAGGTGAAACGACTGAAGGCAACGGCCGGGATCGACGATCGTGTTCGCCCGCTCGGTAACGTGTCGCTCGTGATCCGCGGCGATGGGAAGACGCTCTTCGAGGGAACGCTGACCGGCACGGAGCCGCCCGTTCAACTCGATCTCGACATAACCGGGGTGCGCCGGTTGTCCATTTTGTGCGACTACGGCGAAGGAATGGACATAGGCGACCACTTGAATCTGTGCGATCTGAGGGCCGTCAAATGATACGCGTCGGATGTTTCCCTCCATTGATTCACCGGGGACTGCCCCCTTCGCCTGCGGCGGAGCCAACCGGCTGCGCCGCCCCGCGCAGGTGGTTGTGCCGATTCTCCGTGCACCTTGTCCTCGCCACACTCGCTATCGGTGCTTACGCGGCGGTCACCTTGGCGGCTTTCGAGCCGGTTCCACCGGCGGTTCTGGAGGCGGAGGCGGCACGAGTTGCCGTGATGGATGGCGTGAAGGACAGCGTATTGGCCATCTTCTCGCCCAGCGGACGCGGGGGCGGCTCGGGCGTGGTCATTACCCCGGATGGTTTCGCCCTGACGAACTACCACGTGGTCAAGCCGTGCGGCAACGCGATGAAATGCGGCATGGCCGACGGAAAGCTGTACGACGCGGTCATCGTGGGCGTCGATCCGGTCGGCGATGTCGCCCTGATCAAGCTCTTCGGCCGTGATGATTTTCCTATTGCCGAGTTGGGCGACAGCGACCAGGTGCGCGTCGGCGACGAATGTTTCGCTATGGGGAACCCGTTTGTCCTGGCTACCGACTTCCAACCCACGGTAACCTGGGGGATTGTCTCGGGGACGCAACGTTACCAGTACCCGGCCGGAACGCTATTGGAATATGCCGATTGCATCCAGACCGACGCATCGATCAACCCGGGCAACTCCGGCGGCCCGCTTTTCGACGCGCGGGGGCGACTGATCGGCATCAACGGTCGTGCATCGTTCGAGAAGCGGGGCCGGGTCAACGTGGGCGTGGCCTATGCCATTTCGATCAATCAGATCAAGCATTTTCTGGGACAACTGCACAGCGGCCGAATCCTCGACCATGCCACCCTCGGTGCGACCGTGGTTGCCGGACGCGACGGTGCCGTCGTTGTGAACGACATCCTGGAGGATTCCGACGCTTACCGCCGCGGGCTGCGCTATAACTCCGAGATCATCAGCTTCGGTGGCCGGACTATCTCCACACCCAACCAGTTCAAAAATGTGCTGGGGATATATCCCAAGGGCTGGCGGGTTCCGCTCAGCTTTCGCGAAGGGGGAGCGCGCGTCGACACGGTCGTGCGTCTGCGCGGGCTGCACGGCGAGGAGGAACTGATCCGAAAGGTGGCGGAGTCTGAACCGCCAATTCAGATCGAGCCGCCCGAGCCCAAGCCCGAGCCGGGGAGGCCGGAGGACGAGCCGAAACCGGTCCCCGACTCCCAGGAGAACGGCGGCTCCAAGCCGGGTGACGACCCCGACGCCCCGGAACGCGAGCCGGGCAGGCCGAGGCGAATTGAGATACCCTCGAGACCCGGCCGGCCGATCGGGCAGTTGTCGCGGCCCCCGGAACCCATGCCGGAGATCGCCAAGCAGCATTTCGAGACGAAACGCGGATTCGCGAACTACTATTTCAACAAGCACCATCAGGATCGCATCTTGGCCGCGTGGGATGCACAGGCGGGTTGGGCCAAGGCAACGGGAACCTGGACTCTGGCCGGGCAGCTCAGCGGCGGCGGCAACTTTGAACTGGCAATCGGCGGCGACGGGTGCCGCCTGAAATTGCCCACGACCGAACTGGACTGGACGGCGCCCGAGTCTTACGAGACCGATCCGGCTCCTCCGCAAAGCGGCGGGCTGTTTCCCGCACTGCTCCTGTGGCGACGGCTTGCCGTCGAGGGACCGGAGTCGCTCGAAGCATTGTACTACCTGGGCACCATGCCATTGCCCGGCCATGGCGGGCTAATGGACGTGCTCATTGGGCAGTTGCGGGGCGTCCAGGCCTGGTTCTACTTCGATCCTCAAAGCGGCAGACTGCTGGCCGTCGAGCTGTTTTCCGACGGCGACAACGCCGATCCATGCGAGGTGCGCCTGTTCGACTACCGCGATTACGAAGGCCGGCCGCTGCCCGGCCGAATCGAGGTGCACCACGGCGACGCACCCTATGCGGCGTTCCAAATTGACACGTGGCGGTTTGAGTCAAGTGCCCCGGAGCCATCGAAAGAACAACCGTGAAAGAACCATATTTCCTTGCGCTGTTTCTTCTACTTGCGACCGTCGCATGCCCGTTGCTTGGCGCCGATGCGCTTCCGGACGTCATCGAGGAAGCACAGACGCGAATCGTGAAGATCTACGGTGCAGGCGGCTTCAGGGGTTTGCAGGCATATCAGAGCGGCATGCTCATTTCGCCCGACGGGCACGTGCTCACCGTATTCAGTTACGTGCTCGATACCGACTATGTCACAGCCGTTACGCATGACGGCCGGCGTTTCGATGCGAAGTTTCTGGGCGCCGACCCCCGCCTGGAGATCGCGCTGCTGAAGATCGATGCAACGGACCTGCCGCACTTCAAACTGAGCGAAGCGGTCGAGGCGTCGGCCGGAACCCGGGTGGTCGCGTTGAGCAATCTGTTCGGCGTGGCTGTTGGCAACGAGGCAGCCAGCGCTCAGCGCGGGACCATCGCCGCGCAGACTTCGCTTCAGGCACGGCGCGGCCAGTTTGAAACCGCCTATCGCGGCCCCGTGTACGTGCTCGATGCTACGACAAACAACCCCGGGGCCGCCGGAGGGGCATTGCTGACCGTGCGGGGCCAGTTGTTGGGAATTCTCGGCAAGGAACTGCGGAACGCGCAAAACCACACCTGGCTCAATTATGCACTGCCGATTGCCGAGATCGAGGCGTCGGTCGCACAGATCGAGGCGGGTGCGTTTACGCCTGCGTTGGACAAGGTCGACGCCACGAAACCCGAATTGGCCTATTCGCTCGAATTGCTTGGCATTCGCCTCGTGCCCGACGTGCTCGACCGTACGCCGCCGTTCGTCGAATCGGTGCGGGAAGGCTCGCCCGCGGCCCGGGCCGGCATCCGGCCGGACGATTTGGTCCTTCTTCTGAACGACCAGCTAATCCAGTCGTGCGCGGCGCTGCGCGAGGAGTTGGAGTACATCGATATTGACGGCGAGGTGCAGCTAACCCTGCTTCGCGGCGACGATGTGCCCGAACTGAGCGAAGTGGTGCTGAAGGCTGCTCCTGAAGACTCCGTGAACCTGCCATGAAGATACCAATTGTGCAACCAACCGTTTACAGGGGACTGTCCCAATTTTCGCGGCACCCAAGGGGATGTTCCCGATGGATCAACCGAAATGGCCGTGAAAATGGGACTGTCCCCTTCGTATCCAGTGGAGGAAGCATCCTGCGTCACCAGGCCGTGAACAGGCATGTTCTGCAAAGGGTCTTCTTAGCGCTTGTGGCGTCGTTCCTGTCGACGGCCCTCTTGTCAACGGCTCTGACGGGCTACGGCGCCGAACTGGCCCAACTCGAAGAAGAGGCTTTCCGTGCCGCCGCGGCGCGCGTGGCGCCTGCGGTGGTGCGCATCGAGACCCTCGGCGGCCTGGAGCGGGTGGGACGCGTCTTGGCCGGTACCGGGCCGACCACGGGGTTGGTGGTCGGGGAAGATGGCTACATCGTTTCCAGTGCGTTCAATTTCTTTCACCGTCCGGCCTCCATCCTCGTGCGGCTGACCGACGGCACGCGGAAGCCCGCCCAGCTTGTCGCCACCGACCATAGCCGCATGATCGTGCTGCTGAAGATCGAGGTGGACGAGCCGCTGGCCGTACCCGAGTTCGCGCCCCGCGAGGAGCTTCGCGTGGGCCAGTGGGCACTGGCCCTCGGCCGCGTTTTCGACGGCGATGCGCCGAACGTGGCGGTCGGCATTGTATCCGCCGGCAACCGCGTGTGGGGCAAGGCCGTGCAAACCGACGCCGCCGTATCGCCAAACAACTATGGCGGTCCGCTGGTCGATATCGCCGGCCGGGTGATCGGGGTGGTCGCGCCGCTGTCGCCGCAGGGCGACGACGAGGTGGCCGGGCACGAATGGTACGATTCCGGTATCGGGTTTGCCGTCCACGGCGATCAGATCCTACGCGCTCTGCCCCGGCTGAAGGCGGGCGAAGACCTTCATCCGGGACTGCTCGGCGTGAACCTTCGCGGCGCCAATCCTGCCATTTCCGACGCCGTGGTAGCCAACTGCCACCCGAACTCGCCCGCCCAGAAGGGCGGACTGAAATCCGGCGATAGGATCGTCGAGATCAACGGGCGCCCGGTCGGGCGCGTGGCGGAACTCAAGGAGGAGCTGGCACAGTTCTATGCCGGCGAAACCGTCCGTCTCGTAGTTGCCCGCGATGATGAACGCTTCGAGCGAGCGCTGGAACTGGTTGCGAAATTGCCGCCCTATGAGCATCCGTTCCTGGGCATTCTGCCCATGCGCGACCCATTGCCCGACGGCGGCGTGGCGGTCCGATACGTTTACCCGGAAGGCCCGGCGGCACGGGCCGGCATTCAGCGAGGCGATGTCCTGGCAGGTCGGGAGGGCCAGGCGATCAAGGACGCTAGTGAACTCCGGGACGAACTGGCGCAATACGAACCCAACGGCGACGTCGGGCTGTCGGCAGTTCGCGACGGCAAGACTCTGGACGTCACCGTCAAGCTTGGGCGGCTCCCGGAGGACCTGCCGCCAGACGAATTGCCGCCCGCGCACGCCGGCACGCAGCCGGCGCAGGGACCCGGCGCCGGCAGCAGCATTTCCGTTAAGGTGCCCGAGTTTCCCAACGACGCCTGGGCTTACCTTCCCCGGACAGACCGGCCCGAGCTGCCGCGCGGGCTGGTCGTTTGGCTGCACGATGCCGAGGGCCTCGAGTGGGATGCTCTGCTTGCGCAGTGGAAGCAGGAGTGTGACCGCGGCCAGTGGATACTGCTCGCCCCAAAGGCCGTCGATCCGCGACGGTGGGACCGGATCGAGCTGTCGCTGGTGCGGAAGCTCATTGACCAGATGTCGAACGAATACGTGATCGACCCCGCGAGGATTGTATTGGCGGGCCGCGACGCCGGCGGCGCCATGGCCCTGCTCGTCGCGTCGCAGAACCGGGACGTAGTGCGGGGCATCGGGCTGATCGACGCGCCGCTCCCGGGCCGCATCGCACCGAATGAGCCGCTTCAACGCCTGGCCTTCTTCATTGCCCGCTCGGAGAAATCGCGCCACGCGGCGGCCATGGCCACCGGGGTCCAGCAGCTTCGCGAGGCCAAATACCCCGTCACCATGAAGAGCCTTGGCGACGATTCTCGCCCGCTGACGGCGGAGGAGCGGGCGGAGTTCTCCCGCTGGGTGGATGCGTTGGACAGGATGTGAACATGCTTACCTACGACTTCATCGCCCCTGCCCGCGTCGTCTTCGGCTGGGGACGGCGGGCCGAAATCGGCGTTTTGGGCCGGGATCTGGGCCGCCGTGCGCTGGTGTTCTGCGGTCTGCCGGACGAGCAGGCCGCGGCGGTCCTGCCGAGGATCGCCGATGCACTCCACGCTGAGCAGATCGATATGATCGAAGCCGGCGCCATCGACCATGAGCCCGAGGCGTCCGACGTCGATGAAGCAGCCGCCGGGCTGCGTGAACTGGGCGTGGGGGCGGGCGACTTCCTCGTGGCAGTCGGCGGCGGCGCGGCAATCGACCTGGCCAAGGCCGTGGCGGCCATGGCCCTGACCGACCAGGACGACGCCGTGGCCGATTACCTCGAAGGCGTGGGCCAGGGGCTGAAGCTTCAGCGGAATCCACTGCCGCTGATGGCCCTGCCCACCACGGCCGGCACCGGGGCCGAGGCCACGTACAACGCCGTCATCTCCAATTACGATCCCCCTTGGAAGAAGAGCTTCCGCGACCCGCGGCTGACGCCCCGGATCGCCCTGGTGGACCCGGAACTGGGCGTGAGCGTCCCGCCTGCGGTGACCGCGGCCAGCGGCATGGACGCCATTACACAGTTGATCGAGAGCTTCATTTCGCGCAAGGCGCAGCCCATTCCGCAAGCGCTTTGTGTGCAGGGTCTCCGGCTGGCGGTGCCGGCGATCGCCGAGGCGGTGGAGAACGGCGCCTCGCGCGCGGCGCGCGAGCGCATGTCGCACGCGGCCCTGCTTTCCGGCATGGCGTTGGCCAATTCCGGGCTGGGACTGGCCCACGGCGTTGCGCCCGCCTTGGGCACGCACTGCCGGGTGCCCCACGGGGTGGCCTGCGCCATCATGCTGCCCGTGGCACTGCGCATCAACCGCCAGTCGCGGGAAGAAGAGCTTGCCCGGCTGGCTCACGTGCTCTACAGCGTCACTTCCCGGCAGTCGCCCGCGGAGGCCGTGGATCGGCTCATCGAGGAGATCGAGCGCCTTTGCGCCCGGGTGGGTATCCCTCGGCGCCTCTCGGACGTAGGCGTGAGGCCCGAGCAGATTCCCGCCATCGCCTGCGACTCGTTCGGCAACAGCATGCGCGGCAATCCCGTGGACCTGACCGAGCAGCAGGTGGTCCGGATGCTTCAAGATCTGTTATAGCTGAAGCACCTGCACCAGCATCGAATCTCGCACGGACGTAGGGTGGGTGGTTCCGGATGTCTCAGCATCCGGGTCCACCCACGCTTCAGGCAATTCTGCACCGAGGAACGGAAGAGCCTGTAGCCGAAGAATCTGCACCAACTTCCCATCTCGCAGTCTACAGTTCCCAGCCGGGCCGGTATTCGGCCTTCAGGTGCTGGTTGGCCTCGGGGCAGTTGGTGACGCGGAACGCCTGTGGGTCCCAATCGATGCGGCGGTTGACTTTCAGGGCGATGTTGCCCAGCAGGTAGGCCTCGGTAAGCGGGCCGGCATAGCTGAACGGGCAGCTCGGCCGGTCGGGGTCCGATGCCTTGATGCCGGCGATCCATTCCGTGTACATGTCGGCCGGCCGGCGCAGCGCCCTTGGCACGTCGGGAAAATTCCCCGCCGACTGCCGCCCGGGGCCGAGTACGGCCTTCGTACCGACAATGGCTGAACCGTTCAGACCCGGCTCGGCGCCGCCCAGCAGCTCGGCCGGCGGGTATTTGCCGCCGTCGTACCAGTAGATGCTCATTGCCGGTTGGTCGCCGCGGGCGGGGAAGTTGAATCGCAAGACGCAAGCGGCGGGAAACATCTCGTTCGTCGGGCCGGTCGTCTCGACAATCTCGACGCTTTCCGGCGCGCCGAGCTCCAGGCCCCAGTAGGCCGTGTGCCAGAAGTGCGGCGCAATGTCGCCCAGCGCCCCGGTTCCGAAATCCCACCAGCCGCGCCAGACGAACGGATGGTACACGTTGCCGCCCCGCTGCATGTTGGCGGGCAATTCGTACACCGGATGCCCTTCCGGCCACTTGGCCTTGAACGGCCGCATGGGCGCCGGCCCGATCCACGCTTCCCAGTCGAGCAAGTCGGACGCCGGGTCCTCGCCTTCCGGCCGGTCGAATCCCTGTGGCCACCAGGGGCGGTCGGTCCAGAAGTGGGCCTCGGTCACCTGGCCAATTGCGCCGTTGCGGATCACTTCGACCGTGCGGATAGTGCTCTCGCTGCCGCGCCCGCCAGTGCCCATGTGCGTTACCAGTTTGTTATCAACCGCTACCTGGGTCATGACGCGTGCTTCATGGATATCGCGCGTCAGCGGCTTCTCGCAGTAGCAGTGCAGCCCCTGCTTCATAGCCCGCACGCACGCCGGCGCATGGTTGTGGTCGGGCGTGCTCACGACAACGGCGTCGAGGTTCTTGGCTTCGTCGAGCAGTTTGCGATAGTCGGTATAGGTACGGCCTTCGGGGAAACGTTTGGCGGCATGCTCCAGCCGGCGGCGGTCCACTTCACACAATGCCGCGATATTCACCCCCGGCTGGCCGGCGACCCCATTGAGGTTACTGCCCCCGCGCCCGCCCGTGGCAATGACTCCCACGTTGACCGCTTCATTGGCGGCATACCCCCGGACAAGGCCGCCCGGCAGGATGAAGATGCTTCCAGCCGCGGCTGCGGCCGACTTGAGGCAAGTACGACGCGTGATGGAACGTTTCATGGCAGGCTCCTTGGGGGAGTGGGGTGTGGCAGGGAAACTGTTCGACTGCTCAACCCGCCAGTATGCCCGAAGGCGGCGGCCGCGGCAACCCCACGAACAAAGGTGTGCGGCAAGATTTTCTGGCACGTTCAGTGGTAGCGCAGGGCCACCTGCGGGCTCGCTCCGCATGGAGCCGTGGTCAATTAAGCGGGCACGGCTAAACCAAACTATCTCTCCCCTGCACGCTGCCGCCGCCGGAGGCGGCGGCAGCGTGCAGGGGAGAGATAGGGAGCCTCGGCGGTGTTTTAGCCGACTGCCCACCGCTCCAGGCCGGGCAAGCCGGCCGGTGGCGGACGCGACCTGTGTAGAACAGCGAGAAACATTGCCCCGCGCTGGTCGAATTCCGCTGCTTTGGGGCACTTTCCAGCCCGCCAGAAAATCTTGCCGCACACCGAACGAAGCACCCCCTCGACAATGCGGCCGAACGGTGCCATAATAATGTAGGGACAGTTAGGCGGTAGCGTTTTAGGCAGACTCAGAAACAGCGGTTGAACCGCATGCCACGGAAGATCCGAGAACTGATTGGAGATCTCGAAGCCGCTGGCTTCGTGAATCGCGGCGGAAAGGGGGACCACAGGAACTTCGTACATCCGAGGGTGATCAGGCCAGTGACGATCGCAGGAAAGCCTGGGGCGGATGCAAAGCGGTATCAAGAGAAGGCCGTGCGATCGGCCATCGAGGAGTCAAGAGAATGAGAAGCGGTGCCCGGTACGTCAAGATTGTCGAATGGTCCGACGAGGATCAGTGTTTCGTGGGAAGCTGTCCCGGATTGTTCTATGGCGGCTGCCACGGTGATGACGAAAAGGCGGTGTTCGCGCAATTATGCGACCTCGTCGACGAGATCATCGAACTGTACGCGAACGAAGGAAGGCCGCTGCCGCCTCCGACCGCCGGAAAGGACTACGCCAACAAGATGGTGGAGGTCGCCTGACCCCACCGGCTTCGCGCACTACGCGAACAGTCGCAGGTTGCCGTCCCGGCTGCTGCGGTGCTTGTAGGTGGGCCAATCCGGCACGTAGTCGTCCGATTGGTTCCCCCATACGTGCCAGGCGTCGCTGAACCTGCCGCGGGCGAACAGTTCGAGGTAGGGCCCCGGGCTGCACTGTTGAATGAGGTCGTAGAGTTCATCCGGTTTGCGGGAGTGCTCGCGTTTGCGAGTCTTGATGATGTTCACCTGCCGGCGCCCCGCTTCGCGAGTTCTAAGCTGTCCCCGCGTTCCAAACAACACGAGTTCCGTCGTATTTCGGAAATAGAACCCCACACCTCGCCCGTCCGGACCGCCGTCCTTTCTGATCTTGTGCCAAACGATGTTCGTCTTATATGCAAAGCCCCACGCGTCCATCACATCCAACCCTTCGCGCAACAGTGCGTTGGGTACCCACAGATACAAGTGGCACTGACTGGCGCAGGCGACCGATACTGGAATCTCTTTGATTTCCGGCAACGTCAACGTGGCATACCGGCTCAGACGCCTGTGCTCGGGTGCCACCTTGCCTGTTCGGTTCGTGAATTGCCAGGGTGGATCTGCAAGGATTGTCCCGCAATTCAACCCGGAGCAACAGGACACAAAATCTTGAGCGGCGGTGAGTTCGGAAGCCATTAGCTTGTCTACTCCTGCTCCGAGAGCCTTTCCACGGCCGGCTCCAGTGAGAAGCGGAGGAACATGGCAAAATCGGGCGTGCGATGCGGAGGCTTGGCGGCGCGAAGGACCGCTTGCATGACCGGAAGCGCGGGACGGGCCTGCTCGCCGAGCAGTTGCAGCGTGCGGGCGGCATGGAGGGCAACGTCGTCGCTTTCGCTCGCCAGTGCCGCGGTGAGTACGTCGAGCGCGTCCGCAGTGCCGTCGAGCGAAACGAGCACGCCCGCCGCTTCAACCCGCACGGTCGGTGATCGGTCGCCCAAAGCGGCGACCAGCGCCTCGCGTGCACCGGCCCCTGCGGCGCCCTGCGCCCGCAGGCCGACCGCCGCCCAGTAACGGATGGCTGCGTCGTCGTCGGCGAGGAGGTCCACCTGTCGAGCTTGCGCATCGGGGTTGCCTACCTGGCGCGCCGCTGCCATGATGCGCGGAAGCGGGAGCACGCCCGGCTGCCGGGCCATCGCGTAGGGCGTTGTGCCCGCCGACTGCCGCCAGGATTCCGCCTCGGGCATGAAGCCCAGGTCGTGGGTTTCGAGCACCCACCGGGTGTGTTCCCGGCGCATGCGGTCCAGTACGTCTTTGTGCTCCGGCGAGGTCGCGAGATTGCGTATCTGGTGCGGGTCGGCCAGGGTATCGTAAAGTTCCTCGCGCGGCCGGGCCCGGCCGGCATAGGCCATTTGCACGTCGTTGAGTTTGCCTTCCGCCGCAAGGCGGGTGATCTCGCGACGCACCTCCGCCTGATCGGAAAAGCCCTCGGGCTGGTTGTACGATAGGTGGGGCATGTAGTTCCGCACGTACAGGTACTGCTTGTCGCGCACGGACCGGGCCATATCGAACGCTTCGTCCACGCGGTCGCGAGCGCCGTAAACGTACTGCCGCGGCGCCGTTTCTGCCGCCCCGAGGAACGCCCGGCCTTGCATGTACTCCGGGACCGGTAGTCCCAGCAGGCTGAGCACCGTGGCCGGGAAGTCGACGAAGCTCACCAGCCGGTCGACCGCCTCCCCCGGTGCGGCGGGCGCCAGGTGACGGTATTTCTCCGGGAATCGGACGATGAGCGGAACGTGCAACCCCGAATCGAGCACCAGCCGCTTATGCCGCGGGTGGCCCGCTCCGTGGTCGGCGTAGAAGAACACGATCGTGTCGTCTGCTACGCCCGCCTCCTCCAGTTCCGCCAGCAGCCGGCCGGCGTTCCGGTCCATGAGCGTGATGCAATCGTAATAGCGGGCGATGGTGCGCCGGGTGACGGGCGTGTCGGGCCAGTAGGGCGGCACGGGCGCTTGGGCCGGATCGTGCCGCTCGTGCGGTGTAAGCTGCGACTGCAATTCCTTCTGAAACTGCTCGTAAGGCCACACGCTCGTGCGGCTTTGATGCGTGACCATGTCGTTGAACACGGCGAAAAACGGCTGGCCGGGCCGCCGGTTGCGCCAGTGGGCCTTCGCGCTCGACTCGTCCCACGACTCCCGAATGATCGCCGGCTCGTTCGCCGTGTTGTAGTCGGTCTTCACGTTGTTGGTGCAGTAGTAGCCCACCGCGCGAAGATACGCCGGAAAGCCCCGCATCTGCTCCGGAATGGGAAATGCCGACCGCAACCCGTGCGTGCCCAAACTGGTGGCATACACACCGGTAATGAGACACGACCGGGCCGGCGAGCAGACCGGGGCCGTAGCGAACGCGTTGGTATAACGCACGCTCTCGGACGCCAGCCGGTCGAGGTTCGGCGTCGTGGCGTAGCTATCGCCATAGCAGCCCAGGTTGGCGCCCATGTCCTCGGCGGTGATCCACAGGATATTCGGACGTTGCGGCTGTGCTTCGGCACCTTCCGCAACGGACGCGAGCATCATCACGCCAATCCCGGCAACTGTGAGTGCCGCAACGACCGGGCGACGCCAAGAGTTGATGACAGCATAGTTCATGGTGTATCTCTCCGTTCTTCCGGCTAGTAGGGTGGGTGGTTCCGGATGTCTCAGCAGAACACCATCGTCGCCCCGCAGTATAGCACATGCCGGCTGAGCGAACAGCATCCACCCCGACACGCGTGTGCCAAGATCTTTCGGCGCGCTTGGAAGCGCGAAGGGCCACCTGCGGGCTTGTCCCGCATGGAGCCGTGGTCAGTAAGCTAAGCGGGCACGGTTCACCCGAACTATCTCCCCTGCACGCTGCCGCCGCCGGAGGCGGCGGCAGCGTGCAGGGGAGATAGGGAGCCTTAACGCCGTCTTAGCCGACTGACCACCGCTCCAGGCCGGGCAAGCCGGCTGGTGGCGGCCACGGATTGTGTACAACAAGGAGGAACGTTGTCCCGGGTTGGTCAAACTCAGCACCATCGGGGCACTTTCCAGCCTGGCAGAAGAACTTGCCGCAGACCAGGGCCGAGACGCGGGCCTTGCCAACGCGGTTGGGGGCCGTTATCATGGACCAAGCACGATGAATACCTCGTATTCTTTGGCGATTTCGCGAGGTGCGCCCGCTGTGAACAAAGGTCCAACACCCGGTTTCGAGCTTATGGGAGTCCGATCCATGAAGAATGCTACTGCAGACAATGCCGGGGCGGCGTTCGCCCCGCAACCATTCAACATCGCCCGCCGCCGGTTCCTCCAAACGGCCTCGGCAGGGCTCGCGCTTTCCTCACTGGGCGCGTACGGGCTCGAACTGGTGAATCAGAAGCCGAGGCGCGTCGGGCTGATCGGCGCAGGCTGGTACGGCAAGAGCGACCTGTGGCGGCTGGTTCAGGTCGCGCCCGTCGAGATCATCTCGATTTGCGATCCCGACAAGCAGTTGCTCGGCGGCGCGCTGAAGATCGCCGCCGAGCGCCAGAAATCGGGCAAGACGCCGCGCGGATACGCCGACTACCGCGAGATGCTCAAGGAGAAGGACCTCGACATCGTGCTCATCGGCTCGCCCGACCACTGGCACGCTTTGCACGCGATTGCCGCCATCGAGGCCGGCGCCGACGTGTACCTGCAGAAGCCGGTCAGCGCCGACGTGATCGAAGGCGAGGCGATCCTCGCCGCTGCGCGGAAGCACGGCCGCGTGGTGCAAATCGGCACGCAGCGCAAGAGCACGCCGCATCTGATCGACGTGAAGGAGCGGGTGATCGATGCCGGCCTGCTCGGGACGATCGGGCACGTCGACATGTGCTGCTATTTTCACATGCGCGCCAACGGCGACCCGCCCGTCGAGCCGGTGCCCGACTTCCTCGACTACGACCTGTGGACCGGTCCCGCGCCGTTGCGCCCGTACGACGGCCTGCCGCACCGGCGCTGGTGGCGCACGTTCATGGAATACGGCAACGGCATTGTAGGTGACATGTGCGTCCACATGCTCGACACGGTCAACTGGATGCTCGGGCTTGGCTGGCCGAAGCAGATTACCTCGGCCGGCGGCATCTACGTGCAGAAGGGCGGCAAGTCGAACATCTCCGACACGCAGACGGCCACCTTCGAGTTCGACGACTTTAACGCCGTGTGGCAGCACCGAACCTGGGGCGTGCCGGCCGACCGCGACTACCCGTGGGGGCTGTTCATCCACGGTGAGAAGGGCGTGCTGAAGGCCAGTACGATGCGGGCCGACTTCATCCCGCACGGGAAGGACGCCGAGCCGATCCACTTCGAGTGCCTCTTCGAGCGGGAGCAGTATCCCGAGGACCTGACCGAGGAACGGATCGAGTTGAACGCCGCGCCTGCGACGCGCCGCCACATGCTCGATTTCCTCGCTGCCATCGACCAACGTTCGCGGCCCGTAGCCGACATTGAGCAGGGCCACATTTCCAGTGCCAGTTGCATCCTGGCCAACGTTGCCGCGGAGGTCGGCCGCGCACTGCGTTACGATCCTGCTTCACGCGAGGTGGCTGGCGACGAAGAGGCGACGGCCCTGCTGCGCCGCGCCTACCGCGAGCCCTGGCGGCATCCGGAGCCGGGCAATTACGGCTAGGAAGAACGCCGCACGGTTGCCGGGGATACCCGGCGAACACCCCAAGAACAACTGACGATGCCAATCAGGTAGTTCCAGCGGGACGATTATCCGCTGCCAATCATCCCCAGGCGAGATTTCGCTCTATGGACCCGTTGCGAATGTGTATTGCACTTGGCCCGGCTGCGGTCTACATGCTCGTGCTGGGTGCGTTGAACCGGTCTCGGCGCCCGCTGGTCGTTGCGGGCGTGCGCGACATGGCCGCGCTGGGCTTGGCCATTTCCGGGATGATCCTGGTCGGCCCGCTGGAACTGTTCGTTCCCGACGCGGCGGTGATGCGTTACGGGTGGTTCGTGTGGCCGCTGCTGATCGCTTTCTACGCGATGTGCGTGGTGATGGTGTTGCTGCTGATGCGGCCGCGGTTGATCGTCTACAACGTTTCCGCCGACGAGTTGCGGCCCATTCTGGCCGATCTGGCGGCCCAGATCGACGGCGGCGCCCGCTGGGCCGGCGACAGCCTGGACTTGCCCAGCCTGGGCGTGCAGTTGCACTTCGAGACGTCGGTATGGATGCGCAACGTGTCGCTTGTTTCGTCCGGCGGACGCCAGAACTATCTGGGCTGGCGGCGCCTGGAACGCGAATTGTCGGCCGCGTTGGTTCCCATCGAACTAAGAAGCAATCCGCGCGGCTACAGCCTCCTCAGCGCCGGGACGCTCATCCTCCTCTTTCTCATTATCAACATCGCCCGCGATCCCGAAGCCGTAGGTCAGGCCCTTATCGATCTGCTCCGGCTGTAGCGAGTCGCTTACTTTGTAGCGGCACGGCGCGAGCCGTCCGTTATTGCATTCGGAAAACCGGGCGGCTCGCGCCGCTCCGCTAACGAAATGCCCCCAAACGGTCCTTACTTTGTAGCGGCACGGCGCGAGCCGTCCGTTATTGCAGTGGGAAAACGGGGCGGCTCGCGCCGCTCCGCTAACGAAATGGTTCTTTGAATGGCAAGCTACCCTGCCCCGGCATCACTCCACCACCCCCCAGCCGCCGTAGCTTGGGCACGTGAAAACGTAGCTCCCTGCTCTTCGCTCCATACCACATTTTCCTCGCCGAACAGCCGTTCGCAATTCCCGCACTGATACTCAACCGCCGGCTCCACGAACTCGTCGTACATGAAAGCGTCCAGCGGATCGAAAGGGTCGATGAAGCTCATGGTGGTCCTCACTGCGCCGCTTCGGCACGTGTGCCAGGGGGCCAACCTCACTCTTCCTCAAATCCTTGGCTCGTGAACTTCAAGGTGCGGCAGTTCTCGGTAACCGTGCGTACGACATGATCGGGAGCGCCGGACGGTATCTCGGCCTGCACTTCAAGGGTGACGGTGACCTTCGCCCCGATCAGGCCGGAAAGGTGGGAAATCACCTCGTCGGCAATGCGGCTGGCGTCGCGCCCCACGCGGGCGCCGTCCAGCGTGGCGGTGCCGTGAAACCGCCTCAACAGCGCCTTTTCCGGCGGGGGCGTCTTGCCAGGCGGCGTATCGATCGGGTCCGACAGCGTCTTTCCTTCATCCTCGGGTGGCCGCTTGTCCGGGGAAACGGGCTTCAGCGGAACACTCTCCGCATCG
>JAVEUP010000165.1:0-18379 GCA_034005525.1 Thermoguttaceae bacterium | reverse complement strand
AGGATCATGCAACTGGCCGGCGTGGCGCTACTGGCGGCCCACTCTGGCACCTTCTGGTATCCCGGGGCCGACGCGGCTGAATTGTATCAGCCTCTGTCGGTCCAGCAGAGTGGATACACCTACGACAGCCTGGACTATTACCTGGCCGAAGACGCCGCGGCGCCCTCGCCCAGCGATACCCGGACGCCGCAGTCGGACGCCTATCCTGGATACGGCTGCTCGCCGGCCGCCTCTTGCCGGCAGTCCGAAGAGGCGGCGTGCTGTTACGGCCCCATCGGCCGTGCGCTGTTCTGCTGCGACCCGCGCTGCCCCTGGACTTTGCCGCAGACGCACTATATGCGGTGTCACGGCATTACCGCAGGCGGCTGGTTGTCGGCCGGCGTGCTGGCCAACTCGCGCGGCAACATCGACAACGGCCCCCTTGGGTTCAACGACCGCGCTGAGTTCAATATGCATCAGTTGTGGTTCTATCTGAACAAGGAAACCAACACCGACGAGTTGGGTTGGGATTGGGGCGGCCGGATCGACTACGTGTTCGGCGTCGACGGCCCCGATACGCAAGCCTTTGGCGACCGAGATTGGGATTTCGGTTGGAACAGCTCCGCGGCAGGCGGTGTTCCTCTCTACGGCTCGGCCATCCCGCAAATGTATGCCACCTTGGCCTGGGACGACTGGACACTGAAGGCCGGCCGGTTCTTCACCATCATTGGCTATGAAACAGTTCAGGCCACTGGCAATTTCTTCTACAGTCATTCCTACGCTCAATACTACGCCGAGCCGTTCACGCACACCGGCCTGCTCCTTTCACGCGAGCTGGGCGACTGGCTGACCGTTCACGCCGGATGGACCAACGGATGGGACAGCGGATGGCGCGACCTGGATACGGCCTCGATGTTCCTTGGCGGCATTTCCGCCCAGCTTACCGACAGGGCAAGCCTGACTTGGGCCGTCAGCACCGGCCGCTTCGGCAACGGCACGATCAATAACGACGGCGAACTGTACATGAACAGTATCGTATTCGAGTGGAACATTACCCGTCGGCTCACCTATGTCCTCCAGCACGATCTCGGCATCAACTACGCCCTGGCCGGCGGCGATACGGAGTGGTACGGCATTAACCAGTACTTCCTCTACCAGATCAATCCATGCTGGGCCAGCGGATTGCGGTTCGAGTGGTTCCGGGATCATGACGGCGTGCGTGTAGCCAACAGCGCGGGAGTTACCGGTTTCGACGGCAACTTCTACGCGATTACCGCAGGTTTGAACTGGAAGCCGCGCCCGAACCTGACCGTTCGGCCCGAGCTGCGATACGATTGGTTTGATGGAACCGCCGCACCGTTCAACAGTGGCAATAACAAGGACCAGTTTTCAGGCGGCTTCGACGTCATTGCGACCTTCTGACATGCCACACAAGGCACCGGCAGAAAGTCCCCGAATATATTGATAGCCACGAACCGCCGGCGGCATCGTAGTCGCCGGCGGTTCGCTAAGGGCTCGCGAAGAAATAAATGGCTGGTTCTGGCGCGGCGAGGACAAGGTTGCGAAGGAAGGCGAAGCAGACATATTGCTTATACGTCGATGCAGCCTGACGCCCGCAACCGTAGCCGCAGCCCGCCCAAACCGGACAGTTATTCATTTGCGGGCCCTAAGGAGGGGTGTCCCCGGCATTTGCAACAGACACGATTTCAATCGCAGGGAGGCTTTTCCATGTTCCGGACAACCTGTTTCCTATGTCTCGCTGTGGCGGCGGCAACCGTGCTGCTTTCGCTGGGGGCTGCCGTGGCCACAGCAAACTCACCGCAACCTTGGACCCTGCCGCAACCCCAGGTGCTGCAGAACCACGGGATCAGGACCGGTGGATGGCTGCAGCAGGGCATCACCTTCAACTCGCGGAATCCGGCCGACGGCTATAACGGCCCCATCGCCACCAACGATTGGGACGGCGAGTATCAGATGAACCAGTTGTGGCTCTACTTCAGCCGGCAAGCCAATACCGGAGGATACGGCTGGGACTGGGGCGGCCATATCGACATGATCTACGGCACCGACTGGCGGTATGGGGTGAACTACGGCCTCGAAGACCGGATCAACGGCGCCGGCCAGTCCTATGGCATCGTCTTTCCACAAGCCTATCTGGAACTGGCATATAACGACTTGAAAATCCGCGGCGGGCATTTCGCGGGAATCCTCGGTTACGAAGTTGTGCCGGCCGTGCTCAACCCATTCTACTCCCATTCCTATGCCATGTCGTATACGGAGCCGCTGCTGGTCACCGGCCTGATGGCCGACTACCAACTCACCGAGCAGTGGCTCATCCAGGCAGGATTCCACCGCGGCTGGATGATGTGGGAAGACCTGAACAATTCGCTGGACTTCATGGGCGGGATAAAATACACCTCCTACAGCAAGTGGACCTCGCTGGCCTACGCGGTTTCGGTTGGCCCCCAGGACCCCGATGGCGACCTCAGTCGCTTCGCCTCCAGCCTGGTTTGGAAACAAAGGTTTACCGAGCGATTCGAGTACATCCTCCAGCATAACCTGGGAGTTGAGGATGGTACCGCCGACGGACGCCAAGCAGAATGGTACGGCATCAACCAGTACTTCCTCTACTCACTCACTCCAAAGCTGACTGCGGGCGCTCGAGTTGAGTGGCTTCGGGATGTTCACGGAACGCGTGTGTGGGGCGTTGGCAACATGCCTTGGGCTGCTGGACGTGCCTGGGACGGCGGCGGCTACGCCGGCGATTTCTATGCACTGACCGCCGGGCTCCAGTGGCGACCCACCCCGAACTGGGTCTTGCGTCCCGAGGTGCGTTGGGACTGGTACGACGGTCCCGAAAGTGTCGTGCCCGGCCATGCATTGCCCTTCAATGCCGGCAACAGCCGCGATCAAGTGACCTTCGGGATAGACGCAATTCTGACCTACTGACGGCCACCGGCTTTTGGAACCGGATCGCAGCCCCCACGCCGTAGCCGATCCAAAATCGGAACTTGATGCCCTCGGGTTGCCCCTCGTCGTTAACCACAAGTTGTGGCCGCTACCGGCCGGCTCGTCCGGCCCGCAGCGGTGGTCAGTCGGCCAACGCGTTGTTTTCCCCACTGTTGTAGACCGAAAGGCGAGCGGTGGCCGTGAGGCCCCTGTTTCCGCCCTGATTTCCACGCCGGTCGTCTCGCCCATGCGCCCAGCAACCAGAAACACACCAGGAGTGTCGTTTGGCACGAAGACGCTGAACTACGCAATGTCCTGCAGAAATAGGGGCCTTGCGGCCCCCGCTCCCCCGGACTAACGCAACTGCGACTCAAGTCGCAATGCCGGCACCAATGCCTAGATGGCATGCACTAAATGCCTGACTTGCAGGCATTCCGGGTGCCTCATGTTTCGCGGAAACGCCATTTACCGAAGGCAACTCTTCTTAAAAACCCCGTGGAGAGCTAGCCTTGGAGCTATATGCCGTCTCCTCTTGCATCTTGTTAGGCACGGGAATTGCTTACACAACTGCCCGACAATCGAGGTTGGCCGATCCGACGCCTGCCTCGGATGTCGTACTTCCAGAAACCATGTGGCATCGGCACGTGACACGAATGTTCCGTCGGCTTCGCCACTGCAGGCAGTTCGTACGACCGAGTGAGGTATGCAATGGCTGTGCAAGGGTATTTCTCCGGTTGGCACTGCTGGTTCCTTGGCTTTTTGACCCTGGGGGCAGCGACGTTTGGCGGCAGCGTCCTGATGGCCGGTGAGAATCCGGCGCTTTCTGCGAGCGAGTCCGCGACCATTAGCCAACTGGCCCTCGATGCCGACACCCTCTGGGCGTGCATCGCTGCGTTTCTGGTCTTCTTCATGCAGGCCGGATTCGCGATGGTTGAGACCGGATTCACGCGAGCAAAGAACGCCTGCAATATCATCATGAAGAACCTCATGGACTTCTCCATAGGGAGCCTTACCTTCTGGATGGTCGGCTTCGGCCTGATGTTCGGCACCTCGTACCACGGTTTCTTTGGAACGAGCGATTTCCTGTTCGATGCGGGCGAGAACAACTTTAATTGGGCGTTTCTGATCTTCCAGACGGTGTTCTGCGCCACTGCCGCGACCATCGTTTCGGGGGCCATGGCGGAACGTACAAGGTTTTCAAGCTACCTGGTTTATACCGTCGCTATCACCACGTTCGTGTATCCGGTCTTCGGGAGTTGGGCGTGGGGAGGGCTGTTTAACGGCTCAGGCTGGCTTGAGGACATTCACGAGCGCCTTGGGCTTGGCGGAGAGAATGGGTTTCTCGACTTCGCCGGCTCCACAGTAGTGCATTCAATTGGTGGCTGGGCCGCCCTGGCCGGGGCCATCGTGATTGGCGCACGGCTTGGGAAGTTCAACGGCAACCGCATCACCCCCATTCCCGGCCATAACATTCCGCTCGCTGCCCTTGGGGTGTTCATCTTGTGGCTGGGGTGGTTCGGCTTCAACCCGGGCAGCACGACGGCGATCGGCAACGGCGAGTTTGCATATATCGCCGTGACCACCAACCTGTCGGCGGCGGCCGGCTCGGTCGGCGCAATGACGACCTCGTGGCTCCTCTTCCGAAAGCCTGACACTTCGTTCGCGCTGAACGGTGCCCTGGCGGGTCTGGTCGCCATTACCGCCGGATGTGATACAATTCCGGTCCATCTCGCAGCTCTGACCGGCCTGCTGGCAGGCATCCTTGTGGTCGTCTCGTGCGTAACGGTCGACAGGCTTCGCATCGACGACCCGGTTGGGGCCATTTCCGTTCACGGCGTATGCGGCGCATTCGGAACGCTGGCCGTCGGGCTGTTCCACCGCGAGGTGGGATTGCTGGTCGGCGGCGGCGCAACGCAACTGATTATCCAGACAATTGGGGTTGCCTCGGCATTTCTGTGGGCGTTCCCTACAAGCTTGCTGATCTTCCTGGCGATCAAGCACACGGTCGGGCTGCGAGTCACCGAAGCTGAAGAGATTGAGGGACTCGACCTGACCGAGCACGGTGTTTACGCCTATCCCCCGTCCTTCGTGACCGGCGTGGCCGGGAACTCGGTCGGCCTGGGCGGCACGGCAGCCGAAGCCGGGATTCGCATGGCTATCGAAGGAGCATAGCATGGCATTGCCCACTACAGTCTGCTACAATTCACCTTGTGCTCGACCGATCCCGGAGGTGTTTCCATGAAGCTGATCATCGCCATTATCCAGCCCAACCGCCTGGAGGCCGTTAAGGCCGCCCTGGCGGAGGTCGAGGTCTTCCGCCTCACTGTCATGGACGTCCAAGGTTTCGGCAGGCAACGGGGTCAGACGGAAGTCTACCGGGGCCACGAGTTCACCGTGAATCTTCTCCGCAAAGTGCAATTGATGATCGCCGTGAACGAAGAGTTCCTCGAACCGACGATCGACGCGATTATCCGAGGCGGGCGAACCGGCGAGAAGGGCGAAATTGGTGATGGAAAAATATTCGTGCTGCCGCTGGAGGACTGCATCCGCATCCGAACAGGCGAACGCGGCGGTGAAGCCATCTGACGATGGGCTATTCTTCGTCCCAGTCGTCGAACGGGCTCTTCCCCTTCGGCATGTAGCGGCACAAGAGGATGCCGCCGAAGTACAGCACGGTCAACGGGACGGCCATCAACAGCATGCTGTACGGATCGGCCGGAGTCAGGAACATGCTGATGATGAAAATCACCAGGATGGCGATGCGCCACTTTGTTAAGTACGCTTCCACGTCGAAAATGCCGATCCGCTCCAGGAACAGCATCACAAGCGGCAACTGGAAGGCGATGCCGAATCCCAACGGCAGAATCAACACGAACCCCAGCCATTCACTGATGCGGATATCCTGCTCAATGCCCAGCCAGGCGTTGAACATAAACAGAAACTCCAGCACTGGCTCAAAAACAAAGAAGAAGGCCAGTGCTGTGCCAAGAAAGAACAACCCGAGGCTGAATGGCAGAAACACGTGTACGTACTTCTTCTCGTGCGGGTACAGCCCAGCCGCCACGAAGGTCCAAATCTGGTAGAAGATCCATGGACTGGCAAGCAAAGCGCCGGTTACCAGCGAGGCCTTTAAGTAAATGCTGAACGGTTCGTGGGCGCTAAGGCTGGTGACCCGCACCTCGTTCTCGGCCGGCCGCCAAAGAAACAATCGGACCATGTCCTCCCGGCGCATAGGCTTCTTCCCGGCCGCCTCTGTCGCGTCTTCAGCATCGTGCATTGATGCTTCATCGTCGACAATCGACACGCCGGGACGCAGCTTCTGTGCCTGCTCGAGAATCTCCTGCGGGTCCACGTACACTTCGGAGGCCAGAAGTTGATCGTCCTTGACGAGCGCACGGTAGCGGTTGATGTCGCCGCGTGGCAGCTTGCCGTCCGCCTGGAATTCGCGGAACATGCGCACGTCTTGTTCTTCCCGATACACGGTCAGCGCTTTCTTCAGCGGCCGCTGGATGAACGCAACGACGTCCCCGCCAAAGTAGAGTCCCACGAGAAAGCCCAGCACAAAGCCTGCCAGGGCTCGGAAAAGGCAACTGCGCAGTTCCTCGAGGTGCTCCCCGAAGGTCATCGTCGTATCGGCAAACAGGTCTTCTTCGCGAGGGCGGGGCATGGCGACGATTGGGGACTGGTCGGAAAGGCCGCAACGGCGGCGGGGCAAACACTCAATGATAACACCCTGTCGGTGGGCTGGCAACGAACCCGAGGTGAGAACGAGACGGATTGACAGGAACCGCCGTGCCTGAAGAATGGGGAGATGTGAACCAAGCGGGCTTTGCCCGAACCCGATCCGTGGTGAGACCAGCAGCCTGCGCCCCCCCCAAGAGGACGGTACGCGGTCCTATGCAAGAACTCTACCCCCTGCGTTTTCGCCCCTTATTCCGCCAATATCTTTGGGGGGGGCGCCGACTGGCGACCTTGCTCGGAAAGCCTCTCGGACCCGGCGATGACTATGCTGAAAGCTGGGAAGTCGTCGATCACGGTGAAGACCAAAGCGAGGTACAATACGGCCCCCTGACTGGGGCCGCTTTGGCCGATCTTGTCCGCGAGCGCGGACGCGAACTGCTCGGACAATACTACCCAAAGGAACGCTTTCCGCTGCTGCTGAAGTTTCTCGACGCGCAGAAGACGTTGTCCGTACAGGTCCACCCAAACGACGAGCAGGCCGCCCGCCTCTCCCCGCCCGATGCTGGAAAGACCGAAGCTTGGGTCGTTCTGGCGGCCGAGCCGGGCAGCGTGATTTATGCCGGATTACGGCCCGGAACCGACCGATCGACGCTTCAGAAGGCAATCCTCGATGGCACCTGCGAGGAACGACTCCACCGTTTTGAACCGGCCGTGGGCGATTGTCTGTTCATTCCCGCCGGCACAGTCCATGCACTGGGGGCGGGCCTCGTGGTGGCCGAAATCCAGCAGTCGAGTGACACCACGTTCCGGCTGTTCGACTGGAACCGCGTTGGCCCCGACGGTAATCCTCGCCCGCTGCACGTCGAGCAGGCCCTAGAGGTGATCGATTTCCATCGCGGCCCAGTAGGACCCCAGTCACCGCAACCAACCGCGACCGATGGCGAAGAACTGCTGGTTGAGTGTGACCATTTCGTGCTCCGACGCTGGCGGCTGAATCGTCCGCAGGTGGTCGGCGAAGGGGATCGGTTTCACATTGTGACGGTGCTAAAAGGCTCGCTTCGGATAGAAGGCGACGCCTCCGAACAGGCACTCACCGCCGGTTCGACGGCCCTGTTGCCCGCTTCGGTCGGCCCGGTCGAACTCAGTCCCGAGAAACCGGCCGTCTTGCTCGATTCACATCTCCCCTAAAGCTTGCTGATTGCCCATGACCCCCGAGGGGGGGCGAGAACCGGATAGTAAGGAGCGAGGCCAGAAGTCAGAGGAGTGCGTCGCAACTCACCTTCCCTGGATTGCGCCAGGTTTCTATAATCACCAGCCGCTTTGTCATTGTCAGCCGAGGGCTGCGAGTTCCATTCTCTCCGCAAGGATCGTTGCCATGAACAAACGTATCGTCGTGTGGTTGATTCTTGTGGGGATATTGCCGGGCTGCTGCGGTTTGGCGCCGCCGAACCTTCACTATCCAGGGACAGCAGGCTATCAGCAGGCTCGAGCGCAAGTGTTCGACCCGTATCCGGAGAACGAGCCCGGCCCAGCCATCGAGGGTGGTCGCCCGCTCGAGTACGAGAGGCCCATACCAGAAGTGGATCGGGCCCGTCGTCTGCCCAAGACGCCGCCGGGGCTGAACATCACCCCGATACCTTGAAAAATGGAGCGGGGCGATTAGCCATGCCAAGTAGATCTAAGCGAACCGGGACGAAACGGCCACAAGCGGACAAGCCGGGGAAACCGCGCGCCGCGCCATCGAATCCCAAAGGCACCACAAGCGAGGGCGAACGACTGCAAAAGGTTCTTGCGGCAGCCGGGCTCGGCAGCCGCCGCGCGTGCGAGGAACTGATTTCGGCCGGGCGAGTCGAGGTCGACCGCAAGATGGTTACCCAGCTCGGAACCCGCGTCGATCCGCACCGCCAGGATATCCGCGTCGACGGCGAACCGTTGCCGCAGCCCAAACGGGTTTACTACGCCGTGAACAAACCGGCGGGCGTCGTCTCGACACATCGCGATCCGGCACGGCGCGAGCGGGTGATCGACCTGGTGCCGGGCGATCCCGAAGGGCTGATCACCGTCGGCAGGCTCGACTTAGGCAGCGAAGGGCTGATCCTCGTCACCAACGACGGCGAACTGGCCAACCGGCTCACCCACCCGCGGTACCACGTGCGCAAGACCTATCGGGTCCAGGTAGCCGGTCTTCCGGAGCGAGAAACGTTGGCGGCGCTGCGCCGGGGAATTCACCTGGCCGACGGCGTCGCGCGGGTGGAAAGCGCCGTTGTGAAGTCGCACCGGAAGCAGAGCACGATTCTTGAACTCGTGCTGACCGAGGGTCACAACCGCGAAATCCGCCGCATGCTGGCCCGCCTGGGCCACAAGGTAATTCGTCTTGTCCGCGTGGCGGTAGGCCCCGTGCGTCTCGGTGAGTTGCCCCCCGGGGCCTACCGCCCGCTCAGTCGGCAGGAGGTCGTCGCACTGCGACGTGCGACGGCCGACGAAGCCACTGAGAGCCGCCATTCTTGGAGATAGCGGGCAAATTTCGTAATCGCACTCCCAAGTGAAGGATCAAGTATGGAGTTCACTGCACTCGGCACAGCCGAACTGGTCCGTCGGGCCCTGAAGGTTGGCACGGTTATTCCCGGTTTCAATATCCCGTATCTTCCCATGATGGAGCCGGTGGTCCGGGCCCTGAGCGATACGAATAGCTTCGGGCTCATTATGGTGGCGCGGCTGGAATGGGTGAAGTTCGAGTCGGGCAGCCTGGAGGTGATCCGCGACGAGTACGAGCGAGTGAAAGACCCCAATCACACCCGCCTTCATCTGGATCACGTACCAGTGGTCGACGAGGACGACCTCGAAGTCGATTACGAAGAAATCATCCGGCGTGCCGTCACCGCAGGCTACGATTCCGTGATGATCGACGGCTCGCGCTTGCCGTTGGAGGGCAATATCGACTGCACCAAGAAGATTGTGGACATCGCCCACGCAGCCGGAATCGGCGTCGAAGCGGAATTGGGCGCCGTCATGGGCCACGAAGCGGGGCCGCTCCCTCCTTACGACGAGCTTTTTGAGTCGGGCCGGGGGTTCACCGATCCGGCCGAGGCAAAGCGTTTCGTCGAGGAAACGAACACTGACTGGCTTTCGGTAGCAGTCGGGAGCATCCACGGAGCGGTATCGGCTGCCCGGAAGGACGAGAAGAAGGTCGAGGCAAGGCTCGATATCGACCGGCTCGATGCAATTCGCCAGGCGGTCGGCATCCCGCTGGTGCTGCACGGAGGGACGGGAATCCGCAAGGAATACATCATGAGGGCGATCGAGCATGGCATTGGCAAGATCAACGTGGCCACCGCGATCCGCCAGCCGTATGAGAAGGCAGTCAAGCAGTCGGTCGCCGCGGGGCAGGAGGCGGTCTACCAGGCAATGCTCGCCGTCATTCACGAAGACCTGGAAATCGGCAACAGCGCGGCGCGACTCGCGTAGAGGCTGCCGGCCGCTCGACGCCAATCAACCCGCGCGCCGCCCGGGGAAGACCAGGAGTTCGGGACTCGACGGGCGCTGATCCGCGTTGTCGTTCAGTTCAGGAAACACCGCGACGACGTCGGTAACGTCGATCAGCCCGACGGGCCGGCCTTCGGCGTCGACCACCGGCAACTCGCTGATCTTCCGCTGGGCCATTATCGCTACGGCCTCGGTCATCTTGGTGCCGGTTTGGACGGTCATCGGCCGGGTAGTCATCACCTCGCAGATCGGGTGGTCAAGGGCCTGCTCGCGCCGCTGCTCGAACAGCCGTGCCAGGTCGCTGTCGGTGAACACACCGCTTAGCTTGCCTTCGCCGTCGACAAGCATGATCGCGCCGGTCCGCCGCCCCGGCATACTGAGGTCCACCAGTATCCGGCGAACCGTCTTCTCCTGAGACGCCACCCGGCATCGGGACAAGGTGCGTAGGTGATCGTCCACTTTGCTGAGCTTGCGTCCCAAGCTGCCGGCGGGGTGAGACCTCGCAAAATCCTCGTGGGCGAAGTTCCGCATCCGGCTGGCCACCAACGCCAAGGCATCGCCCAGCGCCAGCATGGCGGTCGTGCTCGCAGTGGGAGCGAGTCCCAGCGGGCAAGCTTCATTGAGGCGTCCAAGTTCCAGTACGACCGCAGCCGCCTGCCCTAGTTTGCTGTTAGACCTTGCCGTCATTGCCACAATGGGCACGCCCAACTCCAGCAGTGACGGGAGAATCCGAGTGATCTCCTCCGTCTCGCCGCTCTGGGAGAGCATCAGCACCACGTCGTCGTGGTCCACCCTCCCGAGGTCCCCGTGGACCGCTTCCGCCGGATGCAGGAAGTGGCTGCGTGTTCCGGTCGAGGCCAAAGTGGCCATGATCTTCTGCCCTACCAGCCCAGCCTTCCCCATTCCGCACACGATCACACTACCGCGACACCGATAGAACAGGTCGACCGCCTGACAGAATCGGTCGTCCAAGCGTCCGGCCATCTGCAAGAGCGTCTTGCTCTCTTGCTCGATGACTTGCCGGGCAAGACGAAGTTGTTCGGACGGGCCAAGCGTGTCCGATTGCCGGACGGAAACCGAACTCATCGAACTGTCCTCCTTGAAACAGGTTGACCGAGGCGGGCAGAAACAAGTCGGCCGAGTGTACCGACGATGCCGATTTCGAGCAACGCGGATATTCCAATGCAAGCGGCGGATACAGCTTACACCTACAGAGGGGGCCTTGGGCCCGTCGAATTAGGCGTCACGCACGGGCGCGTAGAAGATCGAAGAGGAGGCCTTTGGGGCCCGATCTCAAGGCGGTTGATCGTTGTGAATCCGGCAGTTGTGGCACGGAGGCGTGGCCCTGGACGAACGGTCTGCCGCAGACGTTGCGTTTGGAGGCGCATGAAGACAGCCCCGCCGCCCGCGGCTGAGCGCTCTTTGTTGTGCAAAGAAACGCACAGCAGCGAGAGTGGGGCTGTCTACTGTCCTCGCAGCTTTCGAGCGGCTATTAGAACCGGCCGGTGCCGTACCAGTGGTTGTTGCTGCTCGGGTGCATGTCGTATCCGAACCGGCGATGGAAACGGACCATCATGCCGTAGTGCGGCGGCGAACCGCGCCAAATACGGACCATATTCAGAGCGCCGTCGACGATGTCCTGTCCCGGGCCGGGTGAGGCAATTTCGCCGCCCATTAGCCCGCCTGCATGATGTCCCACTCCGTAGCTGGTCATCAGAACGGAGTTACGTTGGGCGCCGGCCATGCGGGTTTCGCACGGGGCGCCGTCGGCGCTGCGAAGGCGAGTGTTTTCGCCGTGGCCTTTGCTAACACGAATGGCCCACGTGAGCGTCCTGCGAGTGAGAGTTTCCGGTTCGAGAAGCAGGAGTTCGTTCTCGCGTTCGGCCTCGCTGAAGACTCGATTCCCCGGGTTGGGGCCAAGGTACTTGTAGGGCATGGCCGTGACAACCTGCCCGTGGTACGGCTTCGTTTCGTCGGAGAAGTCATACACGGCCAACCCCGGCTTCTCGCGGAGCTGGCGGAAGTCGCGGAAGTCGAACAGTCGGCGCACAATTCCTCTCCGGCACGAGTAGCGGGCATCCGGCGTCTGACGAAGGCATACGTACCCGTGCAACAGCGGAAGCGATTGATCCCGCGGCTGGAACCGCTCATTGTCCGAGTCGATGGCAATCAGCAGCATCTTCCGTTCCTGCTCGGCAATCCGGCGGGCTTCGAGGTAGTCGTCATGCCAGTGGACGGCAGGAACGTCCTCGCGGCGACCGTCGGCCAGAGCAAGCATGGCGTGCGTACCCGCCTTGGTGAGTAGCCGCGCGGGAATGACATGCGTCAGGCGGCCGTAATCCGCGCCATCGTGCTTGAGGTTCACAACGCCAACGCCGGCCGCGAAATGGAACTTCCGCATCCCGACCTGGCTCAGCAAACTGGACGACTCATTTAGCTGAAGGCGCAACAGTACCAGCTCGCGCAGGGCGTCGGCCAACTCAAGGTCGGGGACAAACCGTTCGCTGGATCCGTCAATCGCGATGAAGAGCAACTTCTTCGCCGATTTCGCCTGATGAAAAGCCGTCGCGTATTCGGTGTACCACTGAAGTCCAAAGGCATCAGTGACGACCTTTTCGCCGAACTTGACAGCAATATCCTCCAGTGCCTGTGCCAACTCGCCCGGCGCCTTTGCCTTCTCCAGCGGCAGGGTAGCTACCACGTGACCCATTCTTGAGCCCGGATACTTCAAGTTGATGATCGCCAGCCCCGGTTGCTCCTTCAGCTTGCGAAACGCGCCCGACGCGATGACCGGCACAGGTTGGCCGTTCTGCGTAATGGTGGCATCGAGCGGAATGGCCGCGGGAACGTGCGATTTGAGCAACGCTGTGGCCGCCTCGTCCGGCTGATAGAGTTCGCCGGATGCGTGGAACGAGACGATCAACAGCCGGTTCGCCTCTTGCGCCTCCTGGTACGCATCGGCGTAGTCCTGACGCCAGGACAACTCGGCGGCAATAGTCGTACCGAGCATGAGGAAAGGTACGGCAAGGATCCCAAGCTTCTGCATACATTCACTCCTTCTCAAATGGGTTTTGGACAGCCCTTCTGCGGGCTGCCGCACGTACAGCGCCGATTGCACTCCTCTCCCACACAATCTCCCTGCGAAGGGCGCTCATGGAGCGAGTTGTGTCGGGTGGACATGGCGGGGCACCACCGGCTCATACAGAGTCCGAAGCCGGAGGCAGCGCCCGTCCGCAAAGCGTCTCTCGCGATTGGCCGTTCAACAGGTGGAAGTCATGTGTGGCGAGGGTGCGTTCTGCCGATCCCGCAGGGGATGCGGACATCGGCAGAATGATTCCGGCATGGGTTGGTTAGGTAGGTAGGTAGGTAGGGTCGTCTTTAACGCCTGCAATAACTATGAGTAGAGCAGGCGGGAAGGGCCCTGTCAAGCACCCAGGGCCCGAGAACGAGAATGCAGCCGAACGCGGGCGACGGTCGCAATTTTCGCCAAAAAAATGATTCACCCAACCCGTCAACCGGTTCGACGCGAGAGTGGGACCATCGACTTTGCGTTAAGCAGAGGAGACCGCCTGCGTCCCTTCTTCTGAAGGGCTGCAATAGGATCAAGCGGGTAGATACCACCCCCAGACGGAGGTGTGACCCCAAAGAAACCAAGGCACAATTCGCTGGCAGCGGGCCAAGACGCCCGCTGCGCGCGTTGGCCCGGGTGATTACTTCACGCAGGGTGGGTCAAGGTCGTGCGAATCATTGGGGGGTCTGCAGAAGCCGCAACCAAGCTGGATTCACAGCCCGCGACCTAGAAGCACGCCGGAAGTACCGACCGATGCCCCACCAAAGAAGCGGCTTGTCTGCCCGACTCTGCCGCTCGCGAAAAACCCGGGTTCGACCAATCACAGAAGCCAACCGAAGCCCAGCGACCCGACAAGCTGCTTCGCTCTCTCGGCGCCGATGTCGAAGTTGTAGGCCGAAAGTTCCAGTACGAAGAAGAGAATCCCAAACAGCAGCGCCAGGAGCGCGATTCCCATGAGAACGGTGTAAGGATCGGACCCGCCAATCGCGGCCAGAATGCGCTGTGCACGTTTTGCAGGCTTCTTTCCACTTTCATCCTCGAGTTCGTCTTCCTCGCCCAATTCCTCGCCGCCTTCGTCGAGGGCGAACTCGCCGGCTTCCTCAGGCAAGCCACCCAACCCGGCAAGAATGTTCTCACCGGCGCCCTCACCCGGCTCCTCGGCGGCATCGCCTTCCGGCGCGATCGAATCGAATCCAATCCCCGATTCCATCTCGGCAGGGGCCGCAAACTCGAGCGTTTCGTCAATACCATCAGCCGGCGCCGCAGCCACCTCCGCCTCGTCGGCAACCGGGACGTCTTCAGCGTCAGGCTCGATTCCCATGCTGAAGTCGGCATCGGGGTCCTTGGCGAAGTCCGGTTCCGCCTCCGGATCTCCCGTGAAACCGAGCTGTTCGTCAGGCAAGTCGCCGTTGTCTTCCTCCGGAATGAGGAAATCGTCAGGTTCTCGGGTTTCGTCGTCGGGAAGCGACACGGCAAGTCCTCCTCAAGAAAGTCCGAAGCCACTGCGGCTCCGCAAGCCACTCTGTCCCACTACACAGTCCATTATAGTCAAACCACTTGCCAATTGGGAGCGAAAAACAGGCGACGCCCTCGCCGCTGCGTTCAATCGGGCAAACGCCGTACGCGTCGAGGACTCGGCGCGCTCGCAGATACCCGCCGTATGGTGCAATAATGTATCACTTGTTATGGGGGTCTATATTCCGTTGCAGCCGTCTTCTCGGGTGAGTGGCGAAGACGAGATTCCCGTGGCGACGCCTCGCCGATACGCCAAAACCCCAGCCTCGCAGAGACTAGTAATGTATCCGGCCTGTGTAGCTGCATCCGATCAGGTACATCCGGCGTCCGTTCCTGGTTAGGCGAGTGATGTGGGCGACTTGAGCCATCAGGTAGGTGATTTTTGGCGCCGTGCCGAGAGCCACGATCAGCGAATCGGACTTTGGCGGCTGGGCGGCGAAGAACGAGAAGCCCCCGGCAGCAATATCGTTGCACTCAATCTCCTCGAAATCCTCCTTGTCAGGCAGTTCGCCCTTGATGACAGGGGCAACCCGCTGTGAATACGGATAGGAACGGCGCGGGCGCTGCCGCCGTTCGGCGTTCAGTGGTGTAGGAAGGGAGCTGAAGGGTGCCGCTGTCGCCGCGGCCTCGGAGTTCGTGCCGCCAGCGTCGGACGGTTCCGCGCTGGCTTGCTTCAGTTCCGCAATCTCCGCGCGGGCCTTCTCGACTTCGCGTCGGACCTCGGCCAACTTCTGCTCCGCTTCATATCGATCGGTGGCATCAATTCCCGTGGCGATAATCGTTGGTGGCTGACTGTCTCCCTCGTGTACCGCCTGGTAACTCCAGGCGATCCTCCGCCGACTGCCGTGCTTGGTCTGGAGATAGCTTTCGTACTCGATCGGGCGGTCGGACTTGCGGAGCCGGTCGCGCAGCGTCCGAAACAGACTGACTTCTTCAGGGATGGTGAACACGTCCCAGATGGGACGCCCGGCAATCTCATCCATGCCGAAGCCGGTCGTTTGCAAGCATGCCCGGTTGACATGGACAATCCGCCATTGCGGGTCCAGCACCAAGACCAAAGCACTGACGCCTTGCAGTACGCCCTGGGAAAGCTTGCGCTGGAAATACAATTGCTCTTCCGCGCGGCAGCGGCCCATAGTCGTCGCGATCAGATGTCCGATGGACTCGATGAACAGGAGATCGTCCTTCTGAAAATGCTTCAGACGGGTACTGTACGCGCCCAACGCGCCGAATGCTTCTCCCGGGAGCCTCAGCGGCGTGACGACTGCGCTGAGGATTCCTCGCCGGCGCAGGAACGCGTCGTGGAAGCGGCGGTCGCCGGGCAAGTTGGCGACAACGACCGGGTGTGCGACTTCCAGAACGTACCCGGCAAGCGATTCACTGCCCGAAAGCGTGGTCTCCACGGTATCGAGCTTCTCTGACTGGCCGCAGCCGTCCCGGAAGGTCAGATGATGCCGGAGCGTGTTCATGTCGGGAAGCACTTCAGCCATTCCGCTGTATTCCGTGTCGAACATCTCGGCCAACAGGGCAGCGGCATCCTGAAGCAGAACCGCCAGCGCCGGTGGTGCAACCGTCCGGCGGCCCAACGCGACCATGGCCTCCTGACGCCTCCCCGAATCTTTCCTGTCGCCGGCATTTCCGGGCGGGAAAGCTGAAGATGCACCGGTTCCCAAGAGATCGGATGCATCGAATTGCCAGTTCGCCTCTGCCATGCCAGTGTCCCGTTGGGTTGCCTGCGATTCGTTCCTACTCCGGCCGCTGCGTCAGAGCGTCATCCGCCGTTGCTCGATCGAGAATTTCGGCGGCACAACCGGTGTGGGGTACTTTCCCTCGTGAATAAACGTGCGATTGCGCCCGTAGCGCTTCGCCTCCATCAACGTGGCCTCGGCCCGGGCAAGAATGGTCTCGGAGGTATCGCCGGCGACGGCCTCGGCGACCCCACAACTGACGGTAATCCGAATTTCGGCCTTCTTGTAGTCGAAGCATGCCGTTTCGACGATCTGCCGCAGCCGCTCGACGGCATTCGTGGTCTTGCGCAGGTTCGCGTTGGGGAACAGCAGTACGAATCGTTCGCCGCTAAACCGGGTGAGCCGTGCCTGACCGCGGTTTTCGGCAACGAACAGTTGCTCCAGCGCGTGCAGTAGCTGGTTGCCTACCGTGTGGCCGAATTCCCGGTTCACCTGGCTGAACTCGTCCACGTCGATCGCGGCCACCGTAAGCATCTCGGCACGCCCGGTCCCTTCGTCGATCCACTGAAGCAGGGTGCTTTCGAGCACATCACGACCCTCAACACCGGTCGATGCGTCCGACTGCTTGCGGGCCGATAAGTCGGCCAGACGATTCTCACCGCGTGCCAGGGTGACGCCCACCTCATGCAAAGTGTCGCGCACGAGAATGTTTGCGTCCACAAGCTTGGCCGTCTCGTCGATCATGACGCGACATCCCCGGGTAAGATCGTCAGTATAGGGGAACGCGGTAATCGCCCGCTCTGTCGACTCGATCTGCTTATCCTGGCGAACACAGGCACCGTCCAGCTTCTCGCACACCATGCCGAATTCCGGTCGTTCACCTCGCACGGCTTCGAGTCTTTCCCGGGCATGTTCCCGGCGTTCCGCATAGTCGCGGCTTGCCTCGAGCAGCGACTGCAAGCAGGCCCGAATCGAGTCGCCGTCCGGATTCTCGACCTGGGACCGCAGGGCGCCGTCGGCAAGGTCGAGATGTCCTTGATACTGCTCCACCTCGGCAAGGAACGCCTCGATCGCCTCCTCGCCTGCAGTGGGTTGAGCGGCTTTTTTCGCAAGGACATCTGGACCAGCGCTGTCGGGCGCGGCCGGCCTGGATTCCTTGCCCGAGGCGACGGATTCCTCAGTTCCCGCTGCGTCCTGAGCCATCGGAGGTTCGGTGCCGACTTCGGCGGAGCCCGCCGCCAGGGTGCGGCCTGTTTCGGCATTGACTTCGCCGCCCGGCAAGGCGGTCGCGCCTGTGGCCGCTCCTTGCAGCTCGATAACTTCGCCACCTGCCCGGCTTGCTGCTTCCAAGGTGTCCTGCTCGCTTCCCTGCATACCCAAGTCCCGATTGGAGGGTTCAGAGGTCCCGTCATCGCGTTCGGGCGCCCTCCGGCTCTCGGAGCGGCTGTCATCGTCGTCGGCGGCAGTCGGTGGCCGTCCAGCCGGCTTGCTTGAGTCATCTTCCGGTCTGCCAGTTGCGCCGGCAATGTCGGGCTCCGACTGGCTCTCCGGCATCCCGCCCGGCGTTGAGGCCGGCGGTTCACCCACGGCGTCCTCCAATTCGCCGAGTGCAGCGAGTGCGGACTCGGGCTCGGAGGTCAACTCGGTCTCGCCGGTAAGTGCCGGCATGGACGGTCCAACTGCTTCTGTCGTCCATTCGCCGGCAGGCTCGTTCCTTTCCGATCCGGCGGATGACTCCATCTCCGCAGGCGACTCCATCTCGGCTTCCGACGCCGGGATGGTCGAATCGTCCGCCTCTTCCTCCGGCTCCACAACGGGTTCGGAGAGTGCGCCCGGTGGGGCCTCGGCCGCGTCGGTCGTTGGCTCTGAGGAAGATGCCTTCTCGGGCGTGCCGGACCAGGCCAACTCGTCGCCAAAGTCCCAGTCCGTCTCGGTGTCGGCCATCGCCCGGTAGCGCCGGCCAAGATGCACCGCGATCGCGAACCCCAGAGCGGTGTTCAGCGAAGCCACGACG
>JAVEUP010000164.1:0-18445 GCA_034005525.1 Thermoguttaceae bacterium | reverse complement strand
ACAGCCGCCCGGCAGTTGCCGCGGAAAATAATCCAACTGGCCAGAAGCCTCATGGCCTTGGCCGCTTAGCAAGTCTCATTTTTCAGAAAGTGCAGTTACGTAGGCAGCATCGTCTATGACGCAACGAATAATCCAGGGACCGCCACAATCTTCGCACCATTCTCGACGTCGGGCATCAGTGGTACAGCCACCAGGTCGATCGTCGTGGGCGATAGTCCTGCTACGGATATCGAGGTGGATTTCCGGGGCACCTTGGGTCAGACCGGCGCGACAGACGGCCAAAGCACGACGATCCGCAAGGAAGGGGCCGGAACGATGCGGATTTCCGCTGCGAATTTTTTCCCCCGCCTCCACGTTGCAGGGGGAGTGTTGATCGTTAACCACGATCAGGCCCTGGGAGTCTCCCGGACGGGCGGGCTTACCAACTTGCTGACCCTGCAAGGTGGCACACTCCAGGCCGGCGGCGCCGATCGCTCCTTCAATACGCCCATCGCGCTGGTGGGCAGCGGCACCGTTAGCGGCGACGACGTGAACCTGACGCTCAGCGGCAACATTAGCGGATCGGGCGGCCTGGTGAAGTCCGGCACGAAAACCCTCGTTCTCGCGGGCACCAACAATTACACGGGCAACACGGCAATTGACCAGGGAATGCTCTCCATTTCCAACACCAGCGCTCTCCCCGGCTGGGATACCGCCGGCCGCTACTCGGTTGCGGACGGTGCAACCTTGACTGTCGGGGCTGGTGTTTCCGAGGCACAGGTTGCGACCATGCTCGGAACTGGAAACTTCCAGAACGGGTCCTTTCTTGGCGTTGATACGTCCGACGGCGACCGCTCGCATGCGTCCGCCATTGCGGCCCCCATTGGCCTGACCAAGTTCGGCAGCGGCACGCTCACCCTTTCGGGGAACAATACCTACAGTGGAACAACGACCATCCTCGATGGCGCGCTCAAACTCGGGCACCCGTTCGGAATCGGAAAGGTGGTGTACGGCGGGGGCTCCGCGGTGCAGGCCAAGGGTTTTGCCCTTCGTAGCGGCACCTTCGACATCAACGGACAAAGCACCTATCTTGATTCTTGGCTGCTCCTCAGTGACATCACGTTAGGTGGTGTGGCGGGAGCGGAAATGACCATCTCCGGCACCGGTGGCGGTTTCGGACTGCACAATAACCTCTCAGGCAACGAAGCCAGGATCATCTATGACGCAACGAACAGCCCGGGCGCGGCCACAATCTCCGCGGCGTTCTCCACCTCGGGTTCGAGCAGCAGCGTTGACAGGTACATCATTGTCGGAGACAGTTCCGCCACGGACATCGAGGTGGACTTCACCGGCACCTTGGGGAAGGTCGGCCATTCCGACGGCCGAAACACCACGATCCGCAAGGAAGGGGCAGGAACCATGCAGATCTCCGCAGCGAACTATTTCCCTCGCCTTCACGTTGCCGGAGGAACATTGATCGCCAACCACGACCAGGCGCTCGGGGCCAGCCGCACTGCTGACGGTGGCGCGCCGAATCTCCTGACGCTCTCCGGCGGCACGCTCCAGGCGGCTGGCGCCGACCGGTCCTACGCCGCGGCGGTCAGTCTTTCCGCCGGTACGACCTCGACCATTAGCGGCGACGACGTGAACTTGACCCTCAGCGGCAATATCAGCGGAGCGGGCAATCTTGTCAAGTCCGGCACGAAGAACCTCACGCTCTCGGGCAGCAACAGCTACACGGGAAACACGTCAATCAACCAGGGAATGCTCTCGATCGCCACAACCGCCTCGCTCCCGGGCTGGAATACGGCCGGCCGTTATTCAGTGGCCGACGGCGCCACGTTGACTGTCGGGACGGGGGTTACCGAGGCCCAGGTCACGACCATGCTCGGAACCGGCAACTTCCAAGCGGGTTCCCGCCTTGGCTTCGATACGACCGCCGGCGACCGAACGCACACGCCCAACATCTCGGGGGCCATCGGCCTGACCAAGCTCGGCAGCGGCACGCTCACGCTTTCGGGCGACAACTCTTACACGGGAACGACGATCATCGAGGGCGGCACGCTGAAGTTGGGACATAAGTTCGGAATCGGCAAAAATGTGTATGAGTATTCCGGCAATCAATACGCCCATGCAAAGGGTTTTACGTTACGCAATGGCACTTTTGACATTAACGGCCAGGTTTCTTACCCGGACCTGAACTGCTGGCTTGTGCTTGACACGATCACGTTGGGCGGACAGGCCGGAGGGGAGATGGCCATCATCGGCTCTGGAGGCGGCTTCGGACTGTATTCTCGTGATAGTTACGTGGGTAGCATTGTCTATGATGCGACGAACAACCCTGGGGCGGCAACCATCTTTGCTCCGTTGTCTGCATCGGGGCTTAGCGGTACGGCGACCAGGTCCATCGTCGTTGGCGATAGCTTAGCCACGGGCGTTGAACTGGATTTCCGCGGCACTCTGGGGCAGACCGCCATGACAGATGGCCGGAGCACGACGATCCGGAAGGAAGGGGCGGGGACCATGCAAATCTCCGCGGCAAATTACTTCCCCCGCCTTCACGTCGCCGGAGGAACGTTGATTGCCAATCACGATCAGGCGTTGGGAGTCTCGCGAACCGGCGGGCTGACCAACCTCCTGACGCTTCAGGGCGGCACGCTCCAGGCCGCCGGCGCCGATCGCTCTTTCAGCACGCCCATCACGCTGTACCCGGGCACCACGTCGACCATTAGCGGCGACGACGTAAACCTGGCCCTCAGCGGAGTCATCGGCGGGTCGGGCCACCTGCGGAAGGCCGGCACGAAAGACCTGGTCCTTTCGGGCGACAATACCTACACGGGTAATACGCTCGTCGAGGCCGGCCGCCTCCTGGTCAACAACACGAGTGGCTCCGGTACCGGCACGGGCGCCGTGGCTGTCGGGCCGGACGGCATGCTGGGCGGGACGGGCGCCATCGGTGGACCGGTCACCATCGAAGATTTGGGGATCCTTGCTCCGGGCAGCAGCGTGGGAACCCTAACGCTGAACAACTCCCTGACGCTCGCCGCCGGATCGTTGTTCGAGTTTGAACTCGGCCCTGTTGGCCAGAGCGACATGGTGTGGATGCCCGACTCCGAACTGATCCTCAACGATCAGCAATTCGACGATTTCACCTTCACGGCCCTTTCAGGCTTCGGTACCGGCAAGTACGTGCTCTTCAGCACGGGCGGCATCACCGGCTCGCTGGGGGCGAGCGTGGGCGGCGTCGTCGGCGGGCTGGAAAGCGCACTGGGAATTGTGGGCAATGACCTGGTGCTTACCGTGGTTCCCGAGCCGAGTACGCTGGGCTTGCTGGCCGCCGGGGTGCTGAGCTTGCTGGCCTGCGGCCGACGTAAAGGAATGGCTCGTGCTTAGGAGAGTTGTCGTGAACGATCAACTGCCATTTACCCGGCGCCGCCGGAAAGCGCGGCGAGGCTTCACCCTGGTGGAACTCCTCGTGGTCATCACGATCATCGGCATGTTGATTGCTCTGCTGTTGCCGGCGGTTCAGGCCGCCCGCGAGGCGGCGCGGCGCTTGCAGTGCGCCAACAATTTCAAGCAGGTGGGGCTGGCCATGCACAACTATCACGCGGCCCACAAAACGTTCCCACCGGGCATCATCACCGCAAACTGGTTTAGCTGGAGTTCGCACATCCTGCCCTATCTTGAGCAAAGCGCCGTGCACGACAAACTTACCTTCAGGGCAGCAAGCTCCTATTACTTCCACAACGACGGCACCCGGGAAGCCGCCTCGATGCGCATTCCGAGCTACCTTTGCCCCACCGACCCGCAGGGCGGGGAACTGGTCCGATGCTGCTCGGGCGGCAACAGTCCGCAAGGGACCCACGAACACGAGGACGTCCGGCAGACCAACATGGCGGGCGTGGCCGACAGCGACGACTGGACCACCAACGGTGTTGCCCCGCGCACGCTCAGCCAGGCCGACGGCATGATGGCTGCCAACGAACCCTGCCGGGCCGAGGATATCCGCGACGGCACCAGCAATACCCTCATGATTGGCGAGGTTACCGGCGCAGGGACCGGAACCTACGATGGGCACTTCTGGGTCGCGTGGAACTTGCTGGATACCCGCGACGGCATCAACGGCGCGTTTTCGGTCCCCGGTGGTATCTGGCCCGGCAGCCCGCCGCTGACAAATACCTACTTCGGCATGCGCGACACGGGTTTCTCGAGTTTTCACCCGGGCGGATGCCATTTCCTCCTGGCCGACGGCAGCGCACAGTTCCTCTCAGAGAACATCGCCCACGACGTACTGACGAGCCTGACCACGCGGGCGGGCGGAGAGGTGGTGGGAGCATGGTAAAGGAAGCCGGGGTGAAGATGGCAGTTGTCCCATCGAAGAATCAGACGGCGATCGCCGGGCACCGGGTTTGGTTCGCCCTCCTGCTCCTCCTCCTCCTCCTCCTCTGCTGCCTTCCGTTAGCCGGCTGCCGGCGTGGCGGCCCCGAGCGCGCGGTTGTCACGGGCACAGTGACCTACCAGGGCAAGCCGCTCCCGGAGGGCCAGATTCGCTTCGTGCCCGCACGCGGCACCGAGGCCCCCACGGCCGGCGCGTTTGTCATCAATGGCCGATACACGGCCGACGGCAAGGGCGGGGTGCCGATAGGGACTCACAAGGTAATCATCGAGGCCTACCGGCTGGTCGGCCCGACTCAGCCGACCGACCTGCCCGGTCAGGCTCCCGAAACGGCCCCGGGGCGCCAGCAGATCATCCCGGCCAAATATAATGCCACAACTGAACTGGAAATCACCATCGAACCCGGCGCCCGGAAAATCACCAGGGACTTCGAGTTGACCGACTGACGGCTTCCATCCCGCCTGCCTCCCGCCCTTGCTTCAACCCACCCGGAGATACCGCGATGAACACGACATTCCGAAAGATTGCCCCGCTGGTGTTCCTGTTCACGATTGGCTGGTCCGTCCAGTCGCTGGCCAAGGACGATTTTGTCCAGCTCCACCCGAAAGGACAGCGTCTGACCGGCAATCTGCAAGGCCCCTTCGCCAACCTGCCGGACGGGAGCGTGCTAGCCGTCGACTCGCGCGAGGCGTTGGTCAGCGGAGACGACGGCCAGACCTGGAAGGCTTACCCCCTGTTCGCCGATCCCGAGAAGTTTCTTGCCCGCCCGGAACGCGCCCTGCTGCGCACCCGCGAGGGTACGCTGATCATGGCCTTCCTGAACGAGCAGGAAATCACCCGCGGCACTTGGGCGGTCAACGACAAGGAGGAGCTGAAGAGGTTCTACCTTCCAACATACATCATCCGTAGCCTCGACAACGGCAAGACCTGGGAGACGCCGCTGAAGATCCAAGACGGCTGGTGCGGCGCCGTTCGCAGCCTGATCCAGTTGAAGAGTGGCCGATTGGTGCTGGCGGGCCAGGATGTCCGATTCAACCCGGGCCGCCATATCGTGTTCAGCTATGTTTCGGACGACGAGGGCAAGAGTTGGAAGCAGAGCAACGAACTGGACATCGGCGGCAGCGGCAGCCATGGCGGGGCCATGGAAGCTACCGTCGCCGAGTTGACCGACGGCCAAGTTTACATGCTTATCCGCACGGTAAAGGGCTGGTTCTGGGAAGCCTTTTCCGACGACGGCGGGCTCACGTGGCGCGACTTCCAACAATCGCAAATCCGTTCCAGCACGTGCTGTGGCCAACTGGAACGGCTGGCCGACGGCCGGCTGATCCTCTTATGGAATCGCTCGCCGGTGGGTCAGCCGTATAACATGCACAGCCGAGCCGAGCTTTCCATCGCCTTCTCCTCGGACGAGGCGAAGACCTGGTCCAAACCCGTGGTCGTGTCGCAACGCAACCTCCAGCCGGGTGAGCCGTACCACGCCGCCAGGCAGTCGTATCCGTACGTCCTGGAACGCCGGCCGGGCGAACTCTGGATCACCACCATGCAGGGCGGGCTGCGCATGAGGATCAATACGGCCAACGTCCCCGACGAAGCTTGGCCAAAACCACGCAAGATTGTCGCGTTAGGTTCCTCAACCACGGCTCCGCGCGGCTCGGTCCAACACGTCTACTGCGATCGGCTCGATTCGATGCTCCGCGACCGCGGACTTCCGGTCGACATTGTCAACTCGGGTATCGGTGGATCGACGACCGAGCATTCGCGCGAGCGCTTTCAGCGCGACGTGCTGGATCACAAGCCGGAGCTGGTCACCATCATGTTGGGTGGCAACGACTCGGCTATCGACGTGTGGAAGAATCCCCCGGCGACCGGCCCCCGGGTGACGAAGGATCGCTACGCCGAGAACCTGCGCTATTTCGTCAAGACGCTCAAGGACGCCAGGATTAAGGTTATTCTGATGGCTCCACCACCGTTTCGCTGGACGGAGAAACTCAAGAATCTCTATGGAAAACCACCCTATGACGTTGATGACCCCTGGGGCTTCAGTGCCGGAATCATTCCTTACGGCGACGTCATGCGGACGCTTGCCAACGAGGAGGGCGTGCCCCTGGTCGACGTGTTCGCGGCATTTCAGGAGTACGACCGGGTAGAAGGCCAATCGGTTGACGACCTGCTCCTCGACGGCATGCATCCGAATGACAAGGGACACGCCATCATCGCGGAACTCCTCGCGCCCGTGATCGAGAAAACGCTCCAGTGAATACTCGGCAACCTTCAAACCAATAAAGGAGAGACCACCATGAATGCGAAGCACAACCTGTTTGCCGCCGTGCTGGCGGCATTGGCCGTACTCGCGCTTCCCACGGCCGGCACCGCCGAAGAGAATCGCTCAGCCGGCGTGGAGAGAATCCGCCTGCTGCCGCCGAGCGAGGGCAATCCACGCAACAGCGAAGGCGACTTCATCGCGCTTCGGGACGGCCGCGTTCTGTTTGCCTACAGCCACTTCACCGGCGGCGGAAGCGATCATGCCGCCGCGCATATCGCCGGGCGCTATTCGAGCGACGGGGGCCGCACCTGGACCGACGAGGACGTGATGATCGTTCCGCGCGAAGGAGACTTCAACGTCATGTCCGTTTCGCTGCTCCGCTTGCAGGATGGAAGCATTGCGCTGTTCTATTTGCGAAAGAACTCGCTGGTCGACTGCCGCCCGATGATGCGGCTCTCGCGCGATGAAGGGCACACCTGGAGTGATCCGATTGTGTGCATCGCCGAAGTGGGTTACAACGTGCTCAACAACGACCGCGCCGTGCAACTGGCCAACGGGCGGATTATCCTGCCCGTCGCGCTGCACAACACGCCTGCACAGAACAAGTTCGACGGCCGCGGGATTATCAGCTGCCACTTCTCCGACGACCAGGGCCGGACGTGGCGGCAGAGCAAGACGGCCCAACAGGGTGAGAAACTCACGCTGCAAGAGCCCGGTGTCGTCCAGTTGAAGGACGACCGCCTCATGATGTTCTGCCGCACCACGCACGGCAGCCAATATGTGTCGTATTCATCGGATTGGGGCGACACGTGGACGCCGTTCGAGCCTTCGAACATCATCTCGCCCTGCTCTCCCGCGACCATCGAGCGGATTCCCGCGACCGGTGATCTGCTGCTGGTATGGAACAACCACGATGGTGTCGCGGCGGAGTATCGTGGCAAGCGGACGCCGCTTAACGTGGCGATTTCCACCGATGAGGGTAAGACGTGGGAAAAGATCAAGACGCTCGAGGACGACCCGCACGGCTGGTACTGCTACATCGCCGTCGATTTCGTGGGTGACCACGTTCTGTTGGGCCACTGCGCCGGCGATCGGCGTACGGGCGGGCTGAACTCAACGCAAATTACGCGATTTTCTCTCGAATGGCTGTACGACCGGGCGGGAGCGTTCTCTCTGAGCCTGGAACTCCGCACGCGGTGCGTCGATATCCTGAAACAAGGCCTCGCCACCATTCGGCCCGATATGCCCAAGGACGAGTTCTGGCCCGCTATCCACGCGGCCGAGGGCCTCACCCTGGCCGGGCACGGCGACATGGTCCTCGAGAAGCTGGCGCCGCTGTTGACGTCGGAGACCGATGCCCAGAAGCGTTGCGGCATTGCCCGCGAAATGGTCCGCGCCGGCGACCGCGCCAAGGCCGCGGTCATGCTGGACATCTTGTCGCAGGAGGACGCATACGGCCACGTCCACGCCGCCGAGAGCCTTTTCAAAGTGGGCGAGATCGGCGATGGAGCTGCCATGCGCCGGGCCGTGACCCAGGCCGACAACCTTCCGTTGCGAGTGATGGCGGCGGCTGCTCTGGCGAAGTGTGGCGACGCCGAGGGGCTGGCCGTCTTGCGGGCGATTCTGGCCGACCGCGACTCCACGGCGAACCGGCTTGCCGCCTGGGCCATAGGTCAAGTAGGCAATTCGTCTGATATCGCATTGCTACAAAAGAATCTGCCCCACATCGAGGCCCCGCAGGTTCGCTGTTTCTACGAAATGGCACTGGCCAACCTGGGCGATCCGGCCGGAAGAAAGGCCCTCGTGGAAAGTCTGGCCAGCGAGGATCCCGGCCGGCGGGTGTACGCGGCGAACTTCGCCGGCGAAGCTCGCGTTTTCGAGGCAGCCGGCCGCCTGACGGAGCTGTTGGACGACCCCGTGCCGGACGTCCGCTACCGGGCGGCCCAGTCGCTTGTGATGCTGGCCCAGCCGACCGTACCCAAACGGGCGGAGAGCGCACAGTAACATTCATCCAGCCGTCTTCGCGGCGGGCGTTGACATGCAGCAAGAAGACGGGGAGAATACTTTGCATCCAAGTGCCATAGGAGCTTGACCATGACGTATCGTCTTTTGGCAGCGCTGGTTCTCGTGGGAACAATGTGGCCGACCGCCGGCAGTGCCGAACCCATCGCCATCGGCTCGCGCCTGGAACTGATGGTCGACGAGCACCTGATCGACTCGATGGCCGGCGGCATCCGGCTCGTGTTGCACCGGCCGGAGCGCAAAGAGATCGTTCTGCGCACCGACGAGCCATGGGGCGGCAATGCGAGTGGATATCAGTCCGTCTTCAAGGACGGCGATCTGTACCGCATGTACTACCGCGGCGGCCACTACCGAAACGGCGGTGAGTCGACGCAAGGGCGCGAAACCCATCCGTGGGTGCTTTGTTACGCCGAAAGCGACGACGGCATCCACTGGCGCAAACCCGAGTTGGGCATCCTGGAGTTCGACGGCTCGACGAAGAACAACATTGTGCTGACAACGGAGTTGGTTGCTTCCATCGGCGGTTGCCCGGCGCACACGGCCACATTCAAGGACGCCAATCCCGATTGCCCGGCCGACGAGAAGTACAAGATCATCATCGTCGGCCGCGAGCCCAGCCGCGGGTTGTACGTGCTCACGTCGCCGGATGGGTTGCGCTTCTCGCTGAAGACCGAGGAGCCTTTGCCATTGGCCGGGGCGTTCGACTCCCAGAACCTGGCATTCTGGGATCCCGTGCGCCGCGAGTACCGCGCCTACTGGCGGATATTCACCGAGGGTGTGACCGACACGGATACGTGGAAGCCGGCCGGCTATCGGGCAATCCGCACCGCCGCCTCGAAGGACTTCGTCCAGTGGAGCGAAGCAGCCGACTTGACCTATGCCGACTCGCCCGAGGAGCAGCTTTACACGAACCAGATCCAGCCCTACTACCGCGCTCCGCACGTCTTCATGGGCTTCCCCATGCGGTATAACGACCGCGGCTGGTCGGAGCCCATGTTCGATCTGCCCGGCCTTGAAGACCGCCTGGCCCGGGCGAAGGCGAGCCGGCGGTACGGGACGGCGCTGAGCGACGCGTTGTTCATGACCAGCCGGGACGGGCTGAAGTTCAATCGCTGGGGCGAGGCGCTGATCCGGCCCGGGCCGCGGCAGAAAGACACATGGGTGTACGGCGACAACTTCATCTTCTGGGGCATGGTCGAGACGAAATCGCACCTCGAGGACGCGCCGGACGAAATCTCGCTCTTCGCGGTGGAAGGCTACTGGCAGGATACGTACACCAGCGTGCGCCGTTATACGCTGCGCGTCGACGGCTTCGTTTCGGCCTACGCACCCCTGGACGGCGGCGAGTTCATAACGAAACCCATTACCTTCGAGGGCGGAAACCTGACGCTTAACGCGGCAACCTCGGCCGCAGGCGGCGTGCAGGTGGAAATTCAAGACTCCGATGGCAAGCCGATCGAAGGCTATGCCCTGGACGACTGCCCCGAGATCTTCTGCGACAGCCTGCGCCACGTCGTGCGCTGGCAGCAGGGAGGCGACGTGCGCCCGCTGGCCGGCAAGCCCGTACGATTGCGGTTCGTGCTGCGCGATGCCGACCTATACTCATTCCAGTTCGTGCCCCACGAACCCGACCCGGAACGCCCCAACGCGGCCCAGCCCGGCGCGACGGCCCAAAGGAACTGAACGTAGGGTGGGTGGTTCTGGACGCGCAGCGTCCGGGTTCACCCACGCACTTGCGCTGCGACAAACCCAAGGAGAAACGCCATGTGCAACGACCGTGTGATTCGCAACGTAGTCGCCTCATCTGTCATCGGAATGCTCCTTTCATGTGCCGTCGCGGCATCGGAGCAGGAACTGCTCACCGCGGCCGGCAAACCGGCGGAAGGACCGCTCACGGCTTTTCTTGGCGAGCCGCTTTTCCAGAAGCAGATCATCTTCGACGGCGACAACCGCGTCCGCGAGCCGTATATGGCCGTGGCCGTCGATGGAACCGTCCTGGCGATGCGCAACTACGAAAAACTGCTCCGGCGCAGCGAGGATGGCGGCTTGACCTGGGGCGAGGCGTTCGAGGCGCCCTTCGGCTTCCTGGACACCAACATGATTGTCGACGAGAACACCGGCCATATCCTGTCGGTGCGGATGTGGGACGGCAACGACCGGCTATGGCGTAGCACTGACCATGGAAAGACCTGGACCGAGGAAGAAATCACCCTGAAACCCAACGAAGTGATGAAATGGATTGAACGTGCCGGCTTGAACGAGCGCGGAACGTGGGAGGAACAGGGCCAGAGCGGGAAATACATCATGCACGGCAACGCCGGAGAGGCCGGCATCACCCTTCGGCATGGAAACCACAAGGGGCGGCTGTTGGTCTCGGCAACCTTCCGGCCGCACGCCAAGGAACATCCGTCCGATCGGAAACCCGTCGATGCTATCTATAGCTGCGCCATCTACAGCGACGACGGCGGGGCCACGTGGCAGGTCAGCGGGCTGTTTCCCGAAGGCACGACGGAAGAAGCGGCACTGGCCGAGTTGAAGGACGGCCGGATTTACTACAATTCCCGAAGCTGCAGCGGCTACTACGACAAAGCCCTCGCACGCGAACTGCGGCCGGACGAAACCTTCCGGCGCGAGGCATGGAGCTACAACGGCGGGGAGACATGGGAGGATTTGCGCGTCAGCCGGGTGCTTACCGACGGCGGCGGGTATAATCGCGGCTACGGTATGAAGGGCGGGCTGGTGCGGCTGCCTGTGAAGGACCGGGACATTCTGATCTACAGCAACGCCGATACGGCCGGCGGAGCGCGGGAGAAGATGACCGTCTGGGCCAGTTTCGACGGCGGCGACACCTGGCCCGTGAAACGGCTAGTCTACGCCCCGCACGGCGCGTATTCCTGCCTCGACGCCGGACGGCCCGGCACCCCCGGCGAAGGCGTCATCTACTTGCTGTTCGAGGGCGGGCCGGGCGGCCAATACGCCGCCATGCAGTTCGCGCGGCTGAACCTTTCCTGGTTACTCCAGGGCGAACCGACCGGCGATGGGCAGGTGCCGGATTGGGTGAAATAGTGATATATTGTTCGGGCATTCGCTGCGCTGCGCGAAGCAACGTACCTTGTGGGAATGGAGAGCGTAGGGTGGGTGGTTCCGGACGCGTAGCGTCCGGGTTCACCCACGCGATGCCGGCAGTGTCAAGCGAGTGGCTGAAGTAAGGCTTCCGGGACACCCGGTAACACCCAACCTACACCTACCGGTTCACGACACGGTCGCGGGAGGGACGACAACAACATGCCTGAACCGCATGTCTATCTCAACGGACGAATGGTCCCCGCTTCGCAGGCGCATCTGGCGATCGCCGACCAGGAAGCCCACCTGGCCGATCCTGACGCAGCGGCATTGCTGCTGGACCTTGACGGCAACGTCGCCGAAACCAGCGGCGCCAATTTTCTCATCGTGGACCAGGGCGTCATCGTTTCGCCAACGTTGCGGAACATCTTGCCGGGCATCAGCAGGGCGGTCGTGATCGAGTTGGCCGCGAAGCTGGGAATACACTTCGCCGAGCGCGACTTTCAGGTCTTCAACGTGGTCAACGCCGAGGAGGCATTCACCACCACCACGCCTTACTGCTTGATGCCGGTCACGAAGATCAACGGCATTCCCATCGGCGACGGCAAGCCCGGGCCCGTCTTCGCCCGGCTGCTGGAAGCCTGGAGCCGGGAAGTGGGCCTGGATATACGGAGGCAAATCGTCGAGGTCGGGGCCGAACGGCTACGGAGGACGTCGGACACCCTTGAAAACTAGATACGTGCAAGGGGGACGTTCCCCGGTGAAGCGACGTCTTCACGCAGGGGACAGTGTTCGCATGCATGCAAGATAACGTGGGGTGGGTGGTTCCGGATGGCTGGGCAGCCGGGTGCACCCACGCGTTTGACCGTGCTGAAATCGCGTGGGTGAACCCGGACGCTACGCGCCCGGAACCACCCACCCTACGCCCTGTCCTGAGAGTATAATAATCTGACTGCCGTGCGGTCTTGCCTTTCGGAGGCGGATTCGCCGGTTTACGCAACTCTTTCTCAAAGGAGACCAACCATGAAGAAGTCAGTGTGGCAGGCAGCGACGATCGGGTTTGTTGCGGTTCTCGCAACCGCGGTTCTCACACCGGCCCGAGGCGCCGACGAGGCTGCTCCCCATTGGAGAGCCGGAGCGGCGGCGGTCGTGATTACCCCGCAGCAGCCGACCTGGATGGCCGGCTATGCCAGCCGCGACAAGCCGTCCGAGGGTAAGTTCCAGGACCTCTTCGCCAAGGCGCTCGCCGTGGAAGACGCGCAGGGAACGAAGCTGGTCATCGTCACGGTTGATCTGATCGGCATCCCGCGGGCGCTCCGCGAGGAATTGGAGAACGAGGTCCGGGAAAAGTACCATTTGCCGCCGGCGGGGTTGCTTGTCAATGCCTCGCACACCCACTCCGGGCCGGTGGTCCGCGCGGAACGGTCCGCCGTCTATCACCTCACGCCGGAGCAGGGCGAACAGGTTCAGAAGTACGTAGCCGGGCTGAAGGAGAAGTTCGTGGCCCTGGTCGGCGCGGCGCTGGACGACCTGGGACCGGCCACGCTGGGCTATTCGCGCGCCCGGGCAGGCTTCGCCATCAATCGCCGTCTGCCCACGGACACGGGCTATCGAAACAGCCCCTATCCCGACGGCCCGGTCGACCACGACGTACCCATACTCCGCGTCGAGCGGCCGGACGGAACACTTCGCGCAGTGCTCTTCGGCTACGCATGCCATAGCACCACGTTGGGGCTCTATGAGTTCTGCGGCGACTACGGCGGCTATGCTCAGGAGTATCTGGAAGAAATCTATCCGGATGCGGTAGCCATGTTCATGGCCGGCTGCGGTGGCGATCAGAATCCCTATCCGCGGGGAACGCTCGAGCGGGCCCAACAGCACGGGCGGACACTGGCCACGGCGGTCGAGGCGGCGATGCTGCCCAAGCCGGTCCCGCTGGCCGGACCACTGGGCGTCGCAATCGAGCCAGTCGCGTTGGAGTTCGCTTCGATACCCAGCCGGGAGGAACTGGCCGAACTGGCGAACTCGTCCAATCGTTTCGCGCAGCGCCGCGGCACCCTGCTGCTGGAAGAGTTGGATGAAAAGGGGAAACTCCGCGACAGCTATCCGTTCCTGGTGCAAGTCGTGCAGTTCGGCCCCGACCTGACGCTGGTCGCCTTGGGCGGCGAGGTGGTGGTCGACTATTCGCTCCGCCTGAAACGCGAATTGACCGGCCGAGCAGTTTGGGTGGCCGGCTACTCGAACGACGTATTCGCCTACGTTCCGTCCAAGCGGGTGTTGGCTGAGGGCGGCTACGAGGCCGATGGCGCCGTACTCTACACAACCCTCTCCGGCCCGTTCGCACCCACGCTCGAAGACCGTATCGTGGGCAAAGTCCACGAGCTGGCTGAGAGACTCCTTGAGCGAAAGGAGGACTCACGCCGTGACTGACTTTGCACAACGTCAACGAGTAACCGTTCAACGGGCGGCGCAGGCAGTTCTCTCCGCTCCACGCGAAGGGGACAGTCCCATTTTCTCGGCGCAACCGGTGGATGATTGGGCAAGAACGCCCTCTGTGGCGCGAAAATCGGGACAGTCCCCCTGTGAACGGTCACGGCAACGACCGCTTCGGTGGCTGTGTGCCGCCATTGGTGCGTTTGTCCTGGGGCTGCTGGTTCCCGCGCAGTGTCAAGCGTGGGGCGGCGCCCACCGGTACATCCGCAAGTGGGCCGTGGAGCGGTTGCCCGATGACCAGGCCGCGTTCGTCGGGGCCTCGGCGCTGGCGAGTCTGCACGAGAGGTACACCTCGCTGCAGGACACGCACGCCGGGGGCAACGCGCCGCATCTGGACCCGTACTGCATCGTGCCCGGCGTGCGGCTGTCGCTGCACGACGTGAACCCGCCCGGCCCCACGCGGGCCGGCATGGAGTGGTACTTCGAGCGGATTGTCGAGCAGTTTCGCGCGGGCCGGGACGATGCCGCGCGGCTTGACGAGGCCATGAAGTTTCTAGGCGTGCTGTGCCATTGGTGCGAAGACCCGGGCTCGCTCTCAGCCCATTCCAGCCCGGTCAGCGAACACGTGCTGCGGCAGCTTATTCCTCCGCCGCTCGAAATGCAAAACCGCAACTACCTGTTCGGCTACGGCTGGATTGGCCTGGAGGCGAACCTGGGCCTCGACGACACCGACTATCAGCCCCAACTCATCGGCGGCACGGTGCCCCAGGCCGCCGCGCGGCTGACGCACTTGCAGCAGCAGCTTAAGCGGCACAGTGCCGGGCTGATCGTGCCGGCCATCCTCGGCAAAGTTGAGAACGACGCCCAGCGCTACGAAGCGGCCGTCGGCAAGGCGGTCCGCTACAACGCCGAACTCATCGCCGACGTGATCTACACGGCCATGTTCCTCGCCATGCAGGACGAAGCGGCGGGTGAACCGCCCGAGACGGCCCACGTGCGGGAACTCCCGCTCATCGAGTTCCTGCCCGACACCGGCGCCGGCTCCACGCGGCATCCGTATTATGTGGTTCCGTACCTGGTGAACCAAAGCATGGACGGCCGCCGCGCGTTGCATCCTTTGGAGATTGCCGGCGGCGGGCAAACGCATAAGCCGGCAACCGGCTACGGCATGGGCGTGCCGCATACGCTGTTGTTCACGCTGGCCCTCGGCGGCGAGTATCACGAGTTCCGCACGAAGGTTGGGCTGACCCCGCAGGCGGGCGAGCACGCGAGCGTCACGTTTGAAGTGCTCATCGACGGCGAGCCCGCGGCCAAGGCCGGGCCGATCCGGCCCGGCGATGCCGCGCAGCAGTTGCAGGTGGCGCTCCCGCCCGAGCCGGTCTTCAAACTGGAGTTGCGAACGACGACCGACAACACGGAATATCCTCTGCACAATCTGTCGGCGTGGGGCGATCCCACGCTTGTGCGCCAGGCGGCCCCGGCCGGCGAGAACCCCGGACCCCGATAGCCCAGATGCGTGGCGGCTGCCAACATCATGCCATCACGCACGTCGAAGCTTCAGCTCTTTCCCTTCTCCGGAAAGACGCCGCGGAGGAACCGGGCATAGTGGGAATAGTCGGTCAACAGCCCGTTCGGGGCGGCGGCTTCGATGACGATCCATCCGTTGTAGCCAATGTCGTCGATGGCTTCGCGAACCTTGCGGAAGTCGATGCGCCCCCCGCCGAGCCGGTGGCCGCCGTCCTTGGCGTGGAACTGGCAAATGAGCCCCTTGCGGCCCAACTCGCGTATCTCGGCCAGAATATCGTAACCCTTGTCGGTCGAATTGCCCACGTCGTAGTACACGCTCAGGGCCGGCGAGCCCACTCGATCGATGAGCTTCAAGTTGTCGGCCGCGCTGAGGTAGTTTTCCAGTCCGATCACCACGCCGGCCTTTTCCGCCGAGGGAGCCACGTCCCGCAGCACGCCCACTAGGTGGTCGATCTCGGCCGTGTTGCTCATGTCGAGATCACCCTTGGCGAAGCACGCAGGCATGACGATATCGAGCCCAAGGTCCTTGCATACGCCAATGCTTTGTGCAAGCCACTCGGCCGCCTGCGGGTCGCTCTTCAGCGGCACCTGGTTCATCTCGCCGATGGCCAGTGACGCGATTTCCAACCCGGTCTTCTCGGTCGCTTCGCGGTACTGCCGGCGGACTTCCGGATCGGTGGTGTTCGCGCCGCCCAGTACCCCCATGCTGATCTGCACGCCGTCAAGTCCGATTTCCTTGGCCACCAGAAACGAATCCGGGTTGCCTCGACGGCCGAGGTTCCAGTCGCACGCGCCGATCTTGAACCATCGCGCCGCGGGCGCCGCCAGGAGCGGCTCGAAGCCTGAGATGAACGTGGCGGCTGCCGCACCTGCGGTGCAGCGAAGCATGTTGCGTCGGGAAAGCGAGTTCTGCATCGTGTTACCCATAAAAGGTGAAGTGAACCGTGGGATAGGCTTCCAGCCTGTCAATTCCGCCCGCCCGCTCTAATGGTTCATGACCCGTCGACAGGCTGGAAGCCTACTCCATGGTCGCCACTACCTGACAGTTGCATGAACCCCGGCGAGCGGGGGCCGTGAGGCCCCTGTTTCTGCAAGATGTTGCTCAATTCAGCGTGCTCCTTGACAGACTGCACCGCTGGTATGCTTCCACTTGCCGGGCGCATGGGCAAGGGCCGGTTTCGGAATCGGGGCAGAAACAGGGGCCTCACGGCCCCCGCTCGCCTTTCGGTTTGCAACGTTCGGGACTACAGCAGTTAGTCTCTCCACACCGCCTAATCGTGCAGTGCTTGCAGGGGCGAGGTGGTCTCAAAATACAGCAGGGCGTCGTACCGTTCGGGCAGGATCGTGGGCACGAAGTTGGCAACTTGGTCGCGTTCCGGCTGGTACACGACGCCTACGGCGCGTTGCAGGCCAATCTGCATGAGCAGCAACTCGTCGCCTTCCATGCCGCGCAGGATGTACAGGGCTCGTGGATGACCCGCCTGGCGCAAGTAATGCTCAAAGCTCCCCTCGCGGGCCGGAGGCATCTGCATTTGCGCGCGGGGCTGCCCCCAACCGCGGCCGGCAAAGACTTCCCCTTCATACGTGGCGAACCCGACAATGAACACCTCGTCGTTGCCCATCCGCTCCCGGGCAAGCCGGCCAATGTTCACTAGCCCCACCCGGCCCATGTCGGTCGCGCGGGCATCACCCACGTGCGTGTTATGGGCCCAGGCAATCCCCTTGGCCCCCTCGCCGTAGAAATCGAGCAACCGCTGCACAGTATCTTTGAAGTGTGTTGCGCGGATGTTCCAGGAGGCGCCGCCGGGCGCCCCGGAAGTGCGCATATGGCGTTTTGCCTCGCGAACGACCTTAACGCTTTGCAGGGCGGCGAAATAGGCCAGTTCGTCGCGCTGGCGGTATTCACGCTCGTTGCGTTTGAGTTCCGCAGCGAGTTCATCGACGGCCGCGCCGGCATCGAGATCCTGTTGGTGTACCGCGACGTGAAACGCACGCATATCGCCGTCGAGCCGTTCCAGCGGCTCAAGCGTCTTGCGGACCCGGTCGCGGGAACCCGGCGCAATCCGGTCAAAGTACACGGGCAGCCGGCGAACCGAATCGCCCCAGCCGTACAGGTCGATGCCGTAGAACCCGCACCGCCGGTGCGGAGGGAGTTTCTCATTGTGAGCACGCATCCAGCGGGCCAACTCGAGAACCTCCCGGTTGGCCCACATCCACGGCGGCCAACGATCGAGGCGGCGCAAGATGGCCTCGGGATCGTCCATGGCGCCGGGCAGAAGCTTCACGTACTTGTTCAGTTGGTACAGCGACTCCCAGTCGCCCTCGACGGCAACGAACGAGAAGCCCTTCTCCGAGATCAGCCGCCGGCTGATCTTGTCGCGCCAGCGGTAATACTCCGACGTGCCGTGCGTCGATTCGCCCAGAAGCACAAGGCGCGAGTCGCCGATCGCGTTGAGCAGCGGGTCGAGGTCGCCGGGGTCTTCCAGGCGATGGGCATGCTCGCGGAAGAACTCGACCCAGAATGCCTCCAGTACGTCGCTAGTTGCCGGTTGGGCACAGGCAGCGAGAGGAAGCAGAACACCGAGCAGCAACGGAAGCAGGCGAGTTTCCATCATACATCATTCTACTGCATCCGTCGTGGAAGTCAATCCCCCTAACACATGCATGGAGCCGGTTGCGCTGTCAGGAACGCCTTTTCGCATAAGGACTTACGACACGCCCCAAAATCTCTTCCCCGCAAGAGCGTGCGTTTTCGCCGGGTT
>JAVEUP010000163.1:0-18485 GCA_034005525.1 Thermoguttaceae bacterium | reverse complement strand
ATTACAGCCGCCCGGCAGTTGCCGCGGAAAATAATCCAACTGGCCAGAAGCCTCATGGCCTTGGCCGCTTAGCAAGTCTCATTTTTCAGAAAGTGCAGGCCCTGTGTGTCCTCACCCGCAAAGGAATGAGACCATGTCGAGCTGCTCAAATCGATCCGTGCACGTTGTAATTGGCGTTTTGCTGGCAGTAGCGCTGGTCATGTCCGGCAGTCGCCAGGCCGATGGTTCTGTGGAGTTTGTGATCATGGGGGATGATGGCAAGCCCGTTACGGATGCGGTAGTTACTCTGGACGGCGTGGCCCAGGCGCCGGGAAATTACGTATTCGAGCCGGCGACCCGCGGACGCAAGGCTTTCGCGGTAACCCGGGGAGGTTATGATCCGGTGGGCGGCCAGTACTGCGTGGTGGACTACCAGGGCAAGCCCGTGAAGGTCGACGTGGTGATGCAGGTTGAGGACGACGTCGATCTGTCGAATGTGTTCTGGTACAACCAGAACATCTTCTGCAAGTTTGTCGACGGAACATTGTCGATGAGCCTCGACCACGGCCGCACCTATTCGCACTCGATCGACCTCTCGGCGGTCGCCTCCAATTCCGGCGATATCAAGACCCTCTGGATATTCGAGGACCACTCGCTGTTCTTTGCCGACCTGACCCGCTGTTTCTACTCGCACGACTGGAAGACGTATCATGAATCGAAGGTTTTCGATATTGCGGGCAAGCCGTTCGTTCCCAATCCGCGGGATCATAACTTCTCCCGCCTCTCGTATCATGCCAACCGGCCGATTATCGGCGACCGGGAACTCTACGTCTGGGGCAATTATTCCACCGGGTCGTCCGCGTACAACAACATCAATATCTGGATGACTTCGGACAAGGGCGTGACGGTTCGGAGCACGTATAAATTCCGGGACCAACGATCCGACACCGACAATCCGATCTTGTTCGCCCGGCACATGCACCGGGTGGACTTCTGCCCGCTGGACAACACGCTCTGGGCGCAGAGCGGCGACCATTCCCGGGACGGCGTGCATGAACAGCATTGGCTGCTGGGGCGTTACGACCACCTGACCGACACGTTGACGTGGGAACACCTGCGAAGCGGCAAATTGGCCGCCAGCGGCAACCGGTTCAAGACGTTGAACATCGAATGGCACGACGGCTACATGCATTGGTCGTGCGACACGGGCGCCTACCGCGGCGGCGCGTTTCGAGTGCCCTATGTGCCGGGGCCCGGCAATATCGAGCAGATTGTCAACCCGGCTGAACACGAGCAGTTGAAAGGAACCCAGAACGACGCTTCCGGCCATCTGGTCAATGACAAGGGCGAGATGGTCATCTTTCAGCTTCGGTGGGGCGGATCGGCGCATCCCAACGTCTTCTTCTATAGCCCGGACGGCGGCAAGACCTGGCATGACATCGAGGGCCCGGTGATCAACCATACCGGATCGCTTGAGAACTACTGGTTTGGGAGCCGGTTCGGGTTTATTGACGGCATCGACCGCATGCTCGCCCGGCCCAGCAGTCTGGTCGGCGGCACGATTACGGTCATGGACACGATCGACCTGGCCCGCTTCGTTCGGAATATCGGCTTCTTCGGCGCCTTTCGGCCCGCGCCTGACGCCGCCCCGTCGAACCTATCCCTGTTCGGCGGCGCGGTCCGCCCGACCGATCCGTCCGGCACGGTGGTGGGCATACTGTCTGCGGCAGGCATTCCAACGCCGACGTTTGAGCTGATCGGCGAATCGGCACGGGTAGCCCTCGACCAGCGCACCTGCAGGCAACTCATGCTCAAAGAGGCGCCTTCCCTCGGCGGAACGGATGCGCCGGTGACTGAAACGATCACCGTTCGGGCGGTCAACCGCGCCGGCGCTTCCGAACCGGTGACGTTTTCCTTGACGATTCAGCCGGCGGAATGAAACCGGTCGTTCAACTGCACTACCAGTCCCTTCGCAGCACGCGGATCGGATCGACGCGAGCGGCCCGCATTGCCGGGTAGATTCCGGCGAGAATGCTCACGATCGTTGAGAACATGAGGATCGCACCGAGCAGCCACCAGGGGAAGTCGAACAGCGCGAGGTGTCCCTGCACGTCCTGCGAGCGCGCGTAGAAATTCACGGCCAGCTCAATCAATCGGGCAAAACCCCAGCCGAGGCCCAGACCGGTCAGGCCGCCCAACGCTCCGAGCAGCCCGGCCTCGGTGAGGAACAGCACGGCCAGGTCGGTGTCGGAAGCGCCGACGGCCTTGTAGATGCCGATCTCCTGATAGCGCTCTGTGACCGACATAAGCAATGTATTGACGATCCCCAGGGCAGCGACTACCAGGGCAACGGCTCCAATCGCGGCCAGCAGCACCTCGAGAAACACAAGGAACATGTGAATCTCCTCGAAACGGCCGGCAATCGTGCGGGTACGGAAGCCCAATTGGCGAATCTGCGCTTCGACGGGAATCAAATCGGCCGGGTTGCGCACGCGGACCGTGGCGCTGCGGTACCCGAGCGAAGTAGCGCTCTTCCCGGCCTTCAGCATGTCGAGGGTCGTACCGTCCGGCATGCGGGGAATCGCTTTCATCAGCCCTACCGGTAAGAGCATGATCCTCTGGGCGTGGCCGGGCATCAGCGGCGGAGTGTCGAATACGCCGACGACCACCACGTCGATCCGCTCCTGGCGGAAAGTGAACGTCGTGGTGTCGGTCGCGGCCAGACCTGCGGCTTCCATTGTTACCGTCGCGCCCAGTGCCTCGGCCGGGGTCTGGAATCCCAATTCGCGGGCGAGCCTGCTGCCGAGGACCGCCTCGCGGCCGTTGGCGTCGAAGAACCGGCCGGCAACGAGCATGTCTTCCGCAGTCCCGAACGTCAGCGCATCCTGGGGCGCCGCCAAGGCAATGCCGGTGGTTGAGTGGTCGCCATGGGAAATGGTCAGGCCCCGGACGCGGATGTCGGGATAGACCAACTCGACTCCGGCGATTTCCTCCATGCGCCTCAGCGCCGCGTCGTCCAGGGCGGCCGGATCGCCCGACTCGCCGGCGTCGTGCGGCTTCACCTCAATGTTCTTGAAGAGGTCCAAGGTGCGGAAGGGCGTTTCAGCCTGGCGGCGAACCCCGGTGGCAAACCCGACCATGGTCAACAGCGCGCCGGCGGCGATTGCCACGCCCATCGCCGTAAGCGTTGCGCGGAGCGGAGCGCGTCGCAATCCGCCGACGGCCATTCGGGCAATGCTCCAGGCTCTCATGGGCGGCTGTCCTTCCTGTCCACCAAGCGCCCGTCGCGAAGATGCAAAGTCCGATCCGCCACCCGGTCGGCCATTTCCTGGTCGTGCGTGACCATGACCACGGTGGTACTCAACTCGCGGCGAATCTCATCGAGGCGGGCAATGACGTCGGAGGCCGTGACGCTGTCGAGGTTGCCGGTCGGTTCATCGGCCAGCAGCAGCGGCGGCTGGTGGACGATTGCCCGGGCAATTGCCACGCGTTGTTGCTCTCCGCCGCTAAGTTGACCTGGCCGATGCCGCGCCCGGTGCGCGAGCCCCAATCGCTCGAGGGCCTCGGCCGCCCGACGGCGGCACTGCTGGCCGAACACCCCCTGGAACGTCAGCGCTACCGCCACGTTCTCCTCGGCGGTGAGGCTTGGCACGAGGTAGTAGGCCTGGAAGATCAACCCCACCATGGTTCGCCGGTAGAGCGTTCGCTCGCTTGACCGGAAACTGGCAAGGTCGTGCCCATCGACCAGCACGTTGCCGGACGTGGGCGTGTCCAGGGCGCCAAGCAGGTGCAGGAGGGTCGATTTGCCCGACCCGCTCACGCCCAGCACGGCGACGAACTCTCCCCGGCCTACCGACAGGCTCACACCGTCCAGTGCCCGGACCGTCGCATCGCCCATCCGGTACTCGCGAACCAGCTGGTGGGTTTCCAGGAGCGGCGAGACAGTCATGTCGAGAGCCATTTCGGAGGAGTGTCAGTTGTCCGGCGCGGCAACCGTTCACAGGAAACCGCCACATTCTTCCCGGGCCTTTGCAGTCGAAAAACGCCCCGCACGCTGGCGTGCGGGGCGCTGGTTCAACCGGCGTCCCTCATGCAAAGGGGGACGGGCTTCATCTCGCGGCGGAACAGCGGATCGACCGGGTGATTCGCCAACCGCATCGCGAAACCCGGGGCGGCCGCCATGAAAGGTCACGCCAAATTCATGGCAGCCGCGACGGGCTGCCTAGTAAGCCTCATAAACGCCTGGAATGGGGATCGGATAGTCGCCGTTCTCGTCGGGGACGACCGGCGCCGGGGCGTCCCACGCCAGTTGGCTCGGGAATTCGCTCGTGCCCTTGGCAACGGCCTCGTCCCACTTGACGATCTTGCCGGAGTACGTGGCCATGCGGCCAAGCACGGCGGTCATGCTGCTGGCGGCGCCATGCCAACCCTCGTTATACGGCGTGCCGTTGCGGATGGCCGCAATCAGGTCCTTATGCTCTTGGACCATGGCGTTGACGCGCTCGCCGCTATGGCGCCATGCGTTCTCGCCCTCGATCGAGCCGGCGGGGTTGGCCGTGCCCAGGGTACCGTGAACTCCTTCCCCAACGTTGGTCCACGTGTTGGGCATGTGGCGGCACTGGCTGTACATCTTCGTACCGTCGGCATAGGTGAACTCGACGAAGTGCGTGTCGAAGATCTGGCCAGTGCCCTTCTTGTCACCCTTGTACCGCAAGGTGCAGGCACCCATTCCGTTTGCTTCCACGGGGTGAGCAGCCTTCGGATCGCCGCCGCAGTTGGCCAATATCGCCCAGTTGCAAACATCGAGGTTGTGGATGTGCTGTTCGCAAATGTTGTCACCCGAGAGCCAGCAGAAGTGGTACCAGTTGTGAACCTGGTACTGCATTTCAGTCATGCCCTCTTCACGTCCCCGGTTCCAAATTCCACTTCCGTTCCAATACGCCCGCAGGAGCATCAGCTTGCCGATCGCCCCGTCGTGAATGCGCTGGACGGTTTCGACGTAGCTGGGCGTGTGGCGGCGCTGGAACCCAACGCCCACTTTCAGCTTCTTCTCGTCGGCCATCTTGTTGGCTTCCTGCAAGATGTTGAAGCCGGGTGCATCGACGCAGCATGGTTTCTCCATGAATACGTTCAGGCCCGCCTTGATCGCCGTGGAGTACACCAACGGCCGGAAGCCGGGAGGAGTCGCGGTAATCATCAGGTCCGCGCCAACGCCGATTGCCTTCTCGAAGGCGTCAAGGCCCACGAACACCCGCTCGTCGGGTAGATCGACGCGGTCCTTGAAATCACTGTTGCGCAGGCGGTCGGCCGTGCCGCGGGCACGGTTTTCGAAGGCATCGGCTACCGCGATGCAGCGGACAGCGGGGTCTGCGGTGAGACTGTCGTTCATCGCACCGTTGCCGCGACCGCCGCAGCCGACAAGCACGGCTTTGATCTGGTCGCTACCCTGTGCATGAGCCATGCGGCTGATGCTCAGGTTGCCAACCAACGCGGCGCCGGCGGCTGCCGCTGTACTCCCCTTGAGAAAAGTGCGCCGATTGGTCGTCTTCTGAAATTCGCTCATCTTGGATGCTCCTTTGTCAGAGATGGACGGGCCATTGCCCGAAAAAGCCTTGGTATGGCGTCGTAACGCAACCGTCTACCGGGGACAGCCCCCTTCCCGTACGGCGGGAAAGACTGCCTGCGTTGTCGCTCCGTGAACGTTCACGTCGCAACTGAAACACTCCTTCAAGCGGCTGCCGGTCTACATCTTGCCGGCCTGCGCCTCACGGTACTCCTCGAGTTCGGTTATTTGGATTTCATCAAGTTCATAACGCTTGGCTTCCTCTGCCGTCGGCACGCGCAACGGCCGGACGACGCGGAAACCGAGGAAGTCGGCATCGGTGTGATACCACGGGCTCTGCGGAATCTGTGGATCCTGCATCATCCAGTCGGTGGTGGACCCCCGGCGCGCCGCGCTACGGAGGTCTTCAGCGTCGTCATCCCAGGAGCCTCCCCGCACCACGCGAGGATAGAGCTTCGTTGCCTCGGCAAGCGGATTTTTCACAGGTGACGGCTTCTCCTTGAGCGTTGCGTAGAAGTCGGGCAGGTGCGCGTCGAGAACCCATTCTGTGACATTGCCGTGCATGTCGTGAAGCCCCCACTTGTTCGGCTTCTTCTGGCCGATCTTCTGGTACTTCTCGTTGCTATTGTCGTAATACCAGGCGTAATCTTCCAGCCTCTCGGGGTCGTCGCCGAAACTGTAAGCGGTGTCGCTGCCTGCTCGGGCGGCATACTCCCATTCAGCTTCGGTCGGCAGCCGGTAATAGCGTCCTGTCTTCGCCGAAAGCCACTTGCAGTACACCTTGGCCGCGGTCTGGGTCATGCAGATTGCCGGGTAGCCGTCCTTGCCCATCCCGAAGGTCATGTCGGTGTAGGGCTTGGTGGGAATGGCGACGGCATCGACCAGATCGTGCCGCTCAGTCCGCTCGACCTTGGTCATCTCACGACGCTGCTTGTCCAGCCCAAGGCCCCAGAGTTCGTACTCCTCCCACGTAACTTCATGCTTGCCCATCCAGAAAGGCTCAACCTCAACTTCGACTTGCGGACCTTCGTCCTCGCGACGCCCCTCTTCATCGTCGGGGCTGCCCAAAAGGAACTTCCCTCCGGGAATGGGCACCATGTCGAAAGTCACGTCCGTATCGGGAATGACCTCGGTGTAGGACTTCATTTCCTCTTCTGTTGCGGCCGTGGCATTCTCGACCTCGATCGGCTCCGGCAACCAGACCGGCGTGGGCACGGTGGCATAGTCAATCGGCGCGCCCTCAGCGGCAGTCTGCTCCTTGGGCTCCTCAGCCTTGGGTTCCTCGGGCTTCGGCTCTTCGGCCGGAGCCTCCGGTTCGGCCATGGGCTCCGCAGGCGCCGGCTCCTCAGCGGGTTCCTCGGGCTTCGGTTCTTCCGGCTTGGGCTCTTCGGCAGGAGCTTCCGGTTCGGCCATGGGCTCCGCAGGTGCCGGCTCCTCAGTGGGTTCCTCGGGCTTCGGTTCGTCTGGCTTGGGCTCTTCGGCCGGAGCTTCCGGTTCGGCCATGGGCTCCGCAGGTGCCGGCTCCTCGGCGGGTTCCTCGGGCTTCGGTTCTTCCGGCTTGGGCTCTTCGGCCGGAGCTTCCTGTTCGGCCATGGGCTCCGCAGGCGCCGGTTCCTCAGCAGGTTCCGCAGGCGCGGGCTCTTCGGGCACATCGGGAACCGAAGGCTCCGTTGGCAGGGGTGGCAACGCAGGCTCTTCGCTCTCCGGAGCCGGAAGCTCCGGCGCTTCCTCTTCAATGATCTCCTCCTCGGTTGGTCGGGGCGTGGTAACGCTGTGCGGCGCCTTGGGCCCTTCCGGTTGCGGCACGCATCCAACGACCAGCGCCAACGCGGCAACCAGGAAAAAAACCACGGGAACTTGCCACCAGGGGCCTCTGCAACGTAAGCTACTCATTCCAGTACAACCTCGCTTTGTGGAAGGAAATGGTCCGCCCGGCAGTCGCTCTGCCCGGCATCTGCCCATGCAATACTCTACACGACACTCAAAGCCGCGGCCAGCTTCCGGGGGCCGATCGGCAATCTGCTCATTACTCCGAATCGCGGTCCGCGAGCTGCTGCTTGCGGCGGTGGGAATCGGAATGGTCGGTACGGTGGCCTCGGCCAACCCACCTGAAGACGCCCGGCTTGAGCGTTTCGAGTTCACTCGGGTGGAAATGGCCATGCCGGTGAGGATTGTATTGTACAGCGACCAGAAGGAAGTCGCAACCAGGGCCGCCACGGCCGCATTGGACCGTTTCCGCGAACTTAACGGTGTTTTGAGCGACTACGATGCCGAAAGCGAGCTGAACCGATTGTGCCGGACCGCCGGGTCCGGTGCTTGTGTTCCGATAAGCGACGACCTGTGGCAGGTCCTGGCCCGGGCTTGGCAGGTGAGTGAGGCCAGCGGGGGGGCATTTGACGTTACGATCGGCCCAGTCTCCCGGCTGTGGCGACGGGCCCGCCGCCGCAGAGAAATCCCCCCTGCCGAAAGAATCAAAGATGCTTTGCAGAGGGTCGACTATCGTTTTGTGAAACTCGACCCGGCCAGACAGTGCATAACCCTTCAGAGGGGAGGCATGCAGATCGACCTGGGTGGCATCGGGAAGGGGTACGCAATTGACCAGGCGCTGCTGACCCTGCAGAAGAAGGGGATTGAGCGCGCACTGGTCGACGCGGCCGGCGACATTGGGGTCAGCGGCGCCCCGCCGGGAATGACCGGCTGGCGAATCGCCATCGCATCGCTCGATCCCGCCGCGCCGCCGGAGGCGTTCCTGTGGCTCAGTCACGGCGCCGTTGCCCATTCCGGCGACCTTTGGCAGCACGTCGAGATTGACGGAAAGAGGTACTCGCACATTGTCGATCCGAAGACCGGCATCGGCCTGACTGACCATAGCAGCGTGACCGTCGTAGCCTCCGACGCCATCACGGCCGACGCACTCGCGTCGGCCGTAAGCGTGCTGGGGCCGGAACGGGGGCTTGCGCTGCTGGAAAGCACTCCGGGCGTTGCGGGGCGAATCATGCATGCTCCCGAGGGACGGACCAAGAGCTATGAATCGTCGGCCTGGAAGGACCTGGACTTCGCCCCGGCCCCCGACCGGCCGTCACGCTAGGCGAACGATAGGATGACGTTTTCCATAGCAGGACTAGTATTTCAACTCTGACACACCCAAAGGAGCCCACCCTATGTTTCCTCTTGTTTCTCACACCCTGCCGCTGACTGTGGCTACTTTCGCCGTTTTGGTCTCTGCTCCCGTCCATGCCCAGGACGCACGCCGGCCGAAGAAGCTCATTGCCACCGGCTGGGATCACGTCGATCCGGTGCGGTTCCGTGAGAACTCGGCGGAAATGGACACGCGGCCGTTTGACGGCGTGGTCGTTTCCGTTTCGGGGCAGACTCCGGAGGGCCGAACGGTACCACTCAATTGGGCCTTCTTGAAAGGCCGGTGGGATCGGGCCTGGTTCCAAGACAGCGTCGACGTGCTGAAGCAGTGCCGTTCCGGGCGACTGACCGACAATTTCGTCTTGCTAAACGCCAACCCCGGTAACGTCGATTGGTTCGACGACGAGGGTTGGGCAGACATAATCGACCACTGCCGTATTGCCGCGTGGGTGGCGAAGCAAGGAGGGATGAAGGGCATCCTGTTCGATCCCGAACCGTATGCCCAGCCTCATGCCGCATTCAGTTACCCCGCCCAGCCCCGGCGCGACGAGCATACGTTCGCGGAGTACTTCGAGCAGGCTCGCCGTCGCGGGCGCGAGATGATGAAGGCCATTGCGGAGGAATACCCGGATATCACGCTCTTCTGTTACTTCATGAACAGCGTCGTCGTCTCCGCAACTGGAAACGCCGACTCCATGCCAGCGCTGAGTACGATGGGCTACGGTTTGTATCCAGCCCTGATCGATGGTTGGCTGGACGCGGCTCCGCCCACCGTCGCGTTTGTCGATGGCTGTGAATCGGCATACCGGTATAACAGCGTCCTGGAGTACCTTGAATCGGCGGTGGCTATCAAGGGTGCGTGCCAGGAATTGGTGTCGCCCGGGAACCGGGCGAAGTACCGGGCGCAGGTGCAGGTGAGCTTTGGCATATACCTTGACGCGTATTGGAACCCGGACGATTCGCCTTGGTATATCGACGGCCTGGGCGGCTCGCGGGTGGATCGGTTGCGCGTGAATACGGCCACCGCGCTGCGCGTCGCCGACGAGTACGTTTGGGTTTACGGTGAGAAGTTCCGCTGGTGGCCGACACCGAACCCGCGCGTTGGGGAGGAAACCTGGCCGGAAGCGCTGCCGGGTTGCGGCAAGGTGCTCGCATACGTCCGTGATCCGGTCGGGTACGCAAAAGGTGAACTTGCCGAAAAAGCCCGCGCGGGCTGCGACGAGAACCTCGTTGCCAACAGCGACTTCTCAGCGGCCGAGACCGTTCTGCCCAACGGGCAGACGGTGCAATGGTCGGACGGGCGCCCGCCGGCGGGTTGGGGCGCGTGGCAGCACGAGTCGTCCAACGGCGTCTTCCTCTGGGACCGGGCCGTAGGAAGCGGGGCCGCGCGGGCGGCCGGCGTGGAAAGCGGCTGTTTTCTCCAAGCCCATCCGGTCGAACCGGGCCAGCGATACGCCATTGCAGCCCGGGTTCGCACGCAGGGCGCGGGCGATACCTGGCTGCGGGTCCGCTGGCAGACTGCCGAAGGCCGTTGGACAGCCGAGATCAAGGACCGCATGCTCTTCCCCGGGACGCCCAATGACGACGGCTGGCGCGAGGTATTCGGCGTGGTGGAAGTGCCGGAAGAAGTCGGCTCGCTGGTGATCCTGCTGGGGGTAGGCAACCAGCCCTCGCCCGACGACGCCGCCTGGTTCGACCAGGTGCAACTGCACCGGCTGCCGTAACCGGACCAGGATTGCGACCCGATCACGGGGCGACCCCGTGAACGGTTACTTCAAACGTTGCGATCCGGAAGGCGGGCGGGGGCCGTTTCCTATGAACCGGCTTCTTCCATTTCTCGGTACAGGGTTTCCTGCCGCGTGGGTGAACCCGGATGCTGAGACATCCGGAACCACCCACCCTGCGCCTGCCGTAGCGGGACGACGATGGCGGCCAGGGACGTTATCGCAGCGGCTCCGGCAGTCTAATGACCGAAATCGTATGCGGCGCGTCGAAGGTTGTGTTGACGCCGCCGGGCACGGGCATGTCGAAATTGCAGATGATCAATTCGTTGCCGAGCACCAGCGCTTCGCTCGGTTGGTCCAGGCGGCCCCCGGAACCGTCGTTGTTGGGGTCGCGGGCAAGCGTGCGCACGGCGCCGTCGAGGAACACCATTTGGATGGCATTCGCCAGCGAGTCGGCTACGAAGATCACTTCACGCTGCGGGTCGAAAAACAACCCGTCGGCGCTCTTCATGAACGGCGTCTTCGCGAAAAGAGCGGGCGGCTTGGGAGTGCCGTCGTCCTCGAACACGATCTTGTAGATCGTCCCGTCGGCGAAGTTGCTCACGTACAGGTTGCCGTCATTGTCCATGGTCACGCCGTCGGCGCCGAAAGGAACGTCCGGGTTGTGCGTCAGGAACGTGCCGATGCAATGCGGGTCGCGCTCGAGTGGCTGGGTCACCCGGATCGTGCTCTTCTTGGCCTCTTCGAGCGGGAAGCGGAACACCCCGGTCACAAGGGGGTAGGTGCCCGGCTTCATGGTCGTATCGGTTACGTAGACGTACCCGTTGCGCACCAGCACGCCGTTGGCGACGACCAGTCCTTCGATAATCGACTTTGCCTCGCCCGGCTTCCCGTCCACGATGGGCAGCCAGAGGATGCGCGAGTTGTGGCCCGGGTTCTCCGTATTGGCGAACCACTGGAGGTCGGTCAGGTACAAGTCGCCCGTGTCGTCGGCGGCCACGCCGAACGGAAACGCCTGGCCGGTTACCGGGTGCGGCGGGCAGCGGTAGAACTCGTCGTACGTGTTGTCCGGCTTGACGCGCAGCAGCACCGGCGGGAACCGGCGGTCGTTGACGTTGGGGACCGACACGATCACGTCGCCGCCCGGCAGCAGACACATGCCGTCCGGCGTATTGTACTTCTCGGGCAACTCGATGAGCAGCTTCGCCTGGGCGATTGGTTTCGACGCCGGGTCCTCGGCGTGCGAGAGCATGGCCGCGGCCTGGCAGCCGGTCCAAACCGCGGCAATCAGGCACATCTGCCGCATGGGGAAAGGTCCGACTCGGTTCAACTCTCTTGACATGGTGCTTCTCCTTGTTGGGGAAATGTGGATGTAACTCATCGTGCTTGTGTGCTCCACAAAGGAGTCAGATTATTCAATACTTCCTGGTAGCGGGCGAACTTCGCGTCGTAGACGGGCCCCTGTTCCGGGCGGGGATTGCACACGCCGACTACGTGTACCATGGCGCGGACGGCCGCGGCGTAGTCGTCGAAGCAGCCTGCGGCAACGCCGGCCACGATGGCCGAGCCCAACGCGCCCAGTTCGGTTCCGGCGGGAATCTCGACTGGCGTCTGGAACGCGTCGGCGAACGCCTGGCGCCAAGGGCGGCTGCGCGCGGCGCCCCCGGCCAGCCGGATCGCGTCCGGCTTGTTGCGGAACCGCAGCAGGCGCTCGACGTGCCACCGATGGCTCATCACCACGCCGTCGTACACCGCGCGCAGCACGTGCCCCCGACCGTGCCAACTCGACATGCCCAGCAGGCAAGCCTTCGCCGAGGGACTGGCGTTCGCCCCGAAAAGGAACGGCAGGAACACAATGTCGGAATCGGCCGGGTCAATCGCTCCGACCTCCCGGTTGCACACGTCGAGAATCGACTCGCCGCGGGCGTGCAGCGCGGCGCTCTCCGGACCAAGGATGTTGTTGACAAACCATTCCAGGTTGCTGGCCGAAGTGGCGCTGGCCTCCATGATCAAATAGTAGCCGGGTACGCAGTAGCGGCTGGTCATGAACACGTCCGGGTCGACCACCGGCGTGCGCGACACGTATTGATTGACGCTCCAAGTTCCGGCGATGATCTGAAGCTGCCGCTCGTCGACGATCCCCGCCGCCAGCCCGCAGGCGTCGGCGTCGAACAGGCCGCCGGCCACCGGCGTACCGGCGCGGAGCCCCGTTTGCGCGGCGGCCTGCGTGGTCACCTGTCCGCACGTCGCGTCGGAGCGTCGCACGGGCGGCAGCAGCCTCGCGAGGCCGGCAATACCGCAGGCGGCCAGCAGGTCGTCGTCGTAGCGGCCCGTGCCGACGTCCATCAGGCTCGTTGCCGAGGCGTCGGTCTCCTCCAAGTAGAACTCGCCGGTCAGCTTTGCCCGGATGAAGTCCTTGCACATCAGCGCCCAAGCCGCGCGCTGGATCGACTCGGGCTCGTTGTCTTGCAGCCATGCCAACAGTGCGTTCGGCTGGCCGGGCCAGAGCGACTGCATGGTCTTCGGGCGCACGGCGCCGGCCACGCCTTCGGCATTCCAGCGGGCCACGTACTCTGCCGCCCGCGTATCCGTCGATACGATGCCCGGCCGGACCGGTTGCCCGTCGCCGTCGACCAGGTACAAGCCGTTGCCGTGGCCCGCGGTCGCCACGCACGCGATCTGCCCGGGAGCGACGCCGGCGCGCTCAATCACCTCGCGTACGGCCTCCGCGGTGGCCTGCCAGAGGACCTCGGCGTCGCGTTCGGTATGGCCCGGCGCGGGTGAACTCATGGGCGTCTTCCGCCCGGCGGTGGCCAATTCCCGGCCCTGCACGTCGAACAGCCCGGCCTTTGCCACCGTGCCGCCGTTGTCGATTCCGAGCAAGTAGTCTGTTATGGCGTTTCCGGTTTCTTGCCGGCCAGATTAAAGTGGAACAGCGCCGCGAACAAGACCAACACGACGGCCGAGGCCACCGTGGTCCACGACCAGACGGGTTGCCATTGCCGCACGCCGTCGACGGTGTACGCGTTGATCAGCGCGTCGCACACGAAGTTGCCGATCAGCAGACCGACGCCGAACGTCATCAGGAACATGAATCCCTGTGCCTGCGCCCGCATCTCCTTCGGTGCGCGGCGGTCGACGTAGATCTGCCCGCCCACGAAGAAGAAACCGAAGATCAGGCCGTGGACGAGGATGGCGATGAAGAAGAAGACGGCAATTCCCGAGGTTGCCTGGGCCGCCAGGATCAGCAGTACGCCCGTCAGCACGTTCAATACCGCCAGCACCCGCTCCGACGCGAAGTGCCGGTCGGCGAACATGCCGATCAGCGGCGAGGCCAGGCAGCCCAGCGCCATGGTGCTCATCACCAGCGGGCGCCAGGCTTCCAGGCCCAACCGGTCCAGGTAGGTTGCCAGGGGCACCCACCAGACCGGTAGCATCATGTACTGCAGGAACATCATGCCGCTGAGTCTCATCCGCACGCCGGGCGGCATGCCCATTGATTGTGTCACGTTGTCCATCCCGGGTTTATGGTCAGTCCGTCAGTTCAAAATGGAAGGTGTTGGTGCCGCGGGCCTTGACTTCGGCGGTGAGGTCCGACGTTTCGGCCTTCTGGTAGCGGGTAGGAATAAGCGAGATACGATCGGAGAATGCATCGTCCGGGTCGGCCGGCCTGTCGGAATGGATGGTAACGCGGTGGTTGCCAATGGAGGCGCCGTCGTTGGGAGAAAGGGTAGTCAACGTGAACGTGCCGTCACGTCCTATGTCGCCGAAAGCCGGCCGCCCTTCCTCCGGATGAAATCCGACGCGGCCATGTTCCAGCGGTTTGCCGCGATAACTCACCGAACCGCGAACCGCGGCCAGGTCGCTCGATCCGCAGCCGATTGCCGTCACAAACGCCAACATGGCCGCCAGGGTCAGGATACCCTCGACTGTTCTGTGGCAACGCAACGTAGACATGTGTGATCTCCGGAAGAACTGGGCCAAAGCACGTATCCGACACACGGCGCATGCCGCCGGGCCGCGGTCATGGAATCGAGACCGGTTCGCCTCCTCCCCGCGAGGACAACGCCTGGTACAAGCCGAAGTTGCACGATTCACTGAGGAAGTGGACGGAGCCGTCGCCGAAGGCAAAATGCGCGCCGCCCGGGTGCCTGCTGCGGAACACAAGCGAGTCATTGTTCAGGTCCATTGGAGAGCCTTCCGTGGGCAGGGTGCCGCGAGCGTACTCGCTGTTGCGGTGGTTGATTGGCCACGCGGTGGTAGCGAAACTCTGGTGGCCCCACGACTGCCAGAAACACCACGCAGGAACGATTTCGCCGAGGAAGATCGTATTGCTCAACCCGTCGGTCACGTCCCGGAACCGGCAACTCCAGCCGTAGCGTGAGGACACGCCGCGAACCTTTCCCGCACTGTAGCCATTGCGGCAGTAAGGTTCATACGGCGGATTCGGGGCGCCCGTACTGCCGGTTCCGTTCATGTGGTCACCCGCGCTCACTGCGTACGAAGTCAGCCCGAAACCTGCAACGATACTCCACACACTTGGGTCGGCATCCGTTCGCGTGCGCGGCTCCAAGGCACTGCCGTCCGAGGGGCATAGCACGGTGGAGAGGACCATTCCGTACAGTGAGAGGTTCGGCTCCGTGTGGCCATTGACCTTCATATCCATTGTGTCCCAAATGGCCTTCTGTTCGATATGCGGCAGCAAACCGACAATCCAGTTCCGCCGGGTCGGGCTGGCACCGACCCCATACGTAATGGGGATTTGGTTGTGTATGTCGTGATAGATGTGGATCGCCAGACCGAGCTGCTTCAGGTTGTTCGAGCACTGCATTCGCCTCGCGGCCTCGCGGGCACTTTGCACCGCCGGCAGCAGCAGTGCGATAAGAATGCCAATGATGGCAATCACCACCAGCAATTCCACCAGGGTAAAGCCTGCACACACCCTTTTCCGGGAGCGATCCGGGGCTGAATGCGGCATTTTCATGGCACTATTCTCCGGCAGAGTCGATCAGACCGTAGCCGAACCGCCGCGAAACGACGGCCACCTTCTCGCGAACCAATGCGCCGATCCGGGGGAACTCCTCCAAGGGGAGCCGCGAGGCCGGGCCTGTGATCCAAATGGACGCCAGGGGATAGCCGCGGTGGCTCAATACCGGGGCGGCGACGCAACGCAAGTCGTCCAGCTCTTCGCCCCGATCGACCGCGTAGCCCAGTTCCCGGGTTTCCGCCAACTCGTCCCGCAGCGCCTTCCGCGTCGTAATGGTGCGATTGTTGAACTTCGTCAGGCGAAGCTGAGGCAGCAGGGCCTCGAGTTCCGCTTCGGGCAGCGCCGCCAGCAGCGCCTTGCCCGGCGCCGCCGTGTGAAGTGGAAAATGGTGCCCCACGCGAACCAGCACTTTGACCGGCTGGTTGCTGGGGACCTGTTCCAGAACAACGCCCTGACTGCCCACCAGGGCGCCGATCGGCGTGGTTTCCTCCAGCTCGTCACGAATCTCACGCATGACGTCCATCGACTTCTCCACCAGGTTACACTCGTCGATGGCGGCGTAGCCCAACGACAGCAATTTCCGGCTGAGCCGGAACGTCTTCCCGCCGTCCTCCCGCGTCAGGTATCCGTGCGCATGGAGCGTGGATACAATCCGGAATACGCTGTTCTTCGGGAGCGACAGTTCACGGGCCAAATCGCTGATTCCCGCTCCGTGCGCGCGTTGGGCGAGCAGTTCCAGGATCATCAGGGCCCGATCGAGGTTCGGCACGTGATACCTTGCAGTCGACGATTGCTCCTTTGAACGGGCTGATACTCTATTCATGGCCTTTCTTCATTTCCTCGAAGACAAATGACTGTTCAATGGGGTATCGGCTGCGGGCGTCGAGCCGAGCGACAAGTGCTTCCACGTCGATCCGATCCATGGCGGTGTCTTCCTTCACCGCCATTGCCGCCGCCATGCCCGCCGCGTGGCCGAGCTGGATCATGGTCCGCTGAAGGCGCACGCTGGACGCGGCGATCTTGCTGAAACCCGCGCCGCGGCAGGCCACGAGCAAGTTCTCCCATGGCCCGTCCGGGATCAGGCAGCGATACGGCACACCGTACGCCGTATTGACCCGCGAGAGGTGGCCGCCGGCGCCGTGGATGTCGCAAGGGTGGTCGGCAACGGCGATGATGTCGGGGTGCTGCTGCCTCGGCAGTCCGGCCAACAGGTCGTGCTCCGTGAGGACATATTGAGTAACCACGCGGTAGCTCTCCCGGATGCCCAGCATGGGCGCGATCTCGGCAAGCTCGTGTCCTTGGAACTCGGGAATCTCCTGCAACCAATGCCAATGCGCCCGCACAATCTGCTCAGTACGCCGCATGCACTCGTCGTAGCCCAGGTCGATCAGCGCCCTGCCGGGAAGCGTCGGCATCATGTTGACCATCCGCATGCCGTCGGTCCATCCGGTCACAAACGCCGCACGAGCGAACCGCACGTTGGTTTCCGGCGGCGGCTCCCGCTTCGGGGCGTCGCTCGGCACGATCATGTAGCAGCGCGTGATGGCGTTCAGTTGCAGGAAGCCCTCCTCGGGGGCCGAGGGCTCGTCGAAGCGCGATTTCGGGTCGACGCCCAGCATGGTTTCACAGCCGAGCGCGCGGGCGAGCCACACGTCGCCGGTCGAATCGATGAATACCTTCGCACGAATGCGCACGATGCGCCCCTCGGGATCCTCGGCAAGGATCGCATCGACACGAGTGCCCTCGGCATTCGGCTCGGCCCGGAAAAATGTGGTTTCATCCAGGATGGCGGCTTTGCCGGTTTCGGCCAGCATTTCCCGCGCAACCGTATCGAAGGCATCGGGTTTGAAGGGCACGCAATAGGGCACGCGGCGCTGTTGCCGGTCGCCCGGAAGCGCCCGCACCAGCGTGCTCTCGTACTTCTCGTCGTCGTCGACCATGAGGAAACCCATCGGCACCTTGGTCTGAACCGCCCGTGACCTTCCCACGCCGGCGCCGCCGATCGCCTTCATGCGGTGGAACAGTTCCTCGGCAATGGAGCAACCCGGCCCCGGTTCCCAATTGCTTACGAAGGCGTTTGCCCCGGTCCCGCCGAGGCGCTTCTGCCGCTCGACCAACACGACGCGCGCCCCCTCGCGTGCTGCGGCAATGGCCGCTCCCACTCCGGCACTGCCTCCGCCGACAATACACACGTCGGTTTCCATTTCCCGCGCAACCGGCCCGTCCGGACGTTCCGTGGTCAAGACGTTCCACGAGTCGTCGAAGAACGGCGGCACGGGCGGCCGCAACTGGTGCCGTTCGGTGAGACAGGCGACCGCCGCGTCGAGTTCATCTTGCGTCAAGGCCCGATCGTAAACGATCACTTCCGAAATACTGCCGTGCCAGCCATACGGCTCCCTGCCGGGAACGCTCAACGCGCCGATCCACGCGCCTTCGTCGATCAGCGGCGATGCAATGGCCGCATCCCGGCTCGACGCCCAATTCGTGCCAAAGAGGACGCGCACTCGGCCGGTGGCATCGTCGCGCTTCTCCAGAACACCGCCGAATATGGACTTCGCGCCGATCATGCACGGGGTCGTCGCGGCAAGCGTTTGCGACTGCCTGTCGCGAACGATGAAACGCGCGTGCGACTGCTCGTCCACGTCGAGCTGCACCAGAGGGCGGGCGTCGTTGCGGATGGAAAACAGGCCGATCGACGACGGCCCGTCCGCCCGCGCCACGGCCAGGACGGTCATTGCGCGGGCATCTTCGGGCAATACGTGGCCGGAAATGCGCAGGGCGGTACCCGCGGCAAACCGAACGGCTCCGGTTTCGGGGTCGAGTGCCGGGCCGGAGAACTCCTCGGGTACCATGGCTACGTGCCGCGCGTCCGACTGATCGCGCCACCGCACAATCCGGCCGTCGGCGGTTTCCACGCCGCCGTCGGACCGCAGCCACAGTACGCATCCCTCCTGGGGCGGCGCACCGTGGCAGGTCAATGGCGCCAAGGCGCCGCAGCCGGCAGCCAGTAGCACCGCCGCCACCATGCGCACCACCGTACCAGTTGTAGAGCACTCAGGTCTTCGCATCGAATCTCCTCTCTTGGTATGGCACC
>JAVEUP010000349.1:0-4372 GCA_034005525.1 Thermoguttaceae bacterium | reverse complement strand
GCTGGTGAACTCGATGTTCGGATTCCAGCGGCCCCATTTCTGGTTGGTGAAGCTGCTGCCGGTGGACCGCGCCACCCACCAGTCGCCGGTCGTGGCGATCCGGCCGGCGATATCGGCCTTACCGTCGCCGGTGAAGTCGGCGGCCATGATGCTGGTGAACTCGATGTTCGGATTCCAGCGGCCCCATTTCTGGTTGGTGAAGCTGCTGCCGGTGGACCGCGCCACCCACCAGTCGCCCGAGTTGACGGCCCGGCCGACGATATCGGCCTTGCCGTCGCCTGTGAAGTCACCCACCATGATATCGGAAAACGTGACATTGGTGTTCCAGCGGCCCCAACGCTGGTTGGTGAAGGTCCCGTCGCCGTTATTGACAGCCAGCCACCAATCGCCGGTGCTGACAATGCGGCCGGCGATATCGTCTACCCCGTTGCCGGTGAAGTCGCCGACCATGATATCGGCCCACTCGAGGTTTGGGTTCCAGCGGTTCACCTTGCTATTGCTGAAGGCATCGACGCCGTTGCTTTCCCCAAGCCACCAGTCTCCATTGGACGTAATGCGGCCCATGAGATCGTAAGTGGGGATGGCCGGCACGACGAAGTCGATCTTCACATTTTGCGTGTCGACAAAGACGTTTTGGTGAACGATCGGGCCGCCGAAAGCCCCGCCCGTTGCGGTCACCGTATAGGTTCCGCTGGGCACTGCCAGTGTGTATCCGCCGGAGGTCCAGGTTTCGGTGGAGAACACTTGTTGGTCGGGACTTCGGACGGCTTCGATGGTCACTCCGCCGAGGCCCTCGCCGGGCGTGTAGAATTGGTTGGCCAGGACGAGCGTGTCGTCATAGACGGCGCCTGTGAGGAATACAGTGTTTCCGGAATATGCGAAATTCTCCGTGCCGATCAAGGCGTTCCAGGTCGTATCGGCGGGGGTGAAAGGCCCGTCGGCCAGGCCGACCCCAACCTCGCGAAACGCCGCATCCATTTGATTCTCGCGATGCCCGGGGCTGCCGTAGAGTCCTTCGTGGATGTCGGCGGTAAACTCCACCGGGTCGAATGTGCCGGTCGTGCCCTGCCAGGCGATATTTTCAGCCAAACCCCAAGGTGGCACGAACGAATACCCGGCGGCAGCCATCCGGTCGCCCGGCGAAGAGCCCCCTTCGCCCGTATGGCTGAAAGTGTCAGTTGCCAGCATCCACTCGCTATGATCCTGCGCTGCGCCGATCAGGTGGAGGGAAAATGCCAGTGGCTGCTTCGGATCGGCAGAGATGGTTCCGGGGTCAAGGCCCTCGTTCAGGCCGATGCCGTACCGTGCCGCCTCGCCCAACGGATCAAGCCGACCCCGGTTGATCAATTCCAGTAGGTACTGCTCGTAATCGGTCGGTCGCCAGGCCGGGTCGAATGGGTCGGCAACCGTAACCGTCAGCAGGGTCGATCCCTGGTAATTCGGATCGCTGCTAAAGAAACTGTGGGTAATCTGGGCGGTGGGAAGCGTCGTACCGGCGTCGATCCGGACCGCCTGCGGCACGTTCCAATTCAGCGGGGTGAATTCCAGGAAGCTGTTGGCCGGGTTGGCGTCGTCGACCGCGTGCAGCGTGTCGTCGGAACTGGTGAGGAAAACGGTCACGTCGTGCTTCGGCCGGCTGCTCAGCGCCATCCAGTAGCGCGTCTCGCCGCCGCGTTCAACGCTGACCGACTGGATCGGCTCGGCGCCTTGCGAATCGGCTGCAAGCAACGTCCCGGCCGAGTCGTTGTCGGCAATCGCGGCAGTTACGTGCGCGATCGGCAGTGTGGTCGGGTAGGCCGGATCGTTCACTACGCCCGTGATTGCATGAGTGATCGTGCCGGTGTGGGCCCCTTCGGCGACCTCGTCATCTATCGCCCGCACCGTGATCGTTTGCGGCGTGGTATCGGTGAACGAAAGGACGAGCATCAAGGTGAAGGTCGCCCCGCCGTCGGCACTCACTTCGAGTTGGGAATCAGCCGTTACAGTAAGTTCGACCGGTCCGGTCGGAACGGTGGCCAGGGCAACCTGATAGGTGTCGGTAGCGCCCCCTTCGGCAACGTGGGTGCCGTCGCCGGTCTCGATGATGAGCACGCCGCCAAGGTCATTATCGGTGACGTGGACCGTGAGAAACTGCTGGCCGACGATCGGCTCCGACTGCCACGGGTCGAGCACGGTATGGATGAGCTGGGTTTGGTGAGGGCCTTCCGGCACATTGTCGTCGATTGCAGTGAGCCACACCGGCTGGGGCGTGTTCCAGTTGCCGCTGTCAAAGAACCAGACGTCTTCCCATCCGTCGCCGATATTATTTGGATTGAAGACCGTGACCTGTCCGGCGAGATCTTCGATGTGGACCCAGTCTTCTTGCACCGGCGCACTGGCAAGGCTAATCCAGTAGGTGACCTGACCGCCCCCCTCAGCCGTCTCGATGGACGCCATCACGTATTCGCCGGCCTCATCGGAGGTGATCGTCACCACGTCGCGGTTGTCGCGGACTTTGACTTCCACGTCGCGGACGGCCATGTTGCCGTAGTTCTCATCGGCGCTGGCGACGGTGTGCGCAATCAACCAGGTTTGGGGCCCCTCGACCAGGCCGTCGTCGTCGGCCATGACGGTGATCATCTGCGGTGTCGTGTCGGTGAGCGTCACCACAAGGCTCGAATGGAAGGTCGCCCCGCCGTCGGAACTGACCAGCACGGGGGCCTCGGCCGTGAGTGTGATCTCGACCGGCGCGGCCGGAACCGTTTCCAGGCCGATGGTGTAGGTGTCGGTCGATACGCCTTTGACGACCTCGGTGGAACGGGCCGTTTCGCGGAGCCGGATGCCCGGGCCCGGCATGACGACGTTGTCGACCGCTTCGTTCAGGTCGAAGTAGATGGTGCCGGTGCGTACCGCGGGCGTGCCTGCGTGAAGGCCCCACTGCCGGAAATCGAGGTGGACCTGGTCGATATAGCCGTCGGGCTGGCCGGGGTAGAAGAACGAGTGGAACCAACCGCTGGTGAGCAGGTCGGAGCCGAACACGCCGTCGAGTACGGGTTGGCCTTCGCCCAAATCGATGTCCAGCACCAGCCAGCGCAAGTCGGTCCAGACCAACTCCACCGTCTCGCCGGTAGTGACTTTGGTGACCGGGACGCGGACCTCGTCGATGCCGAAGACGGGAACGGTCTTCGTGCCGCCAACCCCGCCGATCGTTTCCGACCCCAGATAGGCGTCGTCGCGCTGATCGAGCACTCCGTCGCCGTTGCTGTCCAGGCCGATCGCGATGGCGAGATGCTCCGAGATGAGGCTGATCTGCGCGCCGGTGTCGAACAGGAAATTCCCCTCCTGTCCAATCCCGTTGTGGGTGGGAATGGCCGTCATGAAGGGGATGTCGGCCCAGATGGGAGGCTCGCCGGAAACGAGGTAGTCCATCGGGTCGAACGCCACCCGGTTATCGACCGAGAGGGCATAGCGGTGCTGTTCGTCCGCGGGCAATTCGTCGCCGAAGACGACCTTCATGTACAGGCTGTCGAGGTCCATGCCGCCGCCGGACCATCCGCGCATGTCCATCGTCGTCACGCGGTCGGCCATCGCCGGCATACCGGCGATTCCCCAGGGGCCGAACATACTGAAATCGTGGTCGGGATCGGAGAGGATGCGCACGTCGTGGATCGTGTTGCGATCTCCGGTGGTTCCGGCGAAGTCGAGGCGATAGGAGGCGGAGATATCCATCGGATGCTGCCCGCCCACTCCCGCTTCTTCGAACTCTCCTTCGGTTCGGTAGACGACCGGCGGCTGCTGCATATCGCTAACCGCCGTGGCCATCGCCAGCACGCTGTTGGCCCCGGTATCGAGCAGAAACGTGTTGAAGACGCTCGGCCCGACGCTGGCCCACTGGTGGACATCCGGGTCGGGATTGAGGTCCTCGATCAATTCAATCGCGACGCGGGGCTGGTCCAGGGCGATGTTGTCGGACGGTCCCAATTCGATCGCGCCGGCCGAGAGCATGGCCCGCGGCTCGAGCGGCTCGAGTACGGGGCGGCGGAAATGGGTTCTTGGGCGCTGTTTGCAGGAACGGAGAAGCATGGGAGAATCCCTCAAGTACTAGTAGGCCTCCCTTCGCCCCCGGCCACTTCGCGCGCTCCCCATTGGACAACGGGGCAATGAGAAATCCCCGGTCGCGCGACCCTTCGTTGCCGGAGGTTGGGAACCTGATCCCAATGGTCCCATTCATTATAATCCTCGTCCCGCCTCTGTCAACACAAGCCGGATCGAGCTGGGGTCAGAGCGCACTTAGTTCTACAGCAAGACTTCCGTCACCGCTTGACAGCTTTGTGCCGGGTCGTTCGCGGTTGGGAAGGCGGTCGGCGTGCGGTGGGTGTTCGAATCGAGTACG
>JAVEUP010000162.1:0-18710 GCA_034005525.1 Thermoguttaceae bacterium | reverse complement strand
GCAATCTTGTTCGGTTCGGCTCCATCCATGCCCCATAAGAAACACCAAACCCGCCCTCCGAGTCAACACCATTTTCACGGGGTTATTGAGAACTTACATTTCAGTAACTCCTGTTCTTACATGCCATAAGGAAAGGTTTTCAGGTCGATCACTCCGGCCTCGCGGACGGCTCGCAGGGCCTTGGCGTATTCCAAAAGCATTCTCACAGAATATGCGATTCGCGAGCGCAGGCTCTCGTCGTGCCCGTCGGCGGGCTGTTCGCCGTGGAGCATCTTCCCAACGTTGCGGACGATCACGTGGTCGGGGATATAGCAGAGGCGCGTATTCTTGTAGCTGCTCGTCCGCAGTTCAGCCACCGGGTACGCTCCGCCCAAAGACGCCGACACGGTAACGATCAGGCCCGGCTTGTGTGCCAGAACATCGCCGCCGCACAGCAAGAAGAAGTTTTTCAGCCCGGCCGGGACCATCCCCGACCACTCCGGCGAGACAACGACAAAACCGTCCGAACCGGCCAATTCCGCTTCGATCGGCGACCAGACCGTTTGCCATTTAGGGTCATTGTTCCAAACGCCTTCGTCCCAGAGCGGCAGTGGGTTGTCGGCCAGCGAAAAGAGATACGTGTCGGACGTGCCCGACTCCCTCAAAACAGCCTCAACGTACCTTGCCACGCGGGCCGATTCGGCCTCGTGGCGGTGACTTCCTGCGATAATCGAGATTTTCATAGCAGACTCCGTCAGTGGAAAGGGGTGTTGAGTTGTTCCATTGGAGTTTCGATCACATCATGAACAACGGTTGTTGTACTCGATTTCCTGGGCCACATTTCGCGACAAATGATTCATTCTGGGGCGTCATGGCTCTCTGGGGGGTTATGGTTGGTCGGGCCGTAGTATTGTTCGCGGGCAATAATTGCCCCGTGAATCAGCATGCCGCCGCGACGCTCGACAATTGCCGCCGCGAGCGGCACCAAGTGGGTCATCATCGGCTGGATGGCGTCGCAAACGAGGACCTGCCCGGCACGGAAACGGCCGAGGTCCTCGCTGCTCCGGATACGCCGGACTTCACCCGCCTGCATACCCGGTGCCGCCGGCTGGCCGATAAGCTGCCGCGGGGTTTCGCCGGAACTCGTGCGTTGGGGCACCTGTTTCGGAGGGGCTTTCTGAACGGGCACCACCTTGCCGCCATTCGGGTTGCGCAAAGCTGCGGCGATTCCGGCTGCGTCTTCCGCCTCAACCCGGGGCGCGGGTGCCAGGCGGCCCGCAGCCTGGAGCCTCCCGGCCGCCACGTTCAAAGCGCGGAGCAACTGCGACTGGACACGGGCCAGCAGCAGGTTGTCGTTGTCGCGGAGCCGCCAGCTCAGCCTGCCGAGCTGGAGCGTTTCCCATGCCTCCTCGCGCCGGTCAGGGCCAACCGCGGCCAGTAAGCGTTGCGTGAGCGCCTCGGCCGTGTGCGGTCCGGGGTCTTTGCGGGCTCCCTCACCGGCGTTCTGCGAACGTGCGAGTTCGACGACCGCCCGCAGAATGAGGTCGGGCCGGTCGGCAAGCCGCGTCTTACCGTACGCGAGGTCGAGCACGTTATCGACGGTATGCCGAAACGCTGCCAAGAAGGCTTCGCCGCCCTCAACCGCCCGAATTGCCTCGAATGCGTCCGGTTGCCAGGCCGCGGCTCCGCGCAATGCCGCACCGCACGCCTCATCAATGGCTTTGCACAACGGGCCATTGGCCTTCACTTGTTCGGCCAGTGCGCGAAGGGCCGAATTCCGGCGGGTGGCCAGAAGCTCTTCGCCTTGCAGCAGGCCGACAAACTCGTAAGGGTCCGCCGGCCGCACCGCGTCGTTGTAGTAGACCGCCAGGTGACGGACGCCGTGGGCGAACGGAATGAACTCCTCCCAGTAGATCTTCGTCCACCGCTCGACCGCCGCCACGCGCTGTTCGATGGCATCGGCGAGTTCTTCGTCCGTGCAGGCTTCGAGGTCCTCGGCAGCCAAGCATTCTCCCTCGGCCTCCAGGGCGGGAATCAGCTCGCCGGCCACCTTGTCGCGCAGCTTCCGCAGGCGCGTGGTTCCGGGCCGCAACGTGAGGTACCAGCCGCGTTTGTCTTCCCGGTCGGCGTTGGCCGTGGTGATGGGCCGCGCTTGCAGCAACGTGAACCGGTCGCGGCGGCCCGTCCATTCCACGTCGGGCGGCCAGCCGAAGAGCGACTCGACGTCCGTGAGCACTCGCAGCAGATAGCTCAGGTCGCGCTCGTCGAGCAACGGCGACGGCGCGGCCTGCTCGTCGCGATGGCCCGGATGCCACGCGACCGTGGTCCCGTCGCTGCGCCGCAGCTCCCATCGGTCCGGATCCACTTGCCCGTCGACCAGTCCGGCGCAAAGCCCCGGCACGGCCTCCACGTCCATCAATTCGCCCGGCGTGCCGGAACGGCTGTCGATCACCAGCGCCACATGGTCGCATTCGGAGAGCAGGCGGTATTTCCGCGTGGCGGTAGGCGTCGCGAAGACGAAGGCCGTCAGGTCGTCGCTCGCGCCCAGCGCCACCAGCGACCCGTACGGCTGCGACTGGCTCTGCGTACACAACACGCCGTAAGGCCGCTCGCGCACCAAACGGCCGATCTGCTCCGAAAGATCGGCTTGGCCATCCTCTCGCGCAGCACCGCCCGCCGCGGCTGCTTGCACGTCTACAGGGTCAGGTTGGCTCATGGAAAGCGTTCTTCCGTCTTGGGGCTCTTCCGGTTCGGGGTGCGAACGGTGCTTTGTTGGAGTCCCGGCTTCAGCCGGAGAGCAGAGACCGCCTGAAGGCGGGACTCCAACCTTGATGGCTTACACCGAGAAACGTAAGAGCCTTGTTCCTTCGCGGGCTCTGATAAACGGCAGAACCCCGTCTTGATGTCCCCAACCTCGCACGAGTGCGATACGGCCGTTCACGGCATCGCAGTAGCCTACCACAACAACAGGCGGTCATGCCAGGGGTTTCGGGTTCTGTAGATGAACGATGGCTCTTCCGTTTCTAGGTGCAGGCCGTGGCAATGTAGTAGGCACACGCCGCTGTGCCGTCCCTGAAATATGGGTTGTCTGCACCTAGAAACGGAAGAGCCTAAACGATGCAGCGTCCGGGACATGCCATCCGGCCATACTTCCGAGTAACCCTCTGGTAATCCAGCGGGTGGTGTACTAGAATACCGGTCGCTGATCGGCTGCGCAAACTCAGGTTTCCAGGAGCACTCAGGCCGCAATCGGATTCCAGGAGTCTTTCCTCATGCTGGAACGTATCTTCAAACTGGCGGAACACGGAACGAACGTGCGCACGGAACTGCTGGCCGGGCTGACGACGTTCCTCACGATGGCATATATCATCTTCTTGCAGCCGGCCATTCTCTCGGGCCGGCTCTTCGGGATGGATACCGGAATGGACTGGGGCGCCATCATGACGGCCACGTGCCTGGCCGCCGCGCTGGCCACGTTCATCATGGGCGTGTACGCGAACTATCCGATCGGCCAGGCCCCGGGCATGGGCGAGAACTTCTTCTTCGTGTTTTCTGTCATCCCGGCCGCCGCCGCCGTGGCCTCTGACGGTGCGCAACCATGGCAGATTGCCCTCGGAGTGGTATTCATCGCGGGGCTGTTGTTTCTGCTGCTGGCGGTGCTTGGCGTGCGTGAAATTCTACTCGAAGCGATCAGCCCGAGTATGCGGAACGCGATTGCCGTGGGAATCGGCGTGTTCGTTGCCTTCATCGGTCTTCAGAACGCGGGTTTGATTGTCCCGAGCCCGGGCACATGCGTGAAGCTTAGCCCGCGTTTCTCGTCTCCCGACATCCTGCTGTTTGCCTTTGGCCTTGTGTTCACAGCCGGGCTGTTCGCCCGCCGGGTGCGCGGCGCCATTGTGTGGGGCATCCTTGCGACAACCGCGGCGGCTGCGGCGCTGCAGTGGTCGCTCCCCTGGATGCCGCAAGGGTGGGTGCAGTCGGAAGCAGTCGCGGAGTCCGGCCTGGTCGGGCGTTTCGCGGTTGCCCGGACCGTGGTGGAGCTACCTCCCTCGATCGCCCCTACGCTGATGCAAATGGACCTGCGCGGCGCCCTGTCGCTTGCCATGCTCCCGTTCATCCTGATCTTCCTGTTCATGGACCTGTTCGACACGCTCGGCACCCTGCTGGGCGTAAGCGAGCAGGCGGGTCTGGTCAAGGACAATCGCTTACCCCGCGCTCGCGAGGCGTTCATGTCCGACGCCATCGGCACGGCTGCCGGAGCCGCCATGGGCACGAGCACGGTCACCAGTTTTATTGAGAGCACCGCCGGCGTAGAACAAGGCGGGCGTACCGGGCTGACGGCCTGCACGACGGCGATGCTGTTTCTGGGAGCCCTCTTCTTCGCGCCTATCGTCCGCATGGTGGGCGACTACCCGGCCATCACTGCGCCCGCCCTGGTGCTGGTCGGTGCCATGATGATGCGCAATGTGGCGAAGATCGACTGGTCGGACTATACGGAAGCCATGCCGTCGTTTCTCATGGTGGTCGGCATTCCGTTGACGTATTCCATTGGCGACGGCCTTGCCCTGGGCTTCATCGCCTACCCCATCATCAAGCTTGCAGGCGGCCGCCGCCGCGAAGTGAAATGGCTCATGCTGGTCATGGCCGCCGTGTTGACGGCGTATTTCTTCTTTTTACGGGCTGAAGCAGGCTGATCCACTGCAAAGGGAGGCGATGCACGGCACTCCAAGTACAAAGAGCATAGTGATTACCGGTTCGTCAACGGGTATCGGAGCCGCATGCGCGGTGGAACTGGCACGCCGCGGATGGCACGTATTTGCCGGAGTTCGCAAGCTCGAGCATGCCGACTCGTTGCTGGAATCGCTGGGAACCGGGGCCGGAAGCATCCACCCGCTGCTGGTCGACGTTACCGACGGCCAAGCAGTGCAGGCCGCGGCGCGCGAGGTGGCTGCGGCTGTCGGCGGGGCGGGACTCGGCGCCTTGGTAAACAATGCAGGCATCGTGATTGCCGGGCCACTGGAAATCCTGCCGATCGAGCAGTTTCGCCGCCAGTTGGAGGTAAATCTGGTCGGGGCACTTGCCGTGACGCAGCAGTTCATCCCGCTGCTGCGGAAGTCGCGCGGCAGGCTGGTTAACATCAGTTCAGTAAACGGGGCAATCGCTCCACCCTACCTGGGCGCGTACGCGGCGTCCAAACATGCATTGGAGGCGATCGGCGACAGTTTGCGGCTGGAACTGCGGCCCTGGGGCATCGGCGTGGCGATGGTCGAACCGGGACCGACTCAAACGCCCATTTGGGAGAAGTCATCCGAGGCGGGCGACGATTTGGCGGCGCGCGTACCGGCCGAATCGCTGGCCCTGTACGAAGGCGACTTCGCCGCAATGCGCAAGGCGGCTGAAGGACTGGCCGCCCGCGCGGTGTCCGTCCACCGCGTCGTTCACGCCGTGCTGCGGGCACTCACCGACCGCCGGCCGCGCAGCCGGTACTACATCACCTGGGAATCCCGGCTTTCTTACAAGGGCTTCCGCATGCTCCCCGACCGGTTTCGCGACTGGATCGTCCGCCGCGCCCTGGGGCTGCGGTAAACGGGGGACTTTTCCAGCACGCGCGGAATTATTAGAGTAAGATCGTATAGGCGGCGTTGACGCCACCAATCAACTGTACGCGTGTATATCGAGGGTTGCCGTGCCGATTGACATTCAGTGCGAGAAGTGCAAGAAGCGGTTTCGCGTACCCGACAAGTTCGGGGGACGTCGTGTGAAGTGCCCGAACTGCGCGGAAGCGATTTTGGTCCAGGCCGGAAAGCCCGCCGAAGGGGACAGCGGCAAAGAGCAACCAACCGACGAAGCGGCAGCCGACTCCGATATTGGATCGACCCCTGCCGTGGAGCCGGAGCGACGCCCCGCTGCCGCCAAGAAGCCGGCCCAACCCGATTCTTCCGTGGAGCAGCGTAAGGAACAGGAGCAGGAACCGGAACCCGAAGCGCCGGCCGACGAGGAGGATGGCGGACAGTGGTACCTTCAGACCGACGACGGCGAGCAATACGGCCCCGTCGATCGCGAGGAACTCGAGGCATGGGTGGCAGAGGGGCGCATTGACGGCACCTGCCAGCTCTTGTGCGACGGCTGGGACCAGTGGAAGTGGGCCGACGAAGTGTTTCCTCATCTAGCTGAGGAAGCGTCCACCGAGGACGCGCCACTCGTCGCCGCTGGCGATTCCGGCAAGGCCATTGGCCCGGCAAGCTCGAAGCGTTCCGAGAAGAAGACGCCGACCGAGGACGAAGCGCCGGCCGGCGGTGTGGAACGCATACTTACCGAAACCCGGCCGTGGGTGTTTCTGATGGCAATGGTGGGTTTCGGGGCGGCCGGGCTTGGGGGATTGTTCTGGCTGGTGGTGTTCATTCTTTCCGCGATCAGCTTCACCATCCCCGGCATCCTGGTGGCGATTGTCATGCTGGCGACGTGCGGACTGGTCGGCTGGGCAGCGTTCCACCTTCTTGTGTACGCGCAACGCATCGGGACCTATCTGGCCAAAAGCAGCTCCGCGCAGTTGGAGCAGGCGCTCGTTGCGCAAAGATCTTTCTGGCGACTGGCCGGCATTCTGGCACTGGCAACCATCGCCGCATGGTTCGTTACTCTGCTGTTGCTGCTGATCCTGGCCTTGGCAGGCGTGGCACTGCTGGGAGGAGCGTAACGGTCAAAGAATGAACTTGCTCAAGTCTTCATCGTGGCTCAGTTTATCGAGCCGCTGCTTGACGTAAGCGGCGTTGATCTTGACCCGGCCGGCCTTCATGTCCGGGGCCTCGAAGCTGAGTTCTTCAAGCACTCGCTCCAGAATGGTGTACAACCGGCGGGCGCCGATGTTCTGCGCGGTCTGATTCACGTCGAAGGCATAGCCGGCCAGCGCCTCGACGCCGTCGTCGCTGAAGTCCAGCTTCACGCCCTCGGTTGCGAGCAGCGCCTGGTACTGCTTCGTCAGCGCGCCGCGAGGTTCGGTCAGGATGCGTACGAAGTCCTGCTTGCCCAGGGCATTGAGTTCCACGCGAATGGGGAACCGGCCCTGAAGCTCGGGCATCAGGTCGCTGGGTTTCGCGCGATGGAACGCGCCGGCGGCAATGAACAGGATGTGATCCGTCCGCACGTAACCGTACCGGGTTTGCACGGTGGTCCCTTCGACAATCGGCAACAGGTCGCGTTGAACGCCCTGGCGGGAGACGTCGGCGCCGTGGGCGTGCTCGCTGGCCACGACCTTGTCCATTTCGTCAACGAAGATAATGCCCACGTTCTCGGCCAGTTCAATCGCGCGCGATTGAACCTTCTCCTGGTTGATCAGGGAGTCGCACGCCTGTTCAAACAGCACCTGCCGGGCTTCAGCCACGGTCAATTCGCGGCGGCTGGTCGCCTTCGGCAGAATACGTTCGAACATGCCCTGCAAGTCGACATCCATTTGTTCGAGGCCGACGCCGGTAAACATCATGGGCATGGGCTTCTGTTCGATGGCGATTTCGACCCGCCGATTCTCCAGCTCGCCCGTGGCAAGCATCGCCCGCATCTTCTCGCGAGTGCGTTCGTACCGATCGGGTGAATCGGGGCTGCCCGGCGAGGCGTCGAAGGAGGCGGGCGCCGGCGCCAGCAGGTCCACCAGCCGGTCGTCGACGCGGCGGCGCGCTTCCTCTTCCACCCCCGACCGCTCCTGCTCGTGAACCAGGCCGATCGCGTTCTCGACCAACTCGCGGATCATGCTCTCCACGTCGCGGCCGTAGTAGCCGACCTCGGTATACTTCGTCGCCTCGACCTTGATGAACGGCGCGCCGGTGAGTTTAGCCAGGCGGCGGGCGATTTCCGTCTTGCCGACCCCGGTCGGTCCGATCATCAGGATGTTCTTCGGGGCCACCTCTTGGCGCATTTCCGGCTCGAGCTGCTGGCGACGCCACCGATTGCGGATGGCAATGGCCACCGCGCGCTTGGCGTCGTCCTGGCCCACGATGTGACGGTCCAGTTCCTCGACAATCTGCCTCGGGGTCAAGTCTCGCAAGATATCTCCTCCACCTCAATGCTGGTGTTCGTGTACACGTCGATTCCGGCGGCGATTTCCAGGGCGGCGCGCACAATGTCGGTCGCGCCGAGTTTGGCGTGTTTGACCAAGGCGCGGGCGGCGGCTACCGCGTAGCTTCCGCCGGACCCGATCCCCAAGATGCCGTCGGTTGGTTGGATGACGTCGCCGTTGCCCGTCAGCAGCAGCGTATGCCTGGTATCGACGACGGCGATCATGGCCTCCAGGCGGCGGAGAGCACGGTCGGTACGCCATTCTTTCGCAAGCTCGGTTGCGGCCCGGGGCACGTTCGACGGGTAGTCCTTCAGCTTCGCCTCGAATCGTTCCATCAGCGCGAACGCGTCGGCCGCAGCGCCGGCGAATCCGGTCAGTACCTTTCCATCGAGCAGCGAGCGAATCTTTGTGGCATCGGCCTTCATGATCGAGCTGCCAATGGTTACCTGGCCGTCGCCGCCCATGGCAACAACACCTGCGTGCCGTACCGTGAGGATGGTTGTCGAGCGCGTTCGCATCATACCTCGCCCTTTCTGCCTTCGGTTTCAGTCGAAACGGCTCAGTATGTCGGAATCGGATCGGCTCGACCAGTGGGAGAGTCAAAACGCTGCGGTATCCCCAAGAAGGGTGATGTGCAGCACTACCGAGGGGCTCCAAGGCTGAAAGCGGGGCACTTTGGTGGAAAGCTGTTGCAAACGTGATCTTTGCGAATTAGCCTAGAAATTTCGGATTGGGAGGATTGTCTGGCCAGCGTATTTGCATTGCCGTGGCGATGTAGGTAAAATGGCAGCCGTGTATTGTGAGTCTGCGCCGAGTTGAGGGTTGACGTTATTTCACACCTGCTGCACGAAGCGGGTGGAAGTCAACCTGCGTGGCGGGGCTTTGGTGTTTTTCTTTCTCGCTGTGTACAGGAGGGTGAGTGTGATGAACCGACGTTTAGGTGTGTTGTTGCTGACCTTTGTCGGTGCGCTGTTGGTGATGGCCGATAGCGCATCGGCGGGCCGAATCATGGACCGGCTATTCTGCCGGATGCGATGTCGGCCGAGAGTCTCTTGTTGCGTACGGATTCCGTGCCGGCCGAGGCTCTGTTGTTGTTGCGTACCGTGCTGCCAGGCGGTGGTGGCTGTTCCCGAGGCATGCGCTCCGGCCGATGACGACTACGTAGCACCTGCTGACGTAGATGCCGAGGCACCCGAGGCACCGGAAGCGCCTGAGGCGCCCGAGGCACCCGTTCCGACGGAAATGCCGGCTGAAGCACCAGAGCCCGACGCACCGGCCGCTCCGGAAGAACCTGCCGCACCGGAAGCCCCGGCCGAACCGGCTGCACCTGTTGAAGAACCTGCCGAAGAACCGGCTGAACCCATGGCTCCCGCGGAGCCCGCTGAACCTGCTGAGCCCGCGGAGCCGGCTGAGCCCGCCGAGCCTGCTGAGCCCGCCGAGCCGGCGGCTCCTGAGCCGGCGGAACCGGCCGAGCCCGCCGAGCCTGCGGCTCCTGAGCCGGCGGAACCGGCCGAGCCGGCTGAACCCATGGCTCCCGCGGAGCCGGCTGAACCGGCTGAGCCCGCCGAGCCTGCGGCTCCTGAGCCGGCCGAGCCGGCTGAACCGGCTGAGCCCGCCGAGCCTGCGGCTCCTGAGCCGGCCGAGCCGGCTGAACCCATGGCTCCCGCGGAGCCTGCCGAGCCTGCTGACCCGATGGCTCCCGCGGAACCTGCCGAGCCTGCCGAGCCGGCCGAGCCGGCCGAGCCGGCCGAGCCGGCTGAACCTGCTGAGCCCGCCGAGCCGGCTGCTCCCGCAGCGCCGATCAACGACGATCCGTTCTCGCAGAACGATCCGCGCGGAATGCGGATGTGGGTGGACAACACGGGCAAGTACTCGCTAGAGGCGAGCTTTGTCAGCATGGAGGACGGTATGGTTCGTCTCCAGGCCGCCGACGGAGGCTATTTCCGCGTTGCCTGGAACCGGCTGAGTCATGCCGACCAGCGCCTCGTGCGTCAGCTTGAGGCAATTGCCTTGGCGTGGTAACTACCCTGAACGAAAACCCAATCCCTGCCTATGCCCCGGCGCGCAGAGGGTGCGCGCCGGGGTATGCCACTCTTTGGCCTTGGCAAGCAGGATGCTTACCCCACGTTTGAAGCCTGAGAAGGCACTCGCCCGGGCCATTCGGTCGCGATGTGGGGAGGGACTTGTCCGATGACTGTGCAGCAACTATCCTGGATTCTCCTGAAATCAAGGGCAGTCAAGGGATGCCGACATGGTGCTTTCTGGTCAGGAAATCGAGGCCCGATTGGGCGGCGACATCGTCATTGATCCTTTCGATCGGCGTAAGCTGAATCCGAACAGCTACAACCTCACGTTGCACGATGAGTTGATGGTGTATGAGGAGGTTGTGCTCGACATGCGGCGCCCGGCGCGCGTCCGCCGCATATCAATTCCCGCGGAAGGACTGATCTTGCAGCCCAACCAGCTCTACCTCGGACGCACTGCCGAACGCACCGAGACCCACAACCTCGTTCCCATGATCGAAGGCCGTTCTTCCGTGGGCCGCCTCGGACTGTTTGTCCACGTGACGGCAGGTTTCGGCGACGTGGGCTTCTGCGGCTATTGGACGCTGGAGATCTTCGCGGTCCAACCGGTGAGGGTGTATCCGGGCGTGGCCATCTGCCAGATATTTTACCACGAATTGCGAGGGCCTTTCACCGAGTATTGCAGCGACAAGTACCAGCACAATTGCGATATCCAGCCCAGCATGCTCTTCAAGGAGCTTACACCCGAATCCAGTTTCGATCCGCAAATGAAGCTTCCTTTTGGCATCGAAAGGCCATGAGAAACTACATGACGGCGAAGTAGTTTTCAATGGCCTTGTCGAGGTATCCGGGCGTCATGCGGGGCGTGTCGCCGCTGTAGCAACAGTAGTTCCGGATTTGCAGCAAGAGGTCGCGAGGGTGGCAGAAACGCAGTGGGCGGCCCGACGCCTTGTAGTGCGTTTCGAGCAAGTAATCGACCGCCGCGTCGTCGTAGGCCACGCCAAGTTTGCCTGCCATCAGCTTCAGGAGTTCGCGAAACTCCTGCTCGGTCGGATCGATCGCTTCAATCTTGTAGGGAATGCGCCGCAGAAACGCCTCGTCGACCAACTCGCGAGGCTCCAGGTTGGTCGAGAAGACAACGAGTTGGTCGAAAGGCACGCGAATCTTCTTGCCGTTGGGAAGGTTCAGGAAGTCGTACCTCATTTCGAGCGGCACAATCCAGCGGTTCAGCAGTTCGTCAATACTCATCCGCTGCCGGCCGAAGTCGTCGATCACGAGCGTGCCGCAGTTGCTCTTCAGTTGCAGCGGCGCCTCGCTGATGCCCGTGGACGTGTTGATGGTCACCTCGAGCTGCGACATCGTCAATTCGCCGCCCGCCACGATGGTGGGGCGTTTGATCCGTACCCAGCGCCGGTCAATCTTCCGCTTGTCGAGCAGCCCGCCGTCCGACTCGACCGGGACTTCGGTGTGGCTGACCGGATCGAACAGGCGAATGATCTCGCCGTCGATTCCGATGGCCCGGGGAATCCAAATCAACTCGCCGAACGCGGCGGTGATGCGCTCGGCAATGCACGTCTTGCCGTTGCCCGGCGGCCCGAACAAGAACAGCCCGCGGCCGCTATTGATTGCGGGCCCCAGGCGGTCGAGCATCTTCTTGTTCAGGAGCATATCTTCAAAGGCGCGGTGCAAGTCCTCGGGTGTAGGATGCTGGCCGGTGAGCGACTGGGCCGCGACCCCCGCAATGTAACTGTCCAGCGAAACGGGAGCGGAGCCGAAGTAGGTGCAGTGCTGGGCATAGCGCCGCCCCCGCTCGCGCCCTACTTCGCCAAGCTGGTATTGGTAGTCGTTCATCGGCGCGGAACCGCGATGTCCGACAAGCTGGTCGCTCTTCATCTTCCGCAGCAATTCGTCGACGAGTACGAACGGGAGCTTCACCTGGTCGGCGATATCGCGGCCGGACGCATCGCCCCGGGCGAGCAGGAACTTCAGTACCAGCGCCTCGACCTCGCTCTCGGTCAAGCCCGCATCCCGAATGGAACTCGGTTCCACGGGCACGAAGCTGTTGCCCCGCTCGTGTTCGCCTTCCGCCGGGCCGTTCACCCTCGCAGGTGGCTCCGGTGAGCCGGTTGCAGCCGCGCCGGACAGGTTGTGAATGCGGCTGAGCAGAGCGTCGAGCTTCTCATCCTTCCCCACCCCTTGCTCCGGGGCCTCGTGTTCGGGCTCGGTTGCAGCAAGCGATTGCCAGGGATTCATTCCGTCCGGCGCAGCGTCAAGCTGAGCCAGTCGGGCCAGAAGGTCGTCACCAGAAGTTCTCGACATGGTTTCTCGCTAGAGTACGGTCGAAGTTGGTCCGATCGGTCATATCTATTGCCTCCTAAAACGTAGCTTTCTCGCGGCGGCCCCGCGACGTGCAAGATCACGTAATTCAGCGCGACGGACTGTATCAGAAGATCGAGGAAACACAACCGCTCAAAAGGGGCTGTCCCCTGGCGCATTTTCATCATTTGCATAACAAGCGGGATGGTCCTACTGCTTATATCACTTGGATACTTCAGCCCGGTTTCATTAACCTTGCCGGTTTGCCCAAACATGACGGACATAACCATCTACCGCCTCCTGGACGAAATGCGGTAAGGTACGATACAATAGGAGTATCTCTTTGCCGGACGTGCCATGATCCATGTTTACCAGCTTGCGAAGCATTACGATGACGTCAGACTCGGTCGAGTCGTCGCGCTAAGTGGTATTTCGTTCGACGCGGTTCCCGGTCAGATTTACGGGCTTTTGGGTCCGAACGGCGCCGGCAAGACCACAACGCTGCGGATCCTTAGCACGTTGCTGAAGCCCACCGGCGGTGCGGCCTCGGTCAACGGGTACGACGTGGTCGATCAAGCGACCGAGGTCCGCCGCGAGATCGGCTTCATGTCGGCCAGCACCGCCGTATACGACCGCATGACCGGCTGGGAGATGGTCGAGTACTTCGGACGCCTGCACGGTATTCCCGACGACGAGTTGCGCGAACGAATGGAAATCCTGTTCGACCGTCTGAAAATGAACGATACCCGCGACGTGCTCGGCGCGAAGATGTCGACCGGCATGAAGCAGCGGGTTTCCATTGCGCGGGCCATTGTCCACGATCCGCCCGTACTCATCTTTGATGAGGCAACCGCTGGGCTCGACGTGCTCGTATCGCGGGCATTGCTCAGCACGGTGGCGGAGCTGCGCGATCACGGCAAGTGCATCCTGTTTTCGACGCATATCATGCGTGAAGCGGAAAAGCTTTGCGACCGGATTGCCATTGTCCACCGCGGCCACATCCTGGCGGAGGGGACCTTGGCCGAGCTTCGCAACCGGCACGGCGAGCACGACCTGGAAGAACTGTTCTTCCGCCTGATTACCGAGCACAACGCTACCTGCTCCTCTCCTGACTGCACGGCGGTTCCCGCGGCATGACACTCGCAAACGTCAAGTTGGTTCTCGCCCGCGAAGTGCGCGATCAATTGCGCGACCGGCGCACCCTGTTCATGATCTTCGTGCTGCCGCTGTTGCTGTATCCGATTCTGGGGATGAGTTTCTTTCAGATGGCGCAGTTCATGCGGGAGAAGCCAAGCCGGGTGCTCGTGGTGGGAGTGCGCGAGTTGGACCGTCTCCCGAGGCTTTTTGAAAACAAGCAGTTTGACCCCGGCCTGTTCGGTTCCGCTGAGCAGTGGAAGCTTCTGGAAGTAACGTTCGCTGCCACCGAACCCCGCCCCGGAAGATTGGCGCCGGTCGATACCCGCGAAGCGGCGTGGCATGCGGTGGAGAGCGGGCAGTACGATGCGGCGCTGTTCTTCCCACCCGACTTCGCCCAGCGTCTCGATGCGTTCCGCGATACTTTGCGGGAACGGCGGTCCTCGCTAACCGACGCCGCCGACACCGGTCCGGTCAGCGTGGTGGACCTGGCCGTGCCGAGTCCGGAGATCGTCTACAGTACTGCGGTCGAGACTTCCCAGATAGCGTATGGGCGGCTTGCCGAGGCATTGCGCAGTTGGACGGATCGCGTCGGTGCCGACAACCTGGCTGTTGGGGGCCTGCCGGCGACCGCGGCGCGGCCGTTTTCGCTTCATTCGGCCGACGTCGCCTCCGAGACTCCGCGGCGCGGCGCGGCCCGCTGGTCGAAGATTCTGCCCATGATGCTCGTGTTGTGGGCGATGACCGGCGCGTTCTATCCCGCGGTCGATCTTTGCGCCGGCGAGAAGGAGCGCGGGACTTTGGAGACGCTGCTTTGCAGCCCGGCGCTGCGCAGCGAGATTGTCGTTGGGAAGCTCCTGACGATTATTCTGTTCAGTGCAGCCACGGCGATATTGAATCTGCTGAGCATCGGCCTGACGGGCGCGATTGTCCTGAGCCAGTTTGAAGGTTTCGGGACACCGCCGCTGCTTGCCGTCGCATGGCTCGGCGTGGCCTTGCTGCCCGTGGCCGCCCTGTTCAGCGCCCTGTGCCTTGCCCTGGCGGCGTTCGCCCGCAGCACGAAGGAGGGGCAATACTACCTCATGCCCTTGATGCTGGTCACCATGCCGCTTTGCGTGTTGCCGATGGCGCCGGGCGTCGAGTTGAACCTGGGCAATTCGCTGATTCCAATCACCGGCGTTGTCCTGCTGTTGCGGAGCGCACTTGAGGGGCAATACTGGCAAGCCGTCCAATTTGCACCCCCGGTTATTGCCGTGACCCTGGCATGCTGCCTGCTGGCCATTCGCTGGGCCGTCGATCAGTTCAACAGCGAAGGAGTGCTTTTCCGCGAGAGCGAGCGGTTCGACGTGGCCGCATGGCTGAAGCGGCTGGTCCGCGACCGGCAGCCAACCCCGACGGCAGCCGCGGCGGTTGCCTGCGGTGTCCTGATTCTTCTGGCCCGATTTTTCCTGGGCGCCGCGTTGGAAACGCCGGGCGAGTTTGGCGCTTTTGTGCGATCGGTCGTTGTCACGCAAGTGATTATCATTGCGGCGCCGGCTCTGCTGCTGACGCTGCTGCTCACCTCTAGCCCCGGCCGCACCCTCCTGTTACGCCGCCCGGCCACGTGGTGGACCATCCCGGCAGCGGCGCTGCTCGCACTGGTATTGCACCCCACGATGAACGTGCTGCAGCGCGTCGTCGTACAGCTATACCCGGTCAGTGAGAAAGTGAAAGACGCTCTGGTGCCCGTCGAACGCATGTTCGCGGAAGCACCGTTCTGGCCCCTGGTACTTGCGATTGCCGTATTGCCGGCCGTGTGTGAGGAACTGACGTTCCGAGGGTTCATGCTTTCGGGTTTCCTGCGGGCGGGTGCCAAGTGGCGGGCGATTGCCTATACCGCGGTGTTCTTCGGCCTGGCCCACGGCGTCTTGCAACAGTCGCTGATCGCTTGCCTCGTGGGTGTGGTAATCGGATACATTGCGGTGCAAAGCGGCAGCCTCCTGCCGGCGGTAGTGTATCATCTGCTTAACAACACCTTCGCGGTGGCCGGAAGCCGCATTACGCCGGAAACTCTTGACCAGTTCCGGGTTTTGGCGTCCATGTTGACCGGCACTCCCGACAGCGGATACACCTTCCATTGGCAAATCGTATTGGCAGGCGGCCTTGCCGCCCTGCTGCTGCTTGGATGGTTCGCCCGGCTGCCGCACCTGAAGTCGCTCGACGAAGAGCTGCGCGATGCCATGCGCCGGCGGTTGGAGGAAGAGGAAAGGTGGAAGCACTCCGCAGCATAAATGCGGCGGAGTGGGCTTGTCTGGCCGAGCGGCGCGAACGCATGCCCTGGTGACCTGCGACGACGAGATTATTCGCGAGGGCATTCGCGCCATGCTAGCCGATCGCTACCTGAACGCGAAAGCAGAAGCCTGCCAACGGGCGAGCCACGGATGGACCACCCGCCAAATCGCCGATGAGACGCTCCTTTCGCACCTTGGGAACCTCCGGCACTACTGGGAGGCGTATGCCGATCCACAGAAGCGTCGCGAGGCCCGGGAGCGATTCGATCAGTACGCCTACCAGTGGTACTGAGGCCGTAGCGTTGGTGTGCGGCAAGATTTTCTGGCAGGCTGGAAAGTGCCCCAAAGCAGCGGAATTCGACCAGCGCGGGGCAACGTTTCTCGTTGTTCTACACAGGTCGCGGCCGCCACCGGCCGGCTTGCCCGGCCTGGAGCGGTGGTCAGTCGGCTAAAACGCCGCCGAGGCTCCCTGTCTCTCCCCTGCACGCTGCCGCCGCCGGAGGCGGCGGCAGCGTGCAGGGGAGAGACAGTCTGGGTTAGCCGTGCCCGCTTAGCTCATTGACCACGGCTCCATGCGGGGCGAGCCCGCAGGTGGCCCTGCGCTGCCACTAAACGTGCCAGAAAATCTTGCCGCACACTAGCGTTGCTCGCTCTTCGTGGCGCAAGAGTGGTTGCTGGGAAGACAAGCTGGAAGCTTATCCCACGTTTGACAACCCGCTTGGAGAATGGTAGCCTGCTGATGTAGCTGCCCCCAAAGCCCCCCCGGAGGATCTCCCATGACGCCCCATCGCTTCGTGCCTGCATTGCGTTCGTTTCTCGTCGCTTCCGCCATCGTTGGCGTGGCCACCAGCCTCAGCCCGGCGCAAGCAGCGGAAGACGACTTGCAGCTCGCCGAGCCTTTCCGCTCCGAGTACTCGGGGGAGGACGCAACGGGCGAGCACGTCATTGCCTTGTGGCAGTTCAATCAGCCCGATCCGGCTGCCGATCTTTCGGGCAACGGCCACGAACTGACCCTGCGCGGGGCCGAGTTCGTCGACGGTGGCCGGTTCGGCGGCGCACTGCGGTCGTACCGCGGCTGGCCGGTCGAAGACACGGCGCATCAGGCCCGTGCGAAGAACAGCCCAAGCCTGACTCCGGCCGGGGCGTTTACCATTGAGATGTGGATTCAACCGGCCGACGAGTTGCGTGAGTACCCCGACGCATTCCTTGTCGACAAGAAGTACGTGGCTGACGACGACTACCAGCTTGTCTTGATGCGAGAAACGGCACCGGATATGCGCCACCTGCGGATGTCGCTCGGCTTCGGCAAGGAATCGGCAACATGGCAGTCCGATCTGCTGCACGTGCCACCGGGCCAGTGGCGGCATATCGCGTTCACTTACGACGGCGCCGGTACGGGTGCGTTCTTCATCGACGGTTCGCCGGCCGGCAGCGACTATCAGACCGGCTATGGACGCATCTCACCTGGTCGGCACGACCTTGTCCTCGGCGACCGCTTTGGCAGCTATTACCACGGATTCCCGGGCCTGATCGACCAGGTGCGCATCACGCGAGGCGTTCTCCGGTTCACGCCGGTGACGTTTGAGCTGCTTTCGCCCCGGCGCGTGTTTGAACGCATGGAACAAGCCGAGCCGCTGCGATTCGGCCTGACGAACCTTACCAGCCGGCCGCTAACCGGTGCTCGTGCGCTATTCTCGCTCGGCGGCGCAGGTCGGCAAGCCATGGAACTGCCGGAAATCGCGTCCGGCCAGCAGCACGTCCTTGAATACCGCTTCGACACGGCTCTACGGCCGAACACCTACGAACTGAGCGCATCGGTCGAACTGCCGGGCGATGAGCCGTTTTCAGCCAGTCAATCCTTTGAATTGGTCCTTGTCCCGCGCCAGCCGGCCCATTCGATGCCGGTCGTGATGTGGGGCGGCGCGAGCGGGCGGCGCGAGGAACTGCGGGAGATCGGCTTCACCCACGCCATCGGCGTCGGCTGTGACTTCAGCGCCGTGTGGGAGGCCGAGGGTCCCACTCAGCCGGGTGACGATGCCCGCATCGCGGCCGGGATTCAGGAACTCGATGCCGCACTGGCCGCCGGCATGCGCATTGTTTCGAGCCTGTCGCCAGGCTCCTGGGCGCGCAGCCAAGCCGACTATCAGCGCATACGCCGCAACGGCGAGCCCTACACGGGACGCGAGGATGTTTGCGCCCAGTTTGAACGCATTCAGCAGTTCTGCGGCGACGTGGGCGAGTCGATGGCCAGGGCGTACGGCAGGCATCCAGCCTTCGACAGTGCGCTGATCCACACGGAAGTGCGGGGGCACTCCAACCCCTGCTTCCACGAACACGACCGCAAGGCATTTGAACAGTTCGCCGGCTTCCCGATTCCCGACGAAGTGGTGAACATGCGAGGCGTCCGTTATGACAAGCTGGACGACTTCCCGGAAAACCGCGTCATTCCCGACGATCATCCCATTTATGTCTACTACAAGTGGCTCTGGAAGAACGGGGACGGCTGGAACGAACTGCACACGCGGCTTCACCGGGGGCTGAAGGCAGGCGCGCACGCCCGGTTCTGGACCTTCCACGACCCGGCCGTCCGCGTGGCAAGCGTGTGGGGTTCCGGCGGCGAAGTCGATTACCTGTCCCAGTGGACGTACTCGTATCCCGACCCAATCCGCATTGGCCTGGCCACGGAAGAGTTGTTTCAAATGGCGTCGGCCGGGGATCGTCCCCAGTTGCCGGCCCAACGTGTGATGAAAATGACACAAATCATCTGGTACCGCAACCAGACGGCGCCGGAACCGGGCGAGAAGGCCAAGGAGCAAACCGCCGACTTCGACGACCAGGACATGCGTCCCCAGGGAACCGGTATGGTCGACGCCGCGGGCCAGTATCGCGCGTGGTGGGAGGTCGAAGAACCGGGCGCGCGGTTCATCACCATCGCGCCCA
>JAVEUP010000161.1:0-18865 GCA_034005525.1 Thermoguttaceae bacterium | reverse complement strand
GGTTCGGCTCCATCCATGCCCCATAAGAAACACCAAACCCGCCCTCCGAGTCAACACCATTTTCACGGGGTTATTGAGAACTTACCAGACCAGGTACGCGACAAGCTGGGAAAATTCCCCGCCGTGGCTATTATTGGTCCACGGCAATGCGGGAAAACGACACTCGCAAGAACATTCGACGGGGCGTACTTCGATATGGAGACCGTCGGCAGCGAAACCCGCCTCGATGCCGAATGGGACACGTTAACCTCGGGCGAGAAGCTTATCATCATCGATGAAGCCCAGCAGTCGCCGACCGTGCTCCCCCGCCTGAGGGGGGGATCGATGCCGACCGCAAACGCAATGGGCGGTTCCTGCTGCTCGGTTCCGTCTCGCCCGCCCTGATGGAGAACGTCTCGCAGTCACTTGCCGGCAGGCTGGGCTTTGTTCGGATGACGCCGCTGATCCTCCCTGAACTCGCGGCGGACCGAATGGATGACCTGTGGCTCTTCGGCGGATACCCCGATGGCGGCATTCTCAGGCCCGAAATGTTCCCAGAGTGGCAACAAGATTATCTCGAGGCGCTGGCCACGCGCGATCTGCCGACTTGGGGCCTGCCCAGCAAGCCGCAGCAGACCATGCGGCTGTTGGCCATGCTGGCCGCCGTCCACGGCCAGCCGCTGAACGCCTCAGGCCTAGGGGCGTCTCTGGCGCTGGATCACAAGACGGTCCTGCGTTATTGCGACTTCCTGGAAGGGGCCTTTCTCGTCCGGCGGCTTCCGCCCTACCTGGCCAATGTCAGAAAGCGGCTTGTCAGAACTCCACGGCTCTTCTGGCGCGACAGCGGCCTGCTTCACGCCCTGATGAATGTGGGCAGTATCGAGCATCTCTATCGCCAGCCGTGGCTCGGGCATAGCTGGGAAGGTTTCATTATTGAGCAAACGCTGGCCGCGCTCGCCGCCACCGGCAGGCGGCCTCAGCCATTCTTCTTCCGCACCTCCGACGGTTATGAACTGGACCTTGTGCTCGACTGGGGCACCGAACGCTGGGGACTGGAAATCAAACTTACCAGCAACCCTTCGACCGAGATGATCGGCCGGCTGCATCGGACCGGCGACATGATCGACGCCTGCCGGCGAATTCTCGTTTGCCGCGTCGCCGAAGCGATTGAAAACGACCGGCTGCTCGTTGTCCATGCCGCCGAGTGGCTCCGGCGGCTGATCGAAGGAAAGCCGGATGTGTTTTAGTGCGACAATCGCAGCGAGCTATTATGGACGATGAGTAGCTTTCCGGTTGCCGGCTCGTGTGTTATTATCTAGAGGAATGGGGACGCGATCATCCCTGTACCCAGCGGTTGCGCAGCCTGAATCGGACGCCCGGGGCAGACTACGAGACATTCCGCAAAGGCATCGAACACCCCGATCCTGCGATTTGCGCAAACGTGATCATCGGGTTGATCAAACTGACGACCTATCTTCTGGACCGGCAAATCAAGGCCCTGGAACAGGAGTTTCTGAAGAGCGGCGGTTTGCGCGAAGCGATGACGCGGGCGAGGATTGCTAGTAGGAAGAACAAGAGGACTTAAGGGACCTATAGGACGAAAGGGACGCCTGTCCTTTTGGTCCCTTGGGTCCTTTCTGTCCCTGATCCAGCAGGAAGAGCAAAAGGACTTAAAAGACCTAAAGGACCAAAGGGACTTTGCAGCCCAGGACCGCACCTTACCTTGTTCACCGAGCTTTCCCTTTGGTCCCTTGCGTCCTTTTTGTCCCTGATTCTCCCAGCCCACGAGCCACGCTATGAACCGCCTCCTTCGCAACCTGGTTTGCCGCCGTCTGACCGGCCTTGACCATGGCCGACTTGTGCTAAGCGACGCCGCCGGGCGCCAAGAGTTCGGCCGGCCGGCGGATGACTCGCTTGCCGCGCAGGTCGAGGTTCACGACGCCCGCTTCTACAGGAATCTCGCCTTCGGCGGGAGCCTGGGGGCGGCCGAGGCGTTTATTCGCGGCTACTGGACGTGTGACAACCTGGTCGACCTGGTGCGTATCTTCTGCCGCAACGCAGCCGTTTCCGCCGGCCTGGAAAGCGGCTCCTCGCGGCTCCTGAGCCCCGTCGCTCGGTTGGGCCACTGGCTGCGGCGCAACACCACCGCCGGCAGCCGGCGGAACATTGCGGCCCACTACGACCTGGGCAACGAGTTCTTCGCCCTGTTCCTCGACGAAACCATGGCCTACTCGTGCGCCGTCTTCCCGCGGCCCGACAGTACGCTTCACGAGGCGTCGTTGGCGAAGTTCGACCGGATATGCCGTAAACTGGACCTCAAGCCGGACGACCACCTGCTGGAGATCGGTACCGGCTGGGGCGGGCTTGCACTCCACGCCGCGCGGAGCTTCGGCTGCCGCGTGACCACGACCACCATCTCCCAGAAGCAGTACGACTACACCCGCCGGCTCGTGGCCGACGCCGGCCTGGGCGACCGGGTAACCGTTCTGCGGAAGGACTACCGCGACTTGACCGGCACGTACGACAAGCTGGTTTCCATCGAGATGATCGAGGCCGTGGGGCACCAGTTCTTCGACACCTACTTCCGTGCCTGCTCCCAGCGGCTGAAGCCCGACGGGCTGATGCTCTTGCAGGCCATCACCATTCCCGATCAGCGCTACGAAGCCTACCGGCGCGGCGTCGACTTCATTCAGCGGTACATCTTCCCCGGCGGCTGCCTGCCGTCGGTGGGGGCCATCTGTGATTCGGTCGGGCGCGTGACCGACATGCAGCTCGTGCACTTCGAAGACCTGACGCCCCACTACGCCGAAACCCTCGCACAGTGGCGGGAGCGTTTCTTTGCGAACCTCGACCACGTGCGGGCGTTGGGCTTCTCGGACGAGTTCATCCGCACCTGGGAGTATTACTTCTGCTATTGTGAAGGCGGGTTTCGCGAGCGGGCCATCGGCGACGTGCATATGCTGTTTGCCAAGCCGGTCTGCCGACGCGAACCGATCCTGCCGTCCCTTCAACCCGACCAGGCGTAGGGTGGGTGGTTCCGGTTGCCAAAGCAACCGGGTTCACCCACGCGCGAGTTGTGTGCGGTTTGCAGACCCGATCAAGACGCGTGGGTGAACCCGGCCGCTACGCGCCCGGAACCACCCACCCTACTTCGCGCCACGCATGTCAACCCGACCAGCGCCCGGCCAGGTAGGCGACGGCGCTCACGGAGGCGGCCAGCACGGTGCCCCATGTCATGTCAACCACAGTGACGATCCACGGCCAGCCCTTGACCGTTGCGTGGTTGGTCAGATCGTACGTGGCATAGGTGACCAATCCGAAAAAGCCGCCCAGGAGCACAGCCCGGCGAAGCGACCCCGCCTGCAAGCCGGGCACGACGGCAAATACAAGCAGCCCGGCCAGAAACAGCAGGTAGAAGATTCCCGCCGCCCACCAGTTCGGCTGATCGGCCAGCAGGAATCCCAAGTGCTTCCGGTAAAAGCCCCTCGCCACGATCACGAGCCACACCATGTCGATGGCCAGGAACGCGATCACGGCGGCCAGGTAGACTCTGAGGTACAGCATTATCCTCGCCCTCCAAAACGGTAATGCGAAACAAACCACTCATCCCCGCCCGCGTAGGCAAATAATTCGGCGCAGGCCATGAAGAACATCCGCCACCGCTGGAACTGGCGGGCAGCGTTCGGTCCAATCGCCGCTTCGAAGAGCGGCAATAGGTCGGCACGCCGGGCATCGCACCGGGCAAGCCATGCCTCCAGCGTGCGGGCGTATTGCATGCCGGAAACGTGCCAATGGTCCTCCAGTACGAGGTCGCGCTGGAATCGCATGAGCAGATCGTCGGATGGCATGATGCCGCCCGTGAAGAAGTGCCGCCCCATCCAGTTCAACTCGCCCTCCGTCTCGAACGGGTACGCGAACCGGGCATGACAGAAGATATGAACCGCCAGCTTTCCGCCGGGCTTCAGCCACCCGGCGATGCGCCGCAGCAATTCCTCGTGGTTGCGCACGTGCTCAGTCCTTTCTCGGAAACCAGGGAATGAAGGCACTGGTAGTGCGCTGGTATTGGCGATAATCGTCGCCGCGGCTGGCCAACGCCTGCGCCTCGGTGGGCGGGATGCCCGTTACCCGGAGCAGGAAATAGAGCATCACGGCCGGTGCCAGCAGGGTAACCCACCAGTAAGGCGCCCCGGCCGCCAGCACCACGTACGACCACCAGTGCAGCCACTCGAAAAAGTAGTTCGGATGCCGCGAGTAGCGCCACCAGCCCTCGCGGCATGTCGTCCCGCGGCTTTCCGGCCGGCTCTTGAACCGCGCAAGCTGCCGGTCGGCAAGGATGGTATTGCCCACGCTCAACCCCCAAAGGACCACGCCGGCCAGGTCCCACACCGTCCCGCGGGCAACCGGATGCCATGCCACCACCAGCACGGGCAGCGCGAAGAACACGGCGGCCAGGGCCTGGATCTGAAAGAAAGAAAACAGCTTCCGCTGGGCCGCCTCTCCCCATTGAGCCCGCAACGTGCGATACCGGCCTTCTTCCGGTCTGCCGATAACCCGGTCGCGCAGCAGGTACACCGCCAGCCGGGCCGACCAGGCGGCGATGAGCACTGCTACCAAGCCGCGGCGCGGGAGGTAGCCGCCCGAAGTAGCCGCGAAGAAGATGCCCAGCAGTCCGATGCCCGCCGTCCATCCTACGTCGACAATGCCTGCGTTGCCCGTCCGCCGCTGGATCAGCCACAGGCCGATCATCATGGCAGAGACGGCCAGCAGCCCGGCAACCAATTGCACACCGGGATGGAACGGCATGGCAGATGTTCCTCATGCAGTTGTCCGGTAATGTCGCGCCCGGTACCCGGGGAAACCGCCACCTGCTGACGCGAGCGAGCCTGACACCAAGCGTGCCGGTAAACCTACCCGCGCACTCACGGCCGTCGCCACCGGTAGACCGTCAGCCCTGCAATATCCCGTACGAAAACCTCCTCTCCTACCACCGCAAGGTGGGCCCACGAGTTGTCGGTCAACTTGCGGCTGTCGAGCAGCTCGAACTCCTCGGGATTCATGCGGATCAGGTATAGTTCGCCCGTTTCATCGAGGGCCAGCAGCCGGTCGTCGTTGGCCACCAGGCTCCAGTACTTGCCGTACGGCCGGGTGATCCACCGCTCCTTGCCGGTTGCCAGGTCCAGACAAGCGAAACGCTGATTTCGAAGGTGCAGGTACGCGTGGCCGTCCCGGATGATCGGGCTCGACATGTAGCCTTGCAGCTTGTTGCGCCACACCAGATCGACCGCGGCCTCGGGCGACCCGTGTTCGACCGCGAACAGCCAGGAGCCGCCGCCGTAGCTGCTGGTGAAAAGCTGCTGCTCGTACACGGTCGGCGTGACGATGTTCATGCCCTGAAACGCCTCGACCGGGGTCGACCAGAGCACCTCGCCCGAATCCGGATCGACCCCGGCCAGTCGCTGGCGGGTTTGCACCAGGATTTGCGGCACGCCGTGGAGGGTCGCAAAGTACGGGGACGAGAAGGCGGAACCCCACATGCCGCCCGCGTCCTCGAGCGTGCGCCAGTGGAGTTTGCCGGTTTGCTTGTCGAGCCGGCAGAAGCCTCCGCCCGCCTGCACGTACACGGAGTCGCCATGGACCAGCGGTGAGGAGACGAAGCCGAACGAGGGCAGGGCCGATTTCAACTCGGCCATAAAATCCACCCGCCAGCGCTCCTGGCCGGTATCCGCGTCGAGGCAGACCAGCAAGTCGCGCATGCCGGCCACGTATAGGTTCGTGCCGTCGTAGGCAGGGGTGGCACGGATCCAGTCGCCGTTGGCGCGGGCGAAGAACGGGACGGTCATGGCACCGGGCCATTCGGCCTGCCAGAGCGTGCGGCCGTCGGTCCGCGAGAGGGCCGTAACCCGCTCGGACTCCCGGTCGATCGTCTCGGTCACGAAAACCCGTTCCTCTGCAACGATGGGCCCGGAGTACCCCGGCCCGAGTTCTACCCGCCAGAGCTGGGCTAGGTGTGCCTCGTCGAGCGAATCGGGCCAGGCGTCGCCGGTGATCCGGCCGTCGCGCGAAGGCCCTCGCCACTGCGGCCAGATCGATTCGGCAAGCCCGGTACCGAGCCCGAGAAGAAGCAAGGCGATAACGGTCGTCAAGGTGATAAGGCGATGGATCGGCATGGTGTGCTCCGGAAAGAAGAGTTGTCTCACGGGTACGACAGTGTCATGGAAGCTACGAGCATGTGCAGCATTGGCCGGTCATCTCCATTTCCAGCCAGTATTATACCGTCTCGGCCCACGTCGCACTCCCCCCGGACAGACCTGTGCGGTACAATATCGGTCCAAGTCGCCCTAAGGAGGTTTCCATGCGCCGAGCCGCGATTGCCGGATTGTTCTGGATTGGCTGTCTGTCGTTCGGGGTCGTGGTCGGGGGCGAGGAAGCTTCCCTTTTCCGCGGGGCGGAGCAACACGGTCTGCCCTGCCGTCCGATGAGTCTTTCGGTTGCGATGGTGGCCGTGGACGCCGGAACCGATTCACCCCGGTATTGCACGGAAAAGGTGGCAATTACCCGCGACCTGACCCAAACAGACCGGCTGGCCAGGCTGCCCGACGGGGGAGTGAACTGCTGCGGCCCCGTCGCTATTTCCAACTCGATGTTTGCGCTGGCTGCCTTGGGATATCCGCGCCTCGTGCCCGATTTGCCGTGCAAGGACGAAGCCCACCGTGCCGTGGCCCGCACGTTGGCCGCCGACGCCTACACCGCGGCCGGCAGCCGGCGGGGAGCCAACGTGGCGCGGATGATTCGCGGAGCGAACCGCTACGTGAGCGAACAGGGCTACACGGCCCGGTTCGAGTTCCAGGGCTGGCGGACCGTTGCCGACGAGTATTGCCGAGGACAGTACCCCGATCCGAAGTGGATTGCCGCCCGCCTGCCCGGCTCGCGCGCGGTCTGGCTGAACATCGGCTGGTACCGCTACGACGAGGAGACCGACACGTACGACCGGCAAAGCGGTCACTGGGTAACGGCTGTCGGCTACGGCGTCGATGCCGACGGATCGCCCGACCCGAACATCCTGATGGTCTACGACCCCTCGCCGCGCAGTGGGTACGAGCGGCGGGCCGATTACGTCCACTGGCGACGGCTCGATAGCGGGCAACTCGCCGGCCCCGACTGGGTGCCGAAGCAGCCCGGTTTCGCCCGCGGGCTGCTTCAACTGGGCGGCGGCCTGAAGATCAACCGCCGCAAAGGCGATACGGCCCTGCTCGACGGCGTGCTTGTGATGACGCTCGAAGATTAGGCCGGATTATCCACGAAGATGCAGGGTGGTGACAAGCAAGCGAAGACCTACCTTTGAACGCCGCGCGGCAAGGACAACGTGGTGGTGGTCATCTCCTGGGACGGGTTCTTCACGGTGGGAACGGCCCCAGACGGCGAGGATGGGGGCGTAATGCCGGCCGGGCGGGGCCGTGAATCCGCATCGTTGGCCAAACCTGCGCCGGTCACGGTGCCGCTTGCCTGCCCCTGGGCCTTGGAGGGGCCCTCGAGGACAACGCGAGTCGGAGTGCCCATGACCAGTTCGCCTTCGGCTGGCTCAAAGCATGCGGTGAGCGTGATGTCCTGCCGTGGCCCGCCTGCCTGGTCCCATGGCACCCAGATGCTGTAAGAATGCCCCAATGCCGACTTCCCGTAGTGGGTCGCCAGTTGTTCGGCCGGGAAGACATACTTCACGTCCGGAGCGATCTTCTCGCTCTTGCCCGGCGAATCCTTGTAAGCGTAGACCGTTAGTTGTCCTTCCACCTTCATGGGTGTATTGCGGTCGTTGCCGTAGAAAGTAACCAGACCGCCGAAACCGCGGGTGGGCGTCGCGCCGGGCGCCTGCAATACGGCGGGGGTCCACACGACCGCAAGGGTTCGCGGCGCGTTTCTGGTTGCGTTCCCCGCAGGCCAGCCTGGCAACGAGTCGGGCAAACTCGGGGCGGAAGGCATCGTGAGAGTGGTGCAACCGACGGTCGGCAACGCCAGGATCGCCAAACCCAGCCAGAAGGCGAATCGGTTCGTGAAGCCGGTTGTTCTCATCTATTTCTTTGGAAAGCCATTGTGTGGCCGAAAACTCTCTTCGACGAAGGGATCTTCGGGCTCCTCGGGAAGACCGGGCATGCCGAACCCCTCCGATCCCTGGGACTGGGGCATGGGCGAGATGGGCGAGCCGGGCGGCGCTGGAACCAACTCAGGCCCCATCCGTGTCGTTTCCGGTTCCAACATGGAGTCCGAGGTGGAGTCGATCGTCGGTGTCAGGTGGGGGTAGATTACTCGCGGCCCCTCCGCACAGGGTTCATGGAAGAACGGATCGAACCCGTAGCCACCGTGCAACTTCTCCACGTCTTGGAGGCACCAGCTCATGCGGGCCGATTCGACTTGCGCTATCTGCTTGGCCTCCTCAACGCCCTCGACGATGCGCGGCGTCATAATGATCAACAGTTCTTTGCGCGACTTGCTGTTCGACTTGTACTTAAACAGGTTCCCGACCAGTGGAATGTCCGACAAGTAGGGCACTCGCCGGGTAGTCGATTGGTCATCCTCGACAATCAGTCCGCCAAGCACGACGGTCTGGCCGTCCAATGCGCTGACGACCGTTTGCGCACTGATCATCTGAATGCGCGGCGAGCGGATCACCTGGTTCCCGGCAACCGAGACGGGAATGCCCTCGTCGATAGGTCCGACCTTGGAGTTCGTCGCAACGATCTCCATGACGACCAGACCGTCGGGGCTGACCCGCGGCGTAACGGTCAGGATGAGGCCCACCTCCCGGTACGAAACGGCGTTTTGCTGGCCGAACTCGGAGAAGGTCGTACCCGTGATGAATGGAACGTCCTCGCCGACGACAATCTGGGCCGGCTGATTGTCAAGCGTCATCACTTGCGGCCGGCTGAGCACCCGGAGTCTTTGCGACTGCTTCAATGCGCGGATCAGCACGCTTACCGACTCGCTGGACGCGCTGAGCACCAGCCCGCCGAAGGCGAGGTCGGAATTGAGCTGCCCGGTCGCCAGATTCGTCAGTGCCTGCCCGCCGGTCGTCGGAGTGTTGGAAAACAGCGCACCGGGAATGGCCAGCCCGCCGGTGGCAAGCCGGCGGTCGAACAGAATCGAGTCTTGCAGCCCCATTTCGATGCCGAACTCGTCAAAGTCATTCAGCGACACCTCGGCAATGATCACCTGGATCATGGCCATGGGTGGACGGCGGTCGAGCTGCTCGACGAGTTGTGAAATGTCGTTGAAAAAGCGCGGCGTCGCACTGACGATCAGACTGTTGGTGACCGGTTCGGGCACGACAATCACCTCGCGCTCGACCTGCTCGAAAGCACTCAGCAGCCCCGGCGCCGCGGTTTCCACCTGGCGCTTGCTCGTGAGGTACTGGTTCACGGCCGCAGCCACGTCGGGCGCAAAGGAGTTCTTCAGCCGATACACTTCGTTGCGCCGCTCCCGAACGTCGCTCGAATCGAGCCGGGAAAGTACGGCTTCGACCACAGTCAACGCCCCGACCGAGCCGGTGGCGATGATGCTGTTCGTTCGGATGTCCACGGCAAACCGCAGACCTACCAGGGAGGTTTCATCTTCCACTATGCCCGAGCGAACGGCCAGTTCCGTACCGGTCACGGCGGTGCCGAAGATATTCTGGAGCATGGTGGCCATGTTGGTTGCGTCGCCGTTGACCAGAGTGAAGACCTTCACTTGCGATTCGACGGACGGCGGCTGGTCCAACTCTCGGATCAGCGCCGCCAGCAGCGGCATGCTGTCGACCCCCGCCGTGACAATAAGGCTATTGGTGCGAGGATCGGCCGTGACCTGGGCGTCGGTCAGGATTCCGGAGCTAAGCACGCTGCGGCCGTCTTCACCGATGGTAACCAATCGCAGCCGCGTCGACTTGCGTTCGTAGTTCTGCGCTTGCATCATGGCCGCTCCCACGGCCGCTCCTACCCGCGCCCGCTGGCCGTACATCTGCCCGGTCACGGCATCCTGCAGAATCGGGGCAAGGACCTCTGCCAGGGAGTTCTTCAACGGGAATACGCGAACCTCGTTGAAGGCCTCGCTCTGCCCGCTGTCGAGCCGGGCAAGAATGGCCGCGGCTTCCGCCAGATCGCGCGGGCTTGCCCGTACGATCAGCGAGTTGGAACGAAAGTCGGCCACGGCGAAGACCCTGGGCGCCAAAGCGGCATCCGTGTCGGCGGAGTCGGTGAAGAACTCGGTAATGCGCTGCTGCGCGTCTTCTGCCGGAATGTGCTTCAGCCGGAATACCCGGAACCTTGCAGTCGGCGGGAAGGGCTGGTCCAGTTGTTCGACCAGCTCCAGCATCTTCTGGACGCTCTCCGGCCTGCCGATCAGCAACAGCGCGTTCGGCGCGGCTAGCGGCGTAATGCTCACCGCGCCCTCTCGCGCGGCATAGACCTGTTGGTAGAGATCCTGCAACAGGGTGGCAAGCGTCGATGCTTCAACATGCACCAGCGGCGCGATCTCGATCGACGGCTCCATCACCAGGCTGAACTGTTCAATCTGTTGGACCAGATCGGCCACCCGCTTCACGTCTTCGGGGCGGCCGCGAATAATCAACGCGTCGAGCCCCTCGACGATCTCGACCTGAACCGGTGCAACCAGCCGATCGCCGGGCGCTGCCGGTCCCTCGGGCAAAGGCCGCTCAGCAGGCGGTTGGGGTTGGGTGCCCTCTTGGGCATTGTCGGCGTCCGGATCGGGGGCAGGCGTCTGTTGTGGGAAGCCCGGAGGCAATTGCCCTTGGGGCGCATCCGGCTCGCTCTGATCCTGCATGACCATCGCCAGCGCGCCACCCGCCGGCCTCTGCCGCACATCGGGTGCCCGCGAAGGGGTCTGCACCGCCCGGATGAGACGGCGAACATCGCCGGCCTTGGCTTTCGGCATGGCCAGCAGTTGGATGCCGCCTTCGGAGGCCGCCAGCGAACTGTCGAGGGCGCGAATGAGTTGAATCGCCCCTTCTGTGCTCTGCTGGCTCCCCTCGACAACAACCTTGCCGGAGTCCGACTCGACGCGCAGCATCAGGCTGCCGTTCCCGGCCAAGGAAACCTGATACTCCGAACTCTCCGCCGTTCGGCTCGCCAGTGCGAGGCGGCCGGCCAACGCCCGGCGCAAGTTCGATTCGAACTCGGCCGGGCTCGTGTTCCAGAGCGTGATCGCTTGGCGAGAAGATGAGGGAGGTTGCGTGTCCGGAAAATGTTTGGCGGGCGTGCCATGGATGTCTTCCGTATGGCTGACCGGCCGGACCGCGCCATCGGCGTCACTGGCGATTGCCGCCCCGATCGGACTGGATCGTCCAGCCGCTTGCAGGCCCTGATGCGACAAAGCGTCGGCGGCTCCGCTGCCTGGACGTGTCGGATGCTCCATCAAACGCGGCCCAAGAGGCTCTGACGCACCGCCTGCGGCAGGGGGCTCCCCAGTTGCACGGTCACGGACTCCCGGGCTGCCAGACCGCGGGCCGCCGGTAGCGATGAGCAAAGTGGCTAAGGAACCCAGTATCAGCCCTGCCAGCACGCCGACGACAGCCCCCGGGCGTTCTCGCACGGATCTTAACAGTGAACGTGAGAGGCTGCGGGCCATAGTTCTTATATATCCTAAACTGCCTATTATATTGCTGGATTACCCGGCATTGTCGCAATAATCGGCAAACTCAGCGCAGTTCTCCAGGTTCTTCTTCCACATCCTCTTGAAAGAGACCACCTGAACTCTCGCGGCACGGCTACCGATGCTGCCGTGGCCCGACCGATCTGGTATAATGGCATTGGATTCTCCGTTGCGGGTTTGCCTACCTATGGGCGGGAGGTTTGTTGTGTCGAATACACTGACTTTGACGTGCGTTGGCTTCCTGGTTGCCACGATGTGGGGCCTATCGGTCGAAGCGCAGACGACCGGGCGGACCTCGACCAGGCAAACCAATCCGGCGTTCGGTGCTTCTGCCACCCGGACCACGGGCGCCACAACTCAATCCAGTTCCACCAATACTGGCGCGACGATCGGGGGTGGGATTGCGCAAGGGGTGCAGAGCTTCTCGGCAGGGGTGCCGGCATTGCAGCAGTCTCAGCAACTCCGTGATACCTCGGCAAGGGGCCAGTTCGTCGGTGCGGAGGCCCGCGATGCACAGCAGGCATTCGGGGCGGCACAGGCGACGACCAACCAGCAGAGAGGAGCCGGTCTGAATGTGCGAACGGGTACGTTCCGTCAGCCTGGAACACAGGCCCGCCGAACGTCGGCCTATGGCCGCCAGGCAGGTACAACACTGCAACCGACGCTCACGCTGGGTTTCTCACCGGCACTGCCTTCCGCGGCGAATGTCCAGCGGAGCGTCACCGAGGCAATCATGCGAGTTCCCAGCATTCGCGATGACGCGTCGATTGCCGTTCATGTCCAAGGCGGCGTTGTCACCCTTGAAGGGACGGTCACGAGCGCCCACCAGCGTGCGCTGGCCTCTCAGTTGGTCGCACTGGAGCCGGGAGTTGCCAAGATCGACAATCGTCTCACCGTGTCGCCGGGCTATGGGCGTGCTCAATAGGCGCAGGGTAGATTGCCCCACGCTGCACGGTCTTCTCATTTCCAGGTGCAGGCCGCCCCGGCTGCCCCTTCATCCGCCGAACCACCCTCACCAGCGCTGCATAAAGTGAACTGGCCCCAAGACAGACGCCGAGACCGGCAGGCAAACGCATGACGGCAAGAAGACGCTTCCAACGAACCGCCGAACGGGCCTGGAACGACCTCCGGCCACTGCCAATGACTCCCGACGAAGTCAGCCGGCGGGGTTGGGACGCCGTCGATGTCGTGTTCGTTACCGGCGATGCGTACGTCGATCATCCGAGCTTCGCGATGGCGATCCTCGGGCGAGTGATCGAGGCCGAAGGGTTCCGGGTGGCCATTCTCAGTCAGCCCGACTGGCGTTCCTGCCACCCCTGGCGCGCTTTCGGCCGGCCGCGGCTGTGCTTTGCCGTTAGTGCCGGCAACATGGACTCCATGCTCAACCACTATACGGCCTCCCGCAAGGTGCGCAACGACGACGCGTACAGTCCCGGCGGGCGGATCGGTTTTCGTCCGGATCGGGCGACCTTGGCCTACTGCCAGCGCGCCCGCGAGGCCTATCACGGCGTGCCGGTCATTGCCGGCGGCGTGGAGGCCAGCCTGCGACGCATTGCACACTACGACTATTGGAGCGACAAGGTTCGCCGGTCCATCCTGTTGGACGCCAAGGCCGACCTGCTGGTGTATGGCATGGGCGAGAGGCCGCTCGTGGAAATACTGCACCGGCTGGCTGCCGGGGAGCGTGTCGACCAACTGCACGGCGTCCGCGGGACTGCCTACCGCCTTGGGGCGCGCGCCACGCTGTCCGACTGGCCGGACGCCGCTGCATTGGGGGAACCGCTCCCTTCGTCTCGCGAACCGTTTGTGCGGAGCGACGTCCCGGGCACGGTTTCCCTTCCGAGTTACGACGAGGTTCGCACCGGCAAGCACGCGTTTGCCGAGATGACCCGCCTGGCCTATCGCGAAAGCGACCCGCACGGCGGCCGCCGGCTGATCCAGTATCACGGCCCAGAGGCGGTCGTGGTCAATCCGCCTGCACTGCCGCTTGACGAAGCGGAGTTGGACCGCATTTACGGGCTTCCATTCACGCGCCGGCCGCATCCGGGTTACGGCAAGGCGCGTATCCCGGCTTATGAGGTCGTCAAGGATTCCGTGCAGATCATGCGAGGCTGCTTCGGCGGATGCAGCTTCTGTTCGCTGTCGGCGCACCAGGGACGGATCGTTCAAAGCCGCAGCGAGGCGTCGGTGCTTGCCGAGCTTCGCGCCATTGCCGAGGCGGAGGACTTCAAGGGGACGATCAGCGATTTGGGCGGCCCCACGGCGAATATGTACCGCATGAACTGCACACGGCCCGAGGTGCGCGCGAAATGCCGCCGCCCGAGCTGTCTCTACCCGGACACCTGCTCACTGCTTTGCACCGATCACGGCCCGCTCATCCGGCTGATGAAAGCGGCTCGGCGCGTACCGGGCATCCGGCATGTGCTGATCGCTTCCGGCGTGCGTATGGACCTGGCCGTGCGAAGCGCCGCCTACGTGAACCAGCTTGTCCGGCACCATACGGGCGGCCTGCTGAAGGTGGCGCCCGAGCACACCGAACCCGACGTGCTCCGCTGCATGCACAAACCGCCCGTCGAGGTGTTCGCGGCGTTCGGCCGCCAATTCCGTCAGGCGGCGGCCGGCACCGGCAAGGAGTTGTACTTGACCGCGTACTTCATGGCAGGCCATCCCGGCTGCGACCTCCATGCAATGATCCACCTGGCCCAGTTCCTCAAGCAGCACAACATGCGCCCGGAACAGGTGCAGGACTTCATCCCCGCGCCCATGGACCTGGCCACGTGCATGTACTACACGGGCATCGATCCCATCTCGGGCAAGGAGGTTTACGTGCCGCGCGGCGCCAGGGAGCGACGACTGCAGCGGGCGTTGCTCCAGTATTTCATGCCGGAGAACTACGACGACGTGCGCCTGGCGCTTGAGCAGGCGGGCCGGACCGACTTGATCGGCGACCGGCCGCACTGCCTGATTCCCGAACGCCGGCCCGCAACGCACAAGCCCCGCGCAAACCGTGCCAAGCATGGCAGCCGCCGCGGTCGGCGTCCGTCGTAATCGCCTTCGCGGCTTGCGCCACGTTATCCCACCTTGCACTGGGGTTGAATCACCCTGATCAGGGTTCCGTGTCGGGGGCCGAGCCTCGTGCAGTGCGGTCGTGCTGGAGCGCCTCGACCTCCGGAACGTACAGCGTAACGCAGCGAAGCCCGCCTTGGTGCCGCGCCATGTTGCCAGCATCGACCCCGACGACGTTCCATTCCGGCAAGAGCCGGCGATAGATAGCCAATGCTTCTTTGCCGGCGGCCGCGTCGGTTTGGGGGTAGACCGGAACGAGGAGGGTCCCGTTGGCGAAGACGACGTTCGCAAAGCTCCGCCATGCGCCGTCCTCGTTGGAGGGCATTGGAATGCGGACGACGTTCAGCATGCCTCCGCGCGTGCGGACCTCCGCCAGCCGGGCCGCATTGCGGTCGAGTACCGCCGCGTTCTGTGGATCGGCAGACGCGTCGTAGTGGCCGACGACGATCGTCCCGGGACCGGTGAAACAGGCGAACACGTCGACGTGCGCCGTCGGCTCTCCTACCAGGTGCTCCAGTACGACAACCTGGGTCGCGCCAAACAACTCTTTCAGAAAACCCGTTACCGTGTCGAGATCATAACCACGGGCGATGTTCTCGTTGATCGATTGGGTCGTGGTCACCAGAAGCCCCTGCCCGTTACTCAGCAGGTTGCCCCCCTCCCACTGCTGAGGCGTCGTTGTCGTTGCCGCACCGAACTGCTCCGCAATGATTCGCGACGCCTTGTCGTCGCGGCGGCGCTTTGGCCCGCCGTATGATGCGTCGACCGCACGGACGGCACCACCCGCCTCGCGGACGAAGATCGGCCCGAAATCGCGCACCCAACCCGTATCCGTCGGTACGGTAAGAAAACGCACTGTCTCCGGCGGCACGTCATACCTGGTAAGCGCGCCGACTACCGCGTCGCGTTCGTCGGAGGAGGAAACGAGCAACACCAGTAACCGGCGCGGCTTCATTCGCAGGACCATCTCGGCGAGGGCCTCGGGAGCCTCGCGGGCCAGCCAGCCGGCACCCAGGACAACTGCCCGATGCGGTTCGAAATCGGCGGGCAACCGCCGGCCTTCAACCGTTAGCGGCTCCGTCAGGGTGAAGACGCGCGGACCGATGAACCATTGCCGGTTCCACAACTTCGCAAAGCTCCCGTTCGACTGGAGCGGTCCGCGGGCATCTTCGCCGCCGGTTCCGGGGGCGTCCGCTGTATCGTCGTGCATTTTGGTGCCGGGCGACTCCGTAGCCACTCCGTCGCCGGTTGAGGCCGGCTCCTTTCCCGTTGCCATCGCCGCGGTCATCATTGCCGCGATGAGCAGCGACAGACGGCGCCGGCATGTTGTCCGGTCGCAAGAGATCCAATTGGAAAGCCGAATCCAGTGCATCGAGTCAGGTCCGCGCAACAGGAGGACGGAACATGCTGAGGGTGCGCTCGGCAACAACTTGACTACATTGTCGTAGGCACACGCCGTGTGCCGGCCGCCAATCTCGGCACACGCCGTGTGCCTGCGACACTGCAATTGACCAACTTATTGGTGAGCGCGCCTGAGGGTCCTGATACCTACTCCAGTATAGCAAATTTTCCGGTGCTCATCCCGGGCCGTCCGCCGCGCACACCCCCTATGGCTGGCCGAAGGCGCTTGGTTCACCCCGCCTGGATGTAACGATGATTTTCAAGGGGTGTCACGCGCGACGGCGCCGTACTTCTGGCGGATGGAGCGACGTGAGGAACGGACGCCGCGCAGCCCTGAAATACCTTCTCTACACACTGCCGACACGGCAGTTGCACCGGGCGGCCTTCTGCTCGTAGATTCCCGCAATAAGCTGTTCGTAGCCTTCGACCATGCGGTCGATGGACCAGTGACGGAGGACGGTTTCGCGGCCGGCGCGGCCGAGGGTTTCGGCCCGGGCGCGGTTGTCCAGCAGTTCGATGGTCCGGGCGGCCAGGGCATCGGCATTGCCCGGCTCGACCAGGTAGCCGTTCCTGCCGTGGCACACCGTTTCCGGCACCGATCCCACACGTGTGGCCACGACCGGCTTTTCGGCGGCCATCGCTTCGAGGATCGACACCGGATTGGCTTCCATATGCGAGGTGAGCAGCAGTACGTTCAGCACAGAAAGCACCTCGGGCACGTCGGATCGCGTGCCAAGAAAGCGGACGACCCTTTCCAGTCTCAACTCGGCGGCAAGCTGCCCGAGTGCCGCTCGCCGGGGGCCGTCGCCGACGATAAGGAACCTCGCCCGGGGCCGCTCGGCGTGGACCATCGCCGCGGCGTGCAAGAACAGGTCGTGGTTCTTCTCCGGCCGCAGCGCAGCCACAATGCCTGCCACCGGAGTATCGGGCTCCAATCCGAGTTCCTCAAGCATGCGCCGGTCCGGCCAGCGGGGATGGAACCGGTCCGTATCGACCCCGTTGGGAATTACACGGACCTTTCCCCGCGGGCAGCCCTCGTACCGCACGAGGTACTCGCCGTGCGAAGGGGCGACGGCAATGAATGCGTCGGTAATCGGGGCCAGCAGGCGGTTGGGCAATTCAACGTGGTCGGGCAGCCCGGTCGAATGCAGCGCCGAGCAGACGACCGGTACGCCGGCCGCCTGCGCCGCAAGCCGCCCCCAAAACATCTTGTCGCCGCCCGTGCCGACCGTGACCACCGCATCGATCCGCCGGTCGGCCAGCAAGCGGCGTAGGCGGCCGAGCACGGCGAAATCGTACTTGTGGCCGAGCAGGCCGGTGAACGCAGGCACTTCCTTCGCGAGCACCTCCCCCAGCGGCCCGAAATGCTTCAGGCAGCATAGTTCCGGCGCGAACCGATTCCGATCGAGCCGGCGGACGAGGTCTACCAGCAGAGTCTCCGCCCCGCCGACGGGCATGTTGGTAATGACGAACATCACGCGGAGCGGACAGCGTTCGCTTAAGGGGGCAAGGTCGCGATGGCGGCGGAGGTTCATGGCTGCCAGGGGCTGTGGATCGGGCCGGCGGCCGAACCTGCACGCCGTGCGTTGCGGAACTGGACAAAACGTACGAGGTAGCCGTCGACCGCCTTGCGAATCTCTCGTTTCTCCTCCGGTGAAAGCAGCCGGTCGGAATAGGCCGCTTCCAGGCCCACGGCCACGAGCACGGCCAGTGTAATCCAGGGCCCGAGGCACACGACCGGAGGCAGCAGCAGCAGGACGCGCACGCCGCGATCGAACGGGAATCCCAGCCTGCGGACGAACAGGCAGATGATGCCCAACGCGACCAGGTTGGCCATACTGGTGGCCAACACGGCGCCGGGCAGGCCCAGCGGCGGCAGGAGGATTCGGTTGAGTGCCACGTTCAGCAGCAGGCCGGCGGCCATCGCCACGCTGGATAACCAAGCCTTTTCAGCGCACCAGAGGTAGTTCTGCACGATCAGCGCCATGGCGAACCACGTGCAATAGGTGAGGGTCCAAGGCAGTACCGCCAGCCCGCCCTCGAACTTGCCCTTCAACGCCACGTTGAACAGCAGCGGGGCGGCTGCCAGCACGGCGAATTGGCCCACGCACAGTGCGAAGCCAAACAGCTTCAGGAACAACCGGAGGCGCTCGCCCACGCACTGCTTCTTGCCCGCCTCCCAGTCGTGGGCCATGTGCGGAGTGATCATCGTGCCCAGCATGGCTGCCAGCGAGACCAGCAGCATGGGAACAATGCGCGAGCTGTGATAGTTGCCCACCAGTGCCAACGCTTCGCCGGCGGGGCGTGCCGAGTAATGGACGATCATATACCGGTCGACCACCTCGAACAAGTTCGCCAGGACGCTCACCGTGAGCACCCAGCCGGCGAACGGCGCCAGCTTGCCCCAGAACGGCTGTTGCCCGATGGGCTCGGTTATCGGGGGCGCGTCGCGCCAGGTGCGCCGTATGCGCCAGGAGGCGAAAATCACGCTCAGCAGGCACGCAGCGCCGTAGGCCATTACGACGCTGGCGGCCGCCGGTTGCCAGCCGAGCAACAGGACGACGCCCAGCACGGCGAACATCAGGCTGTTGACCAGGTGCATGACCGAAACCAGCCGGATGTTCCGCAGCGCGGTGAACAGTTCGATCGAGAAGTTGAAGGCCACCACGGCCGCGAGACTTGCGGCCAGCAGGCCGACCGTGCGGGTGTTGTCCGGCGTTCCGAAGATCAAGGTCGAAAACCATCGCCGCGCCAGGAACACCGCAATCGAGGCCGCGCCGGCCAT
>JAVEUP010000348.1:0-4429 GCA_034005525.1 Thermoguttaceae bacterium | reverse complement strand
GGTGTACAGCACCAGCTTGGGCTCGCGGTACTTCTTGCCGAGTTGCCGCTGGAACAAATCGTTCCAGACGTCTTCGATGTCTGCCAACACCACCGAGACGAATTCCTTGAGCGGCTGTTGGGCAGGATCCACCGGCTGGGGGCCGGCAGCCTGATCTGCCGCGGGACCTCCCGCCGGAGGCTGCATCTGCTGCAACACGGCTTGCGGGTCACCGCCCAGCAGCATGACCACCAGCAGCACGACCACGGTGCCTAAACCTCCGCCCACCGCCAGTCGCCGCGCCGGCATGCCGCGCCGATCTTCCACGTTGTCACTTTGTCTTCGGCCTTGCCATCGCATACGTACTACTCCGCTGCCATGATTGCGTTAAAAAAGGCGCGCAGCTGACGCTCGGCTTCCGCGCCGGGAATTCGTCTCTTGCGGCCGACGATCGACGCCTGTTTTGATTGTCAGCCCTGGGCAGGAACTTGTCAATCATGCCGTCGATCCGCTGCCGGAGTCGCTGCCCGCCACTGGCTTTTTGCGCCGGCTGGCAGTAAGCTGATCTGCAACTCGGCGGCGAAGTGGCCGCCGTCTTCTTCCGATCTTGGATCGTTTTACGAAGGGAACAGGAACATGGCAAGCGCGTTAGACGTGTTGGGGTCGTTGCTGCAGGGCGGGATGAAGAAATCGACCGCCAGTCGGGTTGAGCATGCGATGGGCGAACAGGGGGTCGGCGGCCTCGGGGGAATCCTGGGCCAAGTCCTGGGTGGGGCCAAGCCGGGCGCAGCGACGCCGGTGCCGCCAGCAGGCGCCAAGAGCGGCGGGGGCGGACTGGGGGGCATGCTGGGTTCCGTCCTGGGCAATAGCGACGCGCTCAAGATCGGCGGACTGGGCGCGCTGGCCGGTGCGCTGCTGGGCGGCGGAAGCAAATCCATGAAGGGCGGGCTCGGCGGCGGGGCGTTGGCCCTGCTCGGCACCTTGGCCCTGCAAGCCTTTCGCAACGCCAGCGGCAAGCCGAAGGAGACCTTGCAGTTGGATTCGGCAAGTCAGTTGGCGGCGGGGCTGCGCGCCCCTGACAACGAACAGGAGGAGAAGCAGGTGCAATCGGTCGCGGACCTGATCGTCAAGGCGATGGTCAACGCGGCCAAGGCGGACGGCCGTATCGACGACAACGAAATGCAGCGGATCACGGGCAACTTGGAGAAGGATGGGATCACCGGACGGGAGCAGGAACTGGTCGCCGCCGAGTTGCGCAAGCCTCTGGATACGGACAGCCTGGTCCGCGCGGTTCCCAATCCGCAGGTGGCCGCCCAGGTCTACGCGGCCTCCCTGCTGGCGGTCGAACTGGACACGAACGCCGAACGGCAGTACCTCGCGGAACTGGCCCGCAAGCTGGGATTGGATGCCAACGTCGTCCAGCAACTGCACGCCGCCGTCGGCGTGGCCTGAATTCGTAGAGCGGACTTCAGTCCGCTCACGCGTTTCACCATACCAGAAGCCCGGCTCGCCCGAAAAAGCCGGGTTTCTTCTCCTCAGGCCGCCCCTGGAGGTTCGTCTTTTCCCTTCGTAGACGCTACACCTCGGCGTTCCGGCCACGGGGCCGGCTCGTCGCGCGTTGCGTCATCGCCTGCTGCTGCTTCTGGACCGCCGCGTGAATGTGCGCGATGTAGTCTTCGATCGAATGATCGGAGAAATGATCGATCTTCAGCCGCCGCAGACTGCGGCCGAAGCCCCGCAACCGGTCCAGCACCCGACGCCAACCCTCCACGTCTCGCACACGGCCCTTGTAGTCGATGTACATCTCGCGCCCGGCGTGCCGATAGCCCATCCAAGCCGGCGGCACGCGAGTGACGATGTCGTTGTTGTTCACCCACCGAACGTGGACCAGTCGGTAGTAGCTCACATACAACCGATCGCCGACCCGCGGACTGCCGTAGGTGAACAGCCCCTCCGGGTTGGACGAGATCTTGGAAATCTTGCAGCGTCCGGCACAAATCGTCGCCATGGCGCCGCCCAGCGAATGCCCGGCGAACCAGAGAGGCAGTCGGTTGCTCGACAGCACCTGCTCGATGTTGGGCCAGAGATCGTCCACCTCCTTCTTGAACCCGCTGTGGACGCGACCGACCGTTTCTGCTAACGCGGCCACTGCGTTCGCGTCGGCTTTGACGTCGTTCCATTCGTTCGGCTCCGTGCCCCGGCAGACGATCACGCAGTCATGTTCCGTCCGAAACTGATAGGCTTGAGCCCCGTCGCGATCGAAGTAATGCGAGTCGGAAAAGCCGATCTGTTGCACACATTTGAGAGCCGGCGCGGGCGGCATATACGCAATCTGGGAAAGCTCGGCAAACAGCAGCGACTGCTGCAACCGCGTCAATTCGGCGATCGAACCGGTGAGCCGCGAAAAAAGGTCGATCCCGTGATACCAGGCCTGATCTTCCGGCTGCGCGTTTTGCCCCTGCTGACCGGCTTCAGTGCTCATGGCTGCTCTCCGTAAACTGCAAGGAAAAACGGCCATCCAACGCTGGATTGGATGCTTGTATCAGACCACTTGTCGAGGCAAGAATCAAGAGCCGGGTGATCAGAAGTCTGGTGCTGACGATCGTCGTCAGACCCCGGCATCGCGCGCATGCTTTGGTCACGTCATCCCAGCGAGGCTGCCGCGGTCGGCTACGCGGGGCGAGCTTCGCCGGACTGATCGAGCGTTGAGCCCGCGACCGGATGGAATCGGTTGATGGCACGTCTCGTCGGTCAAGAACAAGGCCGTCCGGTACTTCCGGGAAGTGAGCCTGCCGTACCCGGAGGCCGGCATCCGGTTGATCCGGCCCGACCGGCTCGACGAGGTTAACCGGCAGATGGAGGCGTTCCGGAGTGACCTCGGCGAACTGTACGCCTACTGGACCACGCACCGCGAGGTGACCACCGAGGTCGTCGACGCCCGCAAGGTCCGGTTCGAGCACAAGGACCTGGCGGTCATCGTGCAGTCGCACATGGCAGCCCGCGTGCTCGATACCTACGCGATCGAGCAGGGCCACGCCGGCGTGCTGTTCGAGGACGGCCGTTACACCGAGACCCTGCCGCCGGGCCGCTACGCCTTCTGGAAGGGCCAGGCCAAGGTGACGGTTGTGCCGATGGACCTGCGCGAGGTGATGCTCGACATCGGCGGCCAGGAGATCATGACCGAAGGGGGGCCCCTCAAGCTGGAGACCATTGTAGATGGGAAAGTCAAGAAGACGGATAACATCCGCTCGGCCTACGAAGGGCTCCTTCGCAAGCTGAAGATCAAGGGGAAGGACAGGAAGCCTTTGAAGCTGATCCGAGAGACCTCTTCGAATAAGCTCGCTGAGCACCGGGACTACGCTAGGTTTGCTCAGTATTTCTTGGGCCAGGCTCCGGCGACTGTGGCCGATAAGCACTATGTCCAGCCGTCACAGTGGTAACACCGAAAAGCTGCTCCAAGAGATTGTTCGTTCGATCGACTACCAACGCGGCACAATTGCGGGAGAGGCCGTGCGCGCCCGTCGCACGTTCTCGAACGTCTTGTGCCACCCGGAGGTTCAGCTTGCTTGTTTTGCCCTGTCGCCCAACCTGGCAAAATCAAGTGGCAATAATTGCCACTTGATCGGGACTTTGCCCCTGAGTCGCCTCATGCCAAGTCATCGCCGGTGTCGCCCAGCTTCAGGCTGAAATCGAAGCCCTCGTAGGTCTGGATCATTTCGTTGAACTGCTCGAAGGTGACAAAGATACCGTCCACCACGACGCCACCGTATGCCACCCGTCCCCGCACCACATCGTGCGTCGGGGATAGTCGCCCACCTTCCTCGGAAAGATGCCGAATGGAAAGCAACCTACGAATCCTGTGTCGCAGCTTGCCCAGGGCGTGAAACGGATCCACCGCTGAAAACTCCCGGAATACATAACCGCCGTCGCCTTCCACGTCTTCAACGGCGTGGATACCGTAACCACCAGACGGTACGTTGACGCGTTCGACCGTGAACGTGCGTTTGCGGCCTGCGAAGTCCGTGAATTCCTCTTTCCTCGGAAAATCGCGGTGTTGAAGTGGTCCGTTGCTTTTGGACATTTACTGCTCCTTTGCGAAGTGACAGTGAACAGACTATCCACCCCCAAACCCACTCGGCACCTTTTCCACCTTCTCCCTGTGAACCACACTGCCACGCCGGGGCACCACCTTGGGCACTGCCCGTCCCGAGCTGGAGGGCTCTACCGTTGCTCCCAACTCACGTTGGGCGGTTGCCAGCTTGCCCCGGACGTGGCTAGCATTGTCCGGTCTGAGTGTGGCCCCCTTGAGGTCGCCCGCTTCGTTCAGACGTGCCATCAACCGATTCCATCCGGTCGCGGGCTCAACGTTCGATCAGTCCGGCGAAGCTCGCCCCTTCCTCCCGGGTCCACCCGACGCTCAATTCGCCCACGTAGCGGAGGGCGCCTTCGC